>NZ_QTPZ01000014.1:0-184093 GCF_003853505.1 Burkholderia sp. Bp9015
GAAACCTGGGCGCTGATCGTGTGGCTCAACTACGCGGCCTGGCTGCACATGCGCCTGATGAAGGGCCTGCGCGGCGCGGTTGCCGCTTGGTGGGCGCTCACCGGCCTGAGCGTGACGACATTCGCATTCCTCGGCGTCAACATGTTCCTGTCGGGGCTGCACAGCTACGGGCAACTCTGAAGCATGCTGGGCGTTTCCTACCGTGTTCTACCCATGCACTTCGGCGAGCATTACCCCTACCCGCCGCGGGCGTGCCGGACCAGAATGTCCGAACGAGCATCGCCGCATTCCGGATGCGACGCAGGAGGAGCTGCCATGAGACGCGTCTATTTTCTGTTGCCGACGGCGCAATGCGCGCGGTCGATCGTCGGCGAGCTGCTGTCGCTGCGAATCGAGTGGCGACATATCCATTGCCTCGCGAATCACGATGTCTGGCGCGACGACTTGCCGGAAGCCACGCTGGTGCAACGCAGCGACCTGCTGCCGTCGCTCGCGCGCGGCACCGCGGTCGGCTCCGCGACCGGCATGCTGATGGGGCTGATCCTGATGCTGGTCCAGCCCGCGGGTTTGCCGATCGGCGGCGGCATCGTCGTGGCGATCACGCTGTTCGGCGCGGCCTTCGGCGCATGGGTGGCGACGATGATCGGCATCGACATGCCGAGCACGCGCCTGAAGCGTTTCGAGGAGGGCATCGAGCATGGCGAGCTGCTGATGATGATCGACGTGCCGACCGACCGCGTTCGCGAGATCGAAGACGCGATCAGGCTTCACCATAGGGATGCGCATCTGCAGGGAGAGGATCCGACTGTCCCGGCATTTCCATGAGTGGCGGGGCGGGCCGAATGCCGGCCGCTACGGCGCTACCCGTTGCCGGACGCCATCGCTTCATGGCGCCCGGCAACGCGCCGTGCGCGCGATGCCGGCAGCATTGCCGCGCGCAGGCTGCCGCGGGTCGCGCGTGTTTCGCGTTTTTCCGCGTTTTTCAATTCGCGGCGAGCAGCCGCTTGTAGCGCGCGAGCACGCGCGGCACGTACTCGCGCGTCTGCGGCATCGCCGGGATGCGATACCCGGCCCGAATCACCGCATTCTCTCCGGCGTTGTACGCAGCGAGCGTGAGCTCGACGTTTTCCTTGAACAGGTTGAGCAGGAAGCGCAGATACCGTGCGCCGGTCAGCACGTTGGCGCGCGGATCGAACATGTCGCCGCCCGAGAAGCGCCGGGCCGTTTCCGGCATCAGTTGCATGAGCCCGAGCGCGCCCTTGTCCGATACCGCCTTCGGGTTGTATCCCGATTCGACGTCGATCACGGCGCGAAGGAGTTCGGGCGGAACGTTGAACGACCGGCTCGCTTCGGCGATCACGTCCTCGAACGACGACGCGACGACGTGTTTCGGCGCGACACGCTTCGTCGTGGAAGCGGCCGGCCTGGCGGCTGGCCTCGCGGCCGCGACGATCACTTTCAGATTGACCGTGGTGGGCACGTTGGTCAGGACGATGACCCCGTTCTTCGCCACCATGCCGAATATCTGCGCGTGAGCGGCGCACGACCATGCCGAGCCGATTCCCGCGCATGCGGCGACGACGATGGTCTTTCGTAATCCGGACGAAGGTTGGCAGTGCATCTTTCAGGTCTCCTGCATCTGCATTTTCGCGGTCGGTTGATCGCATCGACAATGGGGCATCCTCCTACAATTCGATGCCGGCGGAGACGCTGCCGCGGTGGCGGTGCAAAACTGTTACACAAGGAATCACCGGTAGGATCCGGTAATCCGGCGAAGTTGACGATCCTTACGCGGAACAGTTGTTTTCTGCTCGATGCAACCGTGGTTGCAGAAGAAATCATTTCTCGCGCGGCGAAAGCGATCGGATAGTCCCGCCATCCGTAGTCTTACTGATGCGACGCACCACCCCGAAACGATTCACGCCTGAAACATTCCCGTCGTCGCACGACGTTTCCGCAGATGCATGCCCGGCGCGGGCGCTCGCGCGCGGCGCGGTGGCGCGATCCTTGCTCGGACGAGGAGCGTGGCCAATCGCTCGCGAGGCGGGCCACCAGACCGGACCGAGGAAATCATCAGAAAGGGCGTCCGGCACCGTGCAACCGAGGCATCGATGTCCAACGGGGGTGCAAGCGCGGGAACACTTGGGGGAAGTCGTGAATACTAAATATCGCGTGATAATTGCAGAAGATCACGATCTGCTGAGAAACGGGCTCCGGTCGATGCTTTGCGCACAAGGCGATTACGAAGTCGTCGGCGAAGCGCGGGACGGCAAGGAGGCATGCCATCAGGCAATGACGCTCGCGCCGGACCTGATCCTGATGGATCTGTCGATGCGCGGGATGAACGGCATCGATGCGAGCGCGACGATCAAGCGTCGAACGCCGTCCGTCCGGATCGTCGCGCTCACGGTGCACCAGAGCGAAGAGTATGTGCGCGAGGCGCTGCGCGCGGGTGTCGACGGCTACGTGCTCAAGGACGTTTCGTTCGACGAATTGCTGCTCGCGATGCGCATGGTCATGCAGGGGAAGAAGCACCTGAGTGCCGACGTGTACGGCTACATGGTCGACTCGTTCGTCAGCGGTCGCGAAATGCCCGCGCCGAAAAAGGCGTGGGACATCCTGACCGCACGCGAACGCAGCGTGCTGAAACTGATCGCGGAAGGACGCACCAACCGGCAGGTCGGTCAGTACCTGAACCTGAGCCCGAAGACGATCGAGAAGTACCGGGCGAGCATGATGCACAAGCTCCATCTCGCGAATCTGACGGAGCTGGTGCTCGTCGCGATGAACATGGGTCTGTTGACGACACTCGCGGCGAAATGCGCGGAGCCGAACGTGGACGAGGTGTCGACGCACGCAGTCGCCGACGGCGTGCAGGCGGCAGGCGCCGTCGCGCGGCTGGACGACTATCCGGCGGGCGGCGTGAAGGGCTGAGCGCGGCTGCGCGTCAGAGCGGCCAGGTTGCCGAGACGCGCGTGCCCGTCGCGGCGGACGACTGGATCGCAAACGTGCCGCCGTGCGCCTCGATGCGGTGCTGCATGCCGATCAGGCCGAGCCCGGCCGTGCGCGCGTCGTCCGTCGAAAGCGGGCGACGTTCGTAGCCGACGCCGTCGTCGTCGATCGTCAGCATCAGGCGGCCGGCATCGTGTTGCAGGCTGAGCACGATCTCGGTGGCCTGTGCATGCTTGACGATGTTGTGGAGTGCCTCCTGCGCGACTCTGAACGCGTCGGCCTTCAGATGATCCGGTATGTCGTCGTCGTCGACGTCGCAATTGAACTCCACCGACAGCGGGTCCGCGTCGCGCTCGATGCGCCGGCACAGCGAAGCGAGCGCGGCCGGCAGTCCGAGCTTGTCGAGTATCGGCGGCCTCAGTTCGCCGCAGATCTGGCGGACTTCGCCGATCGTCTCGCGAATGCGCAGCACGGCGTCGTCGAGCAGCGTCGTCGCGTCGGCGATCTCGCCGCGGCGAATGCGCATGAGCGCGTCCTCGTTCATCAGCTTGATGAGCGTCAGCGCCTGGCCGAGCCCGTCGTGCAATTCCGCGGCAAGCCGATGCCGTTCCTTCTGCTGGCCCATCAGGAGATAGGTGTTGCAGGCATGCACGCCCGCATCGTTCGCCGCGGCGCCGCGCCGTTCGGGCTCGGGCGTCGACGGTTCCTCGAACAGCGTCAGCGACAGGTGCGTGTCGGGAAGTGACTGCTGATGTACGACGAATCGCGCGGGATGGCCGCTTCGCCCGCTGAGCATTGCAGTGAACGAATGCTGCTGAAGGGCGGCGCTCGTGGACAGCTCGCCCGCCAGCTCGGCGTGGGCGTCGTCGGGCGCCAGGTCGGACAGATGCCGGCCGACGAGTTCGGCGGCCGTGTAGCCGAACACCGCCGCGGCACTGCGATTGACCGATACGAAGGTGCCGTCGTCGGCGAGAATGGCGAGCGCCGCTCCACGCGCATCGGTGACGACAGCACTGCGGCGATCATCGGGACGCACCGCGCTGCGCAGCTTGCGCATCGCATCGATCAGATCGAGCAGCCTGATCCGTGGTCCTTCCGGCTGGCGTTCAGTCATGGTATCTCCCGAAGCGCAGTTTTCAGGAAACCGTAAGGTTTCGATCATTCTAGGACGTGACCGACTCGGCCCGCAACATGGGGATTTCGCGCGTAAGTCTTGGGGAAATACCTTCCGTATGCAACGGGAAATCCCGCCAAGCGGGCATGTCCTACCGGCCTTTGGGGGGCGTCATCCCATGACGCTCGCGACCGGATTCATGACACTTCAGTGGCGGGGCACGGAATTGTCCGCTGCCTGGGCGCGTCTCAGGGAGGCTGGTATGAACAGGATCGGAAGATCGACGATGGGCGCACTCGTGGTCGCGGGCGTTGCGCTTGCCGCGACGCCCGCGTGGTGTGCGCCCGATGGCAGCGCGATCGAGAACGCCGGCGGTGCGGCCGCGGAAAACGCTGCCGCGAGCACGAGCGTCACGGAGAATGGTGCGCCGGATGCCGTCGAGAGCATGACGGGAATGACCATGCAGAACGGTGGCGAAGATCCAGCCGGAAACACCGCCGACAGCGCGGCGACGCACGCCGCGGAGCACGCGATGGAGCCCGCCACCGAACCCGCGATGCAGCCCGCCGCAGGGCATGCGATGGAGCCGGCCAACGAGCCCGCGATGCAGCCCGCCGCGGAGCAGGCGACGGAGCCCGCTACCGAGCCCATGACGCAGCCCGCCGCGGCGCCCGCCAACGATAGCCCCGCCGCGCCCGCACCCGCCGCAAAACCGGCGGACAAGGCCGCCTCGCAGATGACCGACGGCGCGACCGGAGCCGCCGGCATGCACATGCATCATCACGCCGTGATGCCCGGCACCGTGCACACGATGGTCCAGTATGCCGAGCCGTCGGTCCAGCTCGTGCGCGACGACGGCCGGACCGTCTCGCTGGCCAAGGAACTGGACGACGGCCGGCCGGTGATCCTGACATTCATCTACACCAGTTGCACGACCATCTGCCCGATGATCAGCCAGACGCTCGAGCAGCTGCAGGGCGAACTCGGCGCCGACCGCGACAAGGTGCACATCATGTCGATCTCGATCGATCCGGAGGCGGACACGCCCGAGCGGCTCAGGACCTACGCGGCACGCTTCGAAGCCGGCCCCGAATGGCAGCACTACACCGGTACCGTCGATGCGAGCGTCGCCGCGCAACGCGCGTTCAACGTGTATCGCGGCGACAAGATGAACCACACGCCGGTGACGTTCGTGCGGGCCGCGCCGGGCCAGCCGTGGCTGCGTATCGACGGCTTCGCGACGCCGACCGAGCTGCTCGCGGCCTATCGCGACGTCGTCGCGTCCAACCAGGTATCGCGTCTCTGAAAGGAGCGTCGAAATTGGACAACAAGCACCGTGTGCTGATCGTCGAGGATCAGCATCTGTTGCGGGTCGGCCTGAGTCACCTGGTATCCGAGCTGGCCGACTACTGCATCGTCGGCGCGGCGAGCGGCGGGGTCGAGGCCTGCCGTCTCGCCGAGAAGACGCGGCCCGACCTGATCCTGATGGATCTGTCCATGCCGGGCGGCAGCGGCTTCGAAGCGATCGCGACGATCAAGCGCGACGTGCCGCATGCGCGGATCATCGTCCTCACGGTTCATCGCAGCGAAGACAACGTCAGGGAAGCGTTTGCCGCCGGCGCGGACGGCTACGTGGTCAAGGATTCGCCGTTCGCCGACCTGGTGCGCGAGATGCGCTTCGTGATGCAGGGCAAGTGCGTCGTCAGCCTCGACGCCTATCGCGCCCGCGCCGGCCTGCGCGGGCTGCACGACGCGAACGCGCACCGGGCGCGATTGTGGAATGCGCTGACGAATCGCGAGCGCACGGTGTTGCGCCTCGTCGTCGAGGGGCACACGAGCCGGCAGGTCGGCGAGTGCCTGAAGGTCAGTCCGAAAACGGTGGACAAGCACCGCGCCAATCTCATGCGCAAGCTCGGCGTCGTGAACCTGACCGGCCTCGTTCACTTCGCGATCGACGTCGGCGTGCTCGCGCTGAACGACGACGACCGTGTGTAAATCCCCTCCATTCGGGCAGGGCCCAACAGGGGGGGATTTACCCATGGGGATGGACGGCACTCCCTACTTCTGACCCGTACCGGCGTGAACAAGAATGCAATCAACGGCATCGGCGGCGCCGGTGCCGCGGGTCGATACAGGGAGGCAGCCGTGAGCCACGAATCGTTCTCGATCCCGGCCGACGGGCCGGGCCGGCGGCAGCGTGACGAGCGACGCGTGTGCCGCGCGTGTGCGAGTCGCGGCTTCACGCTGCTCGAGCTGCTCGTCGTGATGGTCATCATCGGATTGCTGGCAGGGCTCGTGGCGCCACGGTATTTCGAACAGGTCGGCAAGTCCAACGTCAAGATCGCGCGTGCGCAGATCGTGTCGCTCGGCCAGGCGCTGGATCAATACCGGCTCGACGTCGGTACCTATCCGACGACCGAGGAGGGGCTCGATGCGCTCGTGAACAAGCCGCAAAGCGCATCGCGGTGGAGCGGTCCCTATCTGCAGAAGGCCGTCCCGGTGGATCCGTGGGACCGGCCCTATCAGTATCGTTCACCGGGCGAACACGGCGACTACGACCTGTTCTCGCTCGGCAAGGACGGGCGCGGCGGCGGTACCGGCGAGAACGTGACGATCTCGTCGTGGTAGGGGCGCATGGCCGCGGTCGCGGCGCGCGTCGTGAGCAGCTCGCAAGGAGGCTCGACGTGAAATTCGTGCTGCATGTATTCGATACGAGCGGCTCGGTGCAGACGCTTCGCATCGACAGCGATTCGCCGGCGAACGCGGCCTCGCTCGCGCGTGCGCGCGGCCTTCGCGTCGTATCGGTCAGCACGGACGCCGGGCGGCAGCGGCGCGGCGCGAACCGGCTCGGCATGCCGCGTGCGCGGTTCGACGTCGACATGTTCGCGCGCGAGCTGGCGGCGCTGCTCGATGCGGGTGTCGGTCTCGTCGACGCGTTGCGCACGCTCGGTGGCAACGCGCGGCGCGAGGCGTCCGCGCAGGTGTGCCGCGACCTGCTGCGGCAGCTCGAGGAAGGGCAGTCGCTGTCGGCCGCGCTCGAGCATGCGAGCCCGATCTTTCCGCCGGTGCTGGTGGCCTGCGTGAAGGCGAGCGAGCAGACCGGCGGCCTGGCCGACAGCCTGACGCGCTATTCGCACAACAGCGCGACGCTGCGCGAGTTGCGCGCGCGGGTCGTGTCGGCGGCGATCTACCCGACGGTGCTGCTGTTCGTCGGTGCGGCCGTCGTGCTGTTCCTGCTCGGCTTCGTGGTGCCGCGCTTCGCGACGCTGCTCGAACACAGCGGACGCGAGCTGCCGCTGATGTCGCGGCTGCTGATGGCGTGGGGCGGCATGGTGCACGCGCACGGCACCGAGCTGGCCGGCGGCCTCGCGGTGCTGGCGGTGGCCGCCGGTGTCGCGCTGCGGCGGCCGGCGCTGCGCATCTGGCTCGCGGATCGGCTGCTGGCGCTGCCCGGCATCGGGCAACACTTCCGCGTGTTTCGCCAGTCGCAGTTCTATCGCACGACGGCGATGCTGGTCGACGGCGGCATTCCCGCCATTCGCGCGTTCGATCTCGCACGCGGCCTCGTCGGCCGCGCGGACCAGGCCGCGCTGGCGCGCGCGCTGCAGCAGGTCCGCAACGGCGCGAAGATGTCCGACGCGTTCCAGCAGGCCGGTCTCGCGAATGCGATCGGCTACCGGCTGCTGACGGTGGCCGAGAAGACCGGCGGGCTCGGGCCCGTCCTCGACCGGATCGCCGCGTTTCAGGAAGCGCAGGTGTCGCGCACGATCGACCTGATTTCGCGGCTGATCGAACCCATGATGATGATCGTGATCGGCGTGGTGATCGGCGGCATCGTCGTGTTGATGTACATGCCGATCTTCGAGATCGCGTCGAGCATTCAGTAGCCGCCCCGGAGACGCGCGTGGACACCCTCACATCCTCCCCCGACAACCCGCCCGACGCGGACGCCGAACTGCGCGACCTGCTGCGCACGCTCGGCGAGCGGCACGGTTCGGGCCTGCGCGCGCTCGAGGCCTTGACGGCGCAGACGGCGCTGGGCGCGGACGAGATGCGCGAGCGGCTCGCGTCGCAATTCCGGATGAAGCCGATCGGCATGCGCGAACTGAACCGCCTGGAGCCGGATTTCGAGCTGGTGCCGTTCGTCGAGGCAACCGCGCGGCTTTGCGTGTGCCTGCGCGATCCCGACTGCGGCGCGCTGCTGTTCGCGATCGCCGATCCGCTCGATGCCCGCACGCGCGGCTGGATCGAGCACCGGATGCGTGCGCACCCGGCGCTGCCGTACGGATGGGCGCTCGCGAGCGCGGGCGACCTGGGCGCCTATCTCGCCGTGCGGGAGAAGGACATCCGCGCGATGGATTCGCTCGCGTTCGACGATCCGATCCAGAGTGCGCCCGATCCGGCGTCGCTCGCGTTGACGCTGCAGGGCATCAGCAGCGACGACAGCCCGGTGGTGCGTCTGCTCAATTCGACGATCTACGACGCGCTCAAGATGCTGGCGAGCGACATCCACCTCGAATGCCGGGCGAACGGCTTGATGATCAAGTGCCGGGTCGATGGCGTGCTGACGGTGGTGGGGCGCGTCGAGGGCCGCGACGTCGCGGACCAGGTGCTGTCGCGCGTGAAGGTGATCTCCGAGCTCGATATCGCGGAGCGCCGCATTCCGCAGGACGGGCGCTTCAAGGCGATGTACGCTGGACGCGAGATCGATTTTCGCGTATCGATCATGCCGAACCAGTTCGGCGAGGACGCGGTGTTGCGGATTCTCGACCGCTACCAGCTGTCCCAGGCGTCGGGCGGCCTGACGCTCGAGGCGCTGGGGTTCCAGCCCGCCGACACGCGCTTCATGCGGTCGGTCGCGTCGATGCCGTACGGGATGCTGCTCGTCACGGGCCCGACCGGCAGCGGCAAGACCACGACGCTTTATGCAATCCTCACCGAAATCAACAACGGGCTCGAGAAGATCGTGACGATCGAGGATCCGGTCGAATACCAGCTCGGCGAGATCCTGCAGATACCGGTCAACGAGGCGAAGGGCCTGACGTTCGCGCGCGGCTTGCGGTCGATCCTGCGGCACGATCCGGACAAGATCATGGTCGGCGAAATCCGCGATCCCGAAACCGCGCAGATCGCCGTGCAGGCCGCGCTGACCGGTCACCAGGTGTTCACCACCGTGCATGCGAACAACGTGTTCGACGTGATCGGCCGTTTCACGAACATGGAGGTCGATCCGTACAGCTTCGTATCGGCGCTGAACGGCGTGATCGCGCAGCGGCTGCTGCGCCAGTGCTGTCCGGACTGCCTGGACGAGGACACGGTCGACGCGGACGTGCTCGCCCGCTCGGGCATCGACCCGGACACGGCCGGCAGCTACCTGTTTCGCCGCGGCACCGGGTGCGCGATGTGCCGCGGCAGCGGCTATCGCGGCCGGCGAGCGATCGCGGAAGCGCTGCGCATGAACGACGAATTGCGGCAACTGCTGTCGGAGCGCGCGCCGCTCGGGCACATCAAGGCGGCGGCGCTGCGCTACGGCATGACGACGTTGCGCGCATCGGCGATCGACCTGGTGAGGCGCGGCGAAACGACGCTCGAGGAGATCAATCGTGTCACCATGGTCGAATGATCGGCTCGCGATCGGCGTCGGCACGCGCGAGATCGTCGTCGGCGTCCGCCCGCGCGCACTGTGGCGGCCGGGCCGGCGCGGGTTCGCCGCCGATCCGCTCAGCGTCGTCATCCCCGACGAACGGTTCGGAAGCGAGACGGGGGTGCTCGACGCGCTGGCTGCCGCGCTGGCCGCGACGGCCACGACAGCCGGCAGCGACGGCAACGCGAAGCGGTCGCCCGCGCGCGGCGCGCACATCGTGCTCGACGATTTCTGGTGTTGCCATGCGATCCTGCGCGGCGACTTCCGCGCGCTGCACGCGCGCGAGCTCGAGGACATCGCGCTCGCGCATTTCTCCGACACCTACGGGGTCGCCGCCGAGTCGCTGGTCACGCGCTTCGACGTGCGGCGCGGTGGCCGTGTGCTCTTTGCCAGCGCGCTGCCGCGCACGCTGTACGACGGCATTCTCGGGACGGGCGCAGCCGGCGACGTCCGCATCCGCTGCCTGCGCGCGGGGCTTCCGGAGACGCTCGATCGGGTCGCGGTGAAGCCGGACGGCGACGCGATGCTGCTCGTCGTCGGCGAGGCGTTGCTGCAGGCGGTCATGATCGAGCGCGGCGAGTGGACCGCGTACGACGCGCAGCGCCTCTTTCCGGGCGAGTCCGGCGATGCGTCGAGGCTCGCCGAACTCGCCGAGCAGCTGTTCGAACGCTCGGCGACGCGCACGGGCCTGACGCGCGACGACTGCAAGGTCTATCTGTGCGGCGTCGACACGGATGCCGCGCCGTTCGAGGCGCGTTTTGCCGCGGCCGTGCTGCCGGGCCGCGCGGCGCTCGACGGTTCACCTGCGCGCCGGTTGCTGGAGTACGCATCATGAGCCGCACGCTCGACATCGATTTTTGCCGGCGCCGCGCCCGTATCGGCGTAAGCGGCGCGATCCTGCTCGGCGTCGCCGCGCTGCTGTGGGGCGCGTGCGCCGTCCGGCTCTGGCACGCGTATGCGGAGAACGATCGCATCCGGGATGCGCTGGCGGTCGTCCAGCATCGCACGTTCGCGCAGCAACACGTCGTGAAGCCGCCGCCGAGCGCGGCCGCGCGGCTCGCGGAAAAGCAGAGCCAGGCCGTGCTGCGCGAACTGACCGTGCCGTGGCAGACGCTCTTCTCGATCGTCGAAGACTATCCGGGCCATGACGTCGCACTGATCGGCATCGACCAGAACCCGGCACAGGGCCAGATTCGCATCACGGCCGAAGCGAAGGACCCGGACGCGATGATCGCGTACCTGAAGTACTTGCAGACGAGCGACGTGCTGCGCGAGGCGACGCTCAACGGCCACCTCGTCGAGGAGAACGTGGCGGGAAAGCCGGTGCGTTTCCAGATCACGGCCGTCTGGAGGAAATCATGAAAGCCGATCGTTTCGCGGACCGCCTGCTCACGCTTCGGTTCGCGTGGCGCCGTGCATTCGGCCTGCCGGGGCTCGCCGGGATCCTGATGCTCGGTGCCGCGGGCATCACGTATGCGGCGCTCGCCGGCGTGGAGGCCGACACGCGCGCGATGCAGGCGCCGGCGGGCGTCGTGCGCGCCGCACGCGGCCATCGTCCGGCCGACGTGCGCGGCACGGCGGCGGACGCGACGACGCTCGACACGTTGCCGGCGCTCTTTCCGCGCTTTTCGCAAAGCGCGGACGACATCGCGTCGATCTTCGAGCAGGCGCGCGACAGCCATCTGGCGCTCGGCTCCGCCGAGTACCAGATGACGACCGAGTCGGGGGCGCGCTTCACGCGCTACCAGGTGCTGCTGCCCGTGAAGGATCAGTACGGCGCGATCCGGCATTTTCTCGCGTCGGTGCTGAACCACGTGCCGAACGCGGCGCTGCAGGAAATCCACGTCGAGCGTCCGGCGGTGGGCAGCAGCATTCTCGACGCGCGGGTTCGTTTCGAACTCGTCTATCGGAGCGCCCAGCCATGATCTCCGCCGTCATGAAACCCGCGTCGCGCAATCGACTCGTGCTCGTGCTGGGCTGCCTCGTCGTCGCCGGTACCGGATATCGCGTGCTGGTGGCGGCGATGCAGCAGCCGGCTCCGGCCGCTGCAAGCGGCATCGTCCATCGCGACGGTGCGCGCGTGGCGCCGGCGCCGGCACGCGCACGCGCAGGCCTTGCGGCGGCTTCGCATGCCGCGGCGCCTGCGCCCGCGTCGTTGCCCGCGGCGCATGACGTACCCGCGCCGCATGACGCGGCGGCGGCCGCGCGGGAACAGCTCGCCGCATTGCGTGCGCCCGTGTCCGTCGAAGCTGCGCATGATCCCTTCACGGCGTCGTCATGGCTGCCGCCGCCGCCCGTCGAGCCGCCGCCGCCCGAAACGCGTCCGGCGCCGCCGACCGCGCCGCCGGTGCCGTTCATCTATCTCGGCCAGCAGGATGCCAAGTCGGCGAAGCCGCAAGTGTTTCTCGGCAACGGAGACCAGTTGCTGATCGTTTCGCCGGGCGATGTGATCGACAGCCAGTATCGCGTCGAGTCGGTGTCCGAGTCGAACGTGGTGCTCACCTATCTGCCGCTGAACCAGATCCAGATGGTGCCCATTTCAGTGGAAGGAAAGTAAATGGAAACCGTACTGACACGGGATGTGCGCCGCAACGGGGACGGCGGCCCGTCGACACGCCTTTGCGCCGTCACCCCGGCCGGTGCGCGACCCGCACCGGCGCCCCGCTGCGCGACGCAACGCGCGCTGGCGATCGCCGTGGCGCTGCTCGCATGCGGTGGTTGCGCGCATGTGCCGAACCTTCAGGACGATCCGACCAACGCGCAGGTGAAGATCGACGCCTTGCACGAGCGCAACGACGCGGTCGGCCAGCTGCTCGACAACGCGGACGCGTTTCGTCAGCAGAACGAATTCGACGACGCGGCGCGCTCCGTCTACATGGCGAAGCAGCTCGATCCGACCAGCGAGCGCGCGCGCCGGATCGGCGCGATGATCGACCAGGACCGCAAGCATCTCGCGATCCTGCAGGAAGCGGACCGCATGATGAAGCGCGGTTCGTACGCGCAGGCCGCCGAACGCGTGCATCGCGTGCTGGTCGAGGATCCGGCCAATGCGATGGCGATGCGGATGCAGGCGGAACTCGACGAAAAGCGCCGCCAGCAACACGCGGACCGCGACGACAAGCTCGCGGCGTCGTCGATCATGCGCACGCCGGTATCGCTGCAGTTCCGCGACGCGAACGTGCGGATGGTGTTCGAGGCCTTGTCGCGCACGTCCGGGCTGAACGTCATTTTCGATCGCGACGTGCGCGCCGACCTGAAGACGACGATCTTCGTGCAGAACGCGTCGCTGCAGGACACGGTCGACATGATCCTGTTGCAGAACCAGCTCGACAAGAAGCAGATGAATGCGAACACGCTGTTCATCTACCCGGCGACGCCGGCCAAGGAGCTCGAATACCAGGAGCTCAAGGTGCGCACGTTCCAGCTGTCGAACGTCGATGCGAAGCAGATCCAGTCGCTGCTGAAGAGCCTGCTGAAGGTGAAGGAGGCCGTGATCGACGAGCGCGCGAACTCGGTGACGATCCGCGGCACGCCGGACACGATCAAGGTCGCCGAGGAAATGATCACCGCCCAGGACTTGCCGGAGCCGGAGGTGATGCTCGAGGTCGAGGTGCTGGAGGTATCGCACGACCGGATATCGCAACTCGGCATCAACTGGCCCAACTCGTTTACGGTGTCGACGCCGAGCTCGGCCGATACCTGGGGCGTGCTGCATCATCTGCCGATCAATGCGCTGAACGTGAGCGGCCTGTCGGCCACCGCGGACTTCAAGCTGACCGATACCGACGCGAACCTGCTCGCGAGCCCGCGCATCCGTGCGCGCAACAAGGAGAAGGCGCGCATCATGATCGGCGACAAGGTGCCGGTGATTTCGAGCTCGAGCACGCCGAGCACCAGCGGCCCGTCATTTACGCAGATGATCCAGTACCTCGACGTGGGCATCAAGCTCGAGGTCGAGCCGCAGGTTTATCGCGACGGCGACGTCGGCATCAAGCTGAATCTCGAAGTCAGCAACATCACCAACACGATCTCGAGCGGCAACTCGCAGGGGCTGAGCTCGCTCGCGTATCAGATCGGCACGCGCAGCGCGTCGACCAGCCTGCGGCTTCGGGACGGCGAAACGCAGATCATGGGCGGCCTGATTTCGGACGAGGACCGCCGCAACGCGAACAAGGTGCCGGGTCTCGGCCAGTTGCCGGTGCTCGGTCGCCTGTTCTCGGATCACGGCGGCGATCACAAGAAGACCGAGATCGTGCTGCAGATCACGCCGCATATCGTCCGGCCGCAGGTTGCGGCGGATGCGGACACGCAGGAAGTGTGGTCGGGCACCGACGTCAACGTGCATGCCGACCAGCTGCGACTCGACCCGGTGGCGCTGAATGCGGAGGCGCCCGCGGCGACGGACGCGAAGGCGCCGGCGGCGCCAGAGGCGAAGGCACCCGCGGCGCCGGAGGCGAAGGTCGTTCCGGGCAGCGTGGGCGGCGGGACGTCGGGCGGCGCGGCGCCGTCGCCGCTGGAGGCCGCGGCGAACCGTGCGCAGCCATCGCCGCAGAGCGGCGCGTTCGGGCAGCTGCCGGCCGCACCGCGCACGACGCCGCCGCCCGACCCGTACGGCGGGCGGTTCGCGCGGCCACAGCCGGCGTTGCCCGCGCCGGCCGCCGGGACCGCCGCGGCGGAGCAGCCGGCTGGCGGCGCGGCGCAGGCGGCCGCGCCGGCGGGCAATGAAGTGGCGCCCGCGCCGGGCACCACCGTGACGCCGGTTGCGTCGCCGGCACCGGCCGAGCAGGCGGCCGCGGCGGCCAATGCGCCGGCCGCCGCGCCGGCGTCGCCCGCTCCGACGCTGCAGATGCCGGCGGGCGATATCCCGAACGAAAACCCGCTTCGCCCGATCGGGAAGTGAGCCGTGAACGCCCGCCGCGCAGCGCCTCGCATTGGCCGAGTCGGCCGGCGCGGCTTCACGTTGATCGAGATGGTCATCACCCTCGCGCTCGTGTCGATCCTCGCGCTCGCGATCATGCCGTTCTCCGAACTGATCGTGCAGCGTCAGAAGGAGCAGGAACTGAGTGCCGCGTTGCGCGAGATTCGCACGGCGCTCGATGCGTACAAGGATGCGAGCGATGCGGGGCAGATCGAAAAGGAGGCGGAAGCGTCCGGCTATCCGCCGTCGCTGGCCGTGCTCGTGACGGGCGTGAAGAACGTCCGCGACCCGAAGGGCGGCATGATGACGTTCCTGCGCCGCGTGCCGCGCGATCCGTTCTTCGCCGGCGATCCCGATACGCCGGCCGAGGACACCTGGGATGTGCGCGCGTACGGCACGCCGCCGGACCCGTCGGCCGACGCGGCTCCTGCCGCCATGGAGCCCGGCAAGGACGTGTTCGACGTGACCTCGAAATCCGCTCGTGTCGGCATCAACGGCATTCCGTACAAACAATGGTGACGGTTCATCATGAAACCCGCTCGCATGCGCAGGATCCGCGGCTTTACGCTGATCGAAATCGTGGTCGTGATGGCCATCATCGGGCTGCTTCTGACCTTGGCCGTGCCGCGCTACATGCACAGCATCGAGCGCGGGAAGGAACAGGTGCGGCGGCAGAACCTCGCGGTGATGCGCAATGCGATCGACCAGTATTACGGTGACAACGGGCAATACCCCGACACGCTCGACGAGCTGGTCGCGAAGCACTACTTGCGGGCGGTTCCGGTCGATCCGGTGAACGGCGACGACAAATGGGCGACGATCGCATCGCCGGACGAGACCAAGCCGGGCGTCTACGACGTGGGGCCCGCGAGCGGTGTGCAAGGCGCGCCGCCGGGCGTGGCGGCAACGGCGGCAACGGCGGGCGTGGCCGGGGCGGTGAAATGAGCCGGTCCGGCCGGGCCGCGCGCGCGCGTGCGATGCATGCCCGCCTGCGCGGCGGGCGGCAGCGCGGGCTCGTGCTGCTCGCGCTGCTGATCGCGCTGATGCTGATGTCGATCGCGCTGGCCGGCGCGCTGGACGTCTGGTCGCTGCAGCGGCGCCGCGAACAGGAGCGGCAACTGCTGTTCGTCGGCGACCAGTACCGCAGGGCCATCGTCGCGTACTACCGTGTCGGGCGCGTATATCCGCAAACGGTCGACGACCTGCTGGACGATACGCGCTTTGCCACGCCCATGCATCATCTGCGCCGCGCATATCCGGATCCGGTCAGCGGCAAGAACGACTGGTCGTTCCTGTGGCGGGCCGACCGGTTCTACGGCGTATCCAGCAGCTCGGATGGCGCGCCGATCAAGCGTGCCGGATTTCCGGATCGATACAGGGACTTCGAGGGCCTCGAAACCTATCGGCAATGGAAGTTTCTTTACCTCGCACCGGGTATGGCCGCATCGGCTGACGAAGCGTCGCCGGCGGCGCCGGCGCGGCCGGCCAGTGCGCCGAGCCTGTCCGGTTTTCCGGGCGGCTCGCTGCCCGGACAGGTGCCGACGGGCCTGCGTTGACGCGGATTCGGCACCACGCGATACAGGCCGCACGCAAAAAAGCGCGACGCCCGCAACGGGCATCGCGCGTAAAACGGCGTGGAGCGCCGACGAATGAAACGTGATGAAGAAAGAGGCGCCCGGCCAGGGGCGCCCGGCCAGGGACGCCCGGTTAGGTGGCTCAGGCCTTCGCGAGCTTGATGCTGGTCGGCTCGGCGGTCAGGTAGCCGACGCTGGCACCGAAGCGGTCCTTGTAGTTCGCGCGCACGAGCGGGTCGAGCGTCGCCTTGACCTTGTCGTGCAGCGGCGTCTCCCAGTCGCCCACGTGCTGGAAGTTGCTCATCACGTAGGTCCAGCCGTTGATCTCGTCGACCGCGTGCAGGCCCGTCGATTCGGCGCCGGCCGGGCACGACAGCACGCGCGCGAGCGATTTCGTGTCGACGTTGTACGCCCACAGGAAGTTGTTCACGTGCATGCCCGAGTCTTCGCCGATGAACAGCGTGCGCAGCTTTTCGGAGAACTTCAGGTTGTCGGGGTTCGCGATCTTGTCCGGGTTCGCGAGGTTGCCGAGCGCATCGGCCGCGGCGAGGTCCTCGCCGACGAGCGCGGCCGGCGCGCTCATGTCGACCGGCACCCACTCGCTGTCGATCGCGTTGCCCGACTTGTCGCGCTGGCCGGCCTTCAGGTTCAGCGCATAGACGGCGCCCGCGGCGATCTTCTTGTCCACCGCGACGTCGCGCGACACCGCATTGCCGCTGACCATCGACGTCTCGATCCGCGACATCGCCGTGTAGACGATCTTGTCCTTCGCGTTGACCGTCGTGCCTTCGAGCTTCGTGAACGCCATGCTGCCGCCGATCAGCGCCGCGTAGCGGTGCGTCTCGAGGAACGCGGCCGCCTTTTCCATCCCGGGCTTCACGCGCATCCAGTTGAACTTGCCGCCGAAGTGGATCTTCGTGTAGCTCGCGTCGTTCGGGTCGGTCGTCGTCAGGTCCATGATGTCCGACGCCTTCAGCGTGTTCGCGAGCGTCTCGATCTCGCTGCTCGTCGCGTGTCCGATTTTGATCCACGTGAGCGTCGCGCTGCCCGCGCCGGCGGACGACGTCTGCGTCCACTTCGCGACGTACAGCGTGCCGGCCGACAGGTCGGCCGCCTTGTCGGCGACGAACATGAACAGGCCGCCGTTGGTGGCGTCGTCACCCATCATCACGGTGCGCTGGTCCGGCATCACCTGGATCAGCTCGTGCGAGATGCGGCCGAGGCAGTAGTGCTTCTTCACGGTGCCGGTGCCGTCCGGATTCACCGTGATCTCGGGCAGGTGGCCGTAGTGGTAGGGGTTCGCCTTCGTCTCGTCGCCGAACGTGTTCCGGCTGAATGCCTTGAACTGCGCGTCGGTCGCGGCCTTCGTCGCGTCCGGCTCGTATTCCTCGCTCGACAGGTGCGTGCCCCACGGCGACAGGCTCGCGCCGCACGTGATCCACAGGCCGTGCGCCTTCGACGTGTCGACGTTGTGATACTTGACGACCTTCAGCGCGCCGTTGGACGGATCCTGGTCGAGCGTGATCACCGCGATCGGCGACGGCAGCTGGCCGTACTGTGACGCGCTTGCCTGGTCGCGCGTCGTGTATTCGAACTGCACGACCGCGAAGACCGTGTTGCCCTTCACGCCGGCGACGCTGGCGTTCTTCAGCGTCAGCAGCGAGCTGCCGTCCGGGCAGTCCGAGTAGAACTGGCGCTCCTTGCCCGCCACCGAGCGGTCGATGATCGGCTGGTTGTTGATGTCGTAATAGCCGCCTGCGAGCGTCGTGCCGCCCTTGCCGTCCGGCACCATGTCGCCCGTCACGAAGAACGGCCGGTACGCGAGCTTGAAGTTGCGCGACGAGCCGTCCGAGAACGACACCGACAGCGTCGAGCCGACCGTCGTCGTGGCCATCGCGGCCGCGTTGTCGAGCGTGGGCGCGGCCATCGCCGAGAACGCCGCTGACGTGTACGCGGCGGCCGGCGTCGCCGCCACCGGGTTGTCGTCGCCGCCGCAGCCGGTCAGCAGGGCCGGCAGCGCGAGGCCGGAGAGGGGCAGCATGGGCGCGCCGGCGAGGATCTTCAGGGCCTGACGACGGGAAGCATTGGGCAACGCGGGCATGTGGAGTCCAGTTTCAGATATTGGAAGAATGGCCTTCCGCGAAGCAGGCGATCAGCAAGCAAGGCGAAGGCAAGTTGAAAACTGGACAGAAGTGTAGGGACGCTAGATGAAAGTTTTTTGAATAGAAAACGTAATGATGTGTCGGGCATCCGTCAGGCGGGCTGCCGGACGCCGGTCGCAAGCCTTTGCGCTCAGTCGCGCTCGGGCGTCGCCGAGATGCGGTGGATCGACAGGTCGGCACCGTCGAATTCGGCTTCGCGATCGAGGCGCAGCCCGACGGTCGCCTTCAGCGCGCCGTACACGAGCGTGCCGCCCGCGGTGGCGATCGCAATGCCGCCGAGCGTGCCGATCAGCTGCGACACGAACGACACGCCGCCGAGGCCGCCGAGCGCGGGTTGCCCGAACACGCCGGCCGCAATGCCGCCGAGCGCGCCGCACATGCCGTGCAGCGGCCACACGCCGAGCACGTCGTCGATGCGCCACTTGTTCTGCACGCAGGTGAACATCGCGACGAACAGTGCGCCGGCCGCGGCACCCGTGACGAGCGCACCGATCGGGTGCATCACGTCGGAGCCCGCGCAGACGGCGACGAGGCCCGCAAGCGGGCCGTTGTACGTGAAGCCCGGATCGTTGCGGCCGGCCATCCACGCGGCGAGCGTGCCGCCGATCATCGCCATCAGCGAGTTCACGGCGACGAGGCCGCTGATCTTGTCGAGCGTCTGCGCGCTCATCACGTTGAAGCCGAACCAGCCGACCGCGAGCACCCACGCGCCGAGCGCGAGGAACGGGATGTTCGACGGCGGATGCGCGGCGATCCGGCCGTCCTTCGCATAGCGGCCGTGGCGGGCGCCGAGCAGCAGCACGGCCGGCAGCGCGACCCAGCCGCCGAATGCGTGCACGACGACCGAGCCCGCGAAATCGTGGAACGGCGCGCCGAATGCATGCGTGAGCGAGGCTTGCACGCCGAAGCGCTCGTTCCATGCAATCCCTTCGAAGAACGGATAGATGAAGCCGACGATGATCAGCGTCGCGACGAGCTGCGGATTGAATTTCGCGCGCTCCGCGATGCCGCCGGACACGATCGCGGGGATCGCCGCCGCGAACGTGAGCAGGAAGAAGAAGCGCACGAGCGCGTAGCCGTTGTGCTGCGACAGCGTGCCGATGTCGTCGAAGAACTCGACGCCGTACGCGATCGTATAGCCGATGAAGAAGTACGCGAGCGTCGACACCGAGAAGTCGACCAGGATCTTCACGAGCGCGTTGACCTGGTTCTTCTTGCGGACCGTGCCGAGCTCGAGAAATGCGAAGCCCGCGTGCATCGCGAGCACCATGACGGCGCCGATCAACAGGAACAGTGTATCGACGCCGGATTTCAGACCATCCATGCCGTGGCTTCCTTGCGCAAAAAACGGGCGAGGAATGCAAGTATCGAGCCAACTTGGTGAACGGTTGCGTGCAATTGGTGCGAAGCGCCGTTTGGTGCGGCATTCCGGTGATGCCTGCACGATGACGGGGCAGGCCGCGTGCGGCGCGAATGCCGTGACGGATGCACGTGTGTGGTGCGGTACGTGCGCAACTGGTGCGTGTGATGCGCGCCGCGGTGCGGCGTGGTGCGCCGCGATGCACCGGTCTGGCGCGTCAGCGGCGCGCGAACAGCGCGCGCGGGCGTCGCAGCCGCCACGCGCTCGCGGACCAGTAGGCGGCGACTGCCGAGAGCCCGAGCGCCGCGAACGAAAGCGCGGCGAGGCCCGCGTACGACTGGTCGTCGCCGGCGGGGCCGAGGATGCCTTGCAGCACGATCAGCGCCGCCGTCCAGAAGCCGATCACCGCCTGCACGAGCAGCCGGGCGCAGGCGACGCGGCGCGGGCGCCCGGCGTCACGCAGGCGTGCCGCGGAGGGTGAGCGAAGGCACAGGAACAGGGTGGCGGCGAGCACGGCGGCCAGCGTGATGAACCAGTCGATGAGGAAAGCCATGAAGAAAGCGGAAAGCGGGTGGAGCGGATGGAAGCGTGCTCACTTTAGTGCTGGCGCGCGTGCGATTGAATCAGACAAGTCCGAAATTGAAAGGCATTTTTAATCGGGAGTCGGCATTGGCCCTGTTCCACAGGCGGTATCATCGACACCGGTCCAACCCTGCAGGCCGTGCGGCGCACGGCCGGAGATTGCTGATGAAGATGAAGACTTCGCGGGCGCGTCGCATGCCCGGGTCCGTGCTGGCGGCCGCGGCCGTCGGCGCGGTATTGTTGCTCGCAGGCTGCGAGAAGTCCGGCACGCCGGCCACGCAACCCGATACGGCCGCGAGCGCGGCCGCCGATGCCGCAAACAACGCGGCCAAGGCGCTCGACCAGGTGGCGAGCACCGTCAACCAGCAGATCAACGCCGCGAAGGCCGGCATCGCGAGCGCGGCATCGGCCGTGCCGCCGCTGTCCGCGAGCGGCCTCGCGTCCGCTGCGCAGGCGCAGATCGATGCGGCCGCTTCCGCGGTCGTCGCGCACGCGGCATCGGAAGCCGGCGCGAAGATCGCGGAGGCCGGCAAGAAGCTTCAGCAGTGGAGTCAGCAGAACGCGTCGGGTGCGAAGCCGGCCAGCGGCGAGTAGCGGGCCTTGCGCAATTCGCGAAATGTAATTATAGTGGTTACACATTGTCGCCGGCTGCCGTTCGGGCCGGCGTCGCCGAGTGAGTGAGGAATGAATACCAGCAGCCGGTTCGCGTTTGCCGTTCACGTGCTCGCCTTGCTGTCGATGCAGGAAGGCGCGCCGCTGTCGTCCGACATCATCGCGGGCAGCGTGAACACGAATCCGGCGCTGATTCGCCGTCTGTTGTCGATGCTGGCGGCCGCGGGGCTGACCACGTCGCAGCTCGGCGCGGGCGGCGGGGCGCTGCTGGCGCGCGAGCCGGGCGAGATCACGCTGCTCGACGTGTATCGCGCGGTCGACGACGCGCAGCTGTTCGCGCTGCACCGCGAGGCGCCGAATCCCGCGTGTCTCGTCGGGCGGCACATCCAGGGCGTGCTGATCGACTATATCGGCGACGCGCAGCGCGCGATGGAAGCATCGCTTGCCACGCGCACGCTCGCGGACGTCACGGCCGACGTGCTCGCATCGGAGCAGCGCGGCCGGCCGGCGGGGAACGCGAGCGGCTGAGCGCAGGCAGCGGATGAGGCAGGGCAGGAGGCCGGATGGCGCGCATTGCGTGGCGCCCGGCACGACGGAGTGCGGCTCCGTTTTTTTTCGGTCTTATATGTAATTGCTGTAGTTACTTATTTATTTCTGGAGAATCGACATGACGCAACGTTCCTTGAACATCGCACTGTTTGGCGCCACCGGGATGATCGGCTCGCGCATTGCCGCCGAAGCCGCGCGCCGCGGCCATCGCGTGACCGCGCTGTCGCGCCATCCGGCGGCGGCGGCCGACGGCATCACCGCGAAGGCGGCCGACCTGTTCGATGCGGCCAGCATCGCGGCCGCGCTGCCGGGCCACGACGTCGTCGCCAGCGCGTACAGCCCGAAACAGGACGATCCCGCCAAGGTCGTCGCCGCGGCGAAGGCGCTGGTGGAAAGCACACGCCAGGCGGGCCTGAAGCGGCTCGTGGTGGTGGGTGGCGCCGGGTCGCTCGAGGTCGCGCCGGGTAAGCAGCTGGTCGACACCGATGGTTTCCCGGACGCGTACAAGGCGGTCGCGCTCGCGCACCGCGATGCGCTCGACTATCTGAAGACGGTCGGCGACCTCGACTGGACGTTCTTCGCGCCGGCCGCGCTGATCGCACCGGGCGAGCGCACGGGCACGTTCCGCACGGGCGTCGGCAAGCTGATCGTGGACGCGCAGGGCAACAGCAAGATCTCGGCGGAAGACTACGCGGTCGCGTTCGTCGATGCGCTCGAGCAAGACAGCTTCGTGCGCGAGATCGCGACCGTCGCGTATTGAGCGGCATCGTGGCGAGGCGGCACGCAAGTGCCGCATTCGCCGTGAGCGGCGCGCGGCGGGCAGCGCAGCCGCAGTGACCACGGGCGATTCCATCTCGACGGGTGGAATCGCCCGTTTTCGTATGGGCGCCGATGATTCATGGACCGACGTGCACGCGATCCGTGCGCGACGCGGATCCTTCCCCGCCTGATTGGTATTTATCCCGGTCGACGCCGCGCAGCGGTTTCCATATTGTTCCCCGTCATGCAGGATGCATAGAAAAAATTTCTATCTACGAGGGACTGGGTAAATGGATGCCATCGATCGCAAGCTGCTGGAGCTGTTGCAGGCAGATGCCACATTGCCGATCGCGGAACTCGCGCAGCGCGTGAACCTGTCGCAGACACCCTGCTGGAAGCGCGTGCAGCGGCTCAAGGAAACCGGCGCGATCCGCGCGCAGGTCGCGCTGTGCGATCCGCGCAAGCTCGGGGTCGGCACGACCGTGTTCGTCGCGATCCGCACGAACCAGCACACCGAGGAGTGGGCGCAGCGTTTCACGCAGGTCGTGTGCGACATGCCGGAAGTCGTCGAGGTCTACCGGATGAGCGGCGAGACCGACTATCTGCTGCGGGTGGTGGTGGCCGGCATCGACGATTTCGATCGCGTGTACAAGCAACTGATCCGCGCGGTGCCGCTGTTCGACGTGAGCTCGTCGTTCGCGATGGAGCAGATCAAGTATTCGACCGCGCTGCCGGTGCGCGATCTGGCCGAGCCGGCGTAGCGCGCGGGACGGCAATGCGTCGTGGCGCATCGCGTCGGTGCGGGTGGGTTGTGGGTTCCCGCCGCCGTGGCCCGACGTCGTCGTAATGGCCCGCTCAGCGGCCGCGCGACATGGCGCGTGCGCGTTCGTCCGCCAGCGCGTCGCGGCGCACGAACTCCGCGACGAACGGGCTGGCCGGATGGTGATGCAGCGCGTACGGCGTGTCCCATTGCGCGAGCCTGCCGTCCTTCATCACGCCGATCCGGTCGGCGATCGCGAACGCTTCAGCCTGGTTGTGCGTGACGAGGATCGCGGTGTGACCCGTGCGCTTGAGGATGTCGCGCAGCTCGAATGCGAGCCGCTCGCGCGTATCGACGTCGAGATTCGAGAACGGCTCGTCGAGCAGCAGCAGCTCCGGCGACGGCGCGAGCGCGCGGGCGAGGGCGACGCGCTGCTGCTGGCCGCCCGACAGTTCGTGCGGATACGCGCTGCCTGACGCGGCGAGGCCGACGAGTTCGAGCAGGTCCGCGACGCGGGCGCGCCGCTCGGCCTTCGGCATGCGCCGCAGGCCGAACGCGACGTTGTTGGCCGCGCTCAGGTGCGGGAACAGCGCATAGTCCTGGAACATCATGCCGATGCGCCGCCGCTCGGGCGGCACGTCGAGCGACGGCGCCGAGACGGTCGTGCCGTCCAGCACGATGCGTCCCATGCGCACGGGCTCGAAGCCCGCGATCGCGCGCAGCACGGTGGTCTTGCCGCAGCCCGATGCGCCGAGCAGGCAGCCGATGTCGCCGCGCGGCAGCGCGAGGCTGAGCCCGTCGACCACCGTGCGGCGGCCGTGCGGCGTATCGTAGGCGACGCAGAGGTCGTCGAGTTCGAGCAGGTTCACGGTGTCAGGCTCCGATCTTGTGACGGGTGCGCGCGAGCAGGATCACGGGCACGAGCCCGGCCAGCACGATCGCGAGCGCGGCGACCGCGCCTTCCTCGTAGGTGCCGCGCGCGGCTTCCGCATACAGCCAGGTCGCGAGCGTGTCGAAATTCAGCGGACGCAGCAGCAGCGTCGCCGGCAGCTCCTTCATCGCGTCGACGAACACGAGCAGCGCGCTCGTCGTGAGCGCGGGCCGCAGCAGCGGCAGGTGCACGCGGCGCAGCGTGCCGCCGGCCGTCTCGCCGAGCGAGCGCGCGGCCTGTTCGAGCGATGGCGGAATGCGCGCGAGGCCGGCTTCGATGCTGCCGGCCGAGATCGCGAGAAAGCGCACGGTGTACGCGATCACGAGCGCGGCCGCGGACCCCATCAGCAGCAGCCCGTCGCGGCCGAGCGCGGCACCCAGCAGCCGGTCGGCGGCCGCGAACGGGATCAGCAGGCCGATCGCGAGCACGGTGCCCGGCACCGCGTAGCCGAGGCTCGCGATTCGCGCGCACACGCGGGCCGGGCCCGCGCGCGCGCTGTCGCGCTGCGCGCGCGCCGCCCACGCGACGACCAGCCCGCATGCGAGCGTCGCGATCGTTGCGGCGGCGGCGATCGTCAGCGTATTCGCAAGCCCGGTCAGCAACTGCGCGGATACGCCGCCGACGAGATGCAGCCGCTTGCCGGTCTCGACCGCGAGGTACGCGGCCGGCGCGCCGAAGCCGAGCAGCACCGGCAGCCAGCCGAGCGCGGCGGTGCTCCACGCGGCCGCGCCCGTCAGCTTGCGTGGCGCGAGCGGGCGCATGCGGCGGCCGTGCGCGTAGCGCTGGCGGCGGCGCCCGTGGCGTTCGAGCACGATCATGCCGACCACGATCGCGAGCATCGCGAGCGCGATCTGCGCGGCGCCCGCGAGATCGGAGCGCGTGATCCACGTGGTGTAGACCGATACGGTCAGCGTCTGCACGCCGAGGAATTCCGATGCGCCGATGTCGTTCAGCGTTTCGAGCAGCGCGAGGCTCACGCCGACCGCGATCGCGGGCCGCGCGAGCGGGACGACGACGCGCCAGAACGTCGCGATGCGTCCGGCGCCGAGTGTGCGCGCGGCTTCGAGCAGGCTCGCGGACTGCGTGACGAACATCGCGCGCGTGCTCAGGTACACATACGGATACAGCACGAAGCCGAGCACGAAGATCGCGCCGGGCAGCGAACGCAGGTCGGGCAGGCGGAACTGGCGCGGGCTGTCGAAGCCGAGCAGCCAGCGGATCGCGCCCTGCACGGGGCCGATCGGGTGGAGCAGGTCGAGATACGCGAACGCGACGATGTAGGTGGGCACCGCGAGCGGCAGCAGCAGCGCCCAGGTCAGCATCCGGCGGCCCGGAAAATCGTACGCGGTGACGAGCCACGCGCAGCCGGTGCCGACGACCGTGACAATCGCGCCGACGCCCGCGAGCAGCAGCAGCGTATTGACGAGCGCCTGCGGCAGCACGAATTCGGCGAGGTGCTGCCAGTGCGCGAGATCGGCGCCGAGCGCGGCGGCGACCAGCACCGCGAGCGGCGCGGCGACCACCGCGGCGATCGCGACGGCCGCGCCCAGCCAGAGGCTGCCCGCGCGCGAACCGAGCGGCCGGCGGCGCGCGCGGACGAACGCTGCATCAGTTGTCAAAGCCGACCTTGTCGACGAGCTGGCTGGCCGCCTTGCGGTGCTTCGCGATGTCGGCCAGCGGCAGCGGGTCGACCTTCAGCGTGCCGAAGCTCGCGATCACCGGATCGAGCTTCACGTTCGCGCGCACCGGGTATTCGTAGTTCGCCTGCGCATACAGCGCCTGCGCTTCCGGCGACACGAGGTACTCGAGCAGCTTCACCGCGTTGGCCTTGTGCGGCGCGTGCTTCGCGACCGTCGCGCCGCTGATGTTGACGTGCGTGCCGCCGCTCTTCGCGTTCGCGAACGTCGGCCGCACGACCTTGATCGCGTCGCCCCACTTGCGCGCGTCGCTGCCGGCTTCCGCGTTCTTCATGTGACCGACGTAGTACGCGTTCGCGAGGCCGACGTCGCAGATGCCGCCGAGAATGTCGCGCGCGACGTCGCGGTCGCCGCCCGTCGCCTTGCGCGCGAGGTTCGCCTTCACGCCGCGCAGCCACTTTTCGGTCGCGGCTTCGCCGTCGTGCGCGATCATCGCCGCGACGAGTGCCGTGTTGTACGGATGCTGCCCGGAGCGGATGCAGACCTTGCCCTTCCATTTCGGATCGGCGAGATCCTCGTAGCGGAACGCGTCGACCTTCAGGTCCTTCTCCACGTACAGCACGCGATCGCGCAGCGACAGCGCGTACCAGTCGCCCTGCGCGCCGCGCAGGTTCGCGGGGATCGCGTCGTCGAGCACCTTCGAGCGTACCGGCTGCGCGAGCCCGCCGTCGACGAGATCGAGCAGGTTGCCGATGTCGACCGTCATCAGCACGTCCGCCGGCGACTGCGCGCCTTCCGCCTTCACGCGCTCGAGCAGGCCGTCCTTCACGAACACCGTATTGACCTTGACGCCGCTCTGTTTCGTGAACGCGTCGATCAGCGGCTGGATCAGCTTCGGTTCGCGGGTGGTGTACAGGCTCACTTCCTCGGCCGCGTGGGCCAGCGGCGCGAATGTGGCGGCGGCAAGGGCGAGGGCGCCGGCGAGCGGCAGCAGGCATGTGCGCGGATTCGACATGGAGACTCCGATGAGGCAGGCGGACGAGGAAGCGTTCCGGGGCGAGCCTGCCGCCCGAGCGACCCGAAACATTACAAAGCGAAAGATTTCGGATTCTAGATCGAAATGGGAATGATTATCAAATGAAAGGTGATGGAAAGTGCTGCGGAAGGAACGGGGAGGGGCACGGCGACGGGGCGTCGCGGCACGGGCGCAAGCGCGTAGAATGCCCGCTTCAACGAATTCGACGGAGCCGCACCGACCATGAACGATCAGCGCAAGAAGAACCCTGTCCGCAACGTGAGCATCCTGATCGTCGTGGTCGTGCTGTTCGTGATCGGGACGATCTTGTACAACGCGATCTCGCAGAAGCGTGCGTACGACGAGGCCCATCCGGCCGAGGCCGCGAGCGCCGCGTCGCACTGACGCTGCGACGGATGTGCATGATCGCTGCGCGGCCCGGACGGGCGGCCAGCGATGTGTGGGTGGGAAGAGGGAAGCGGCGGCGGGCGACGCGCGAAGCGCCGCGTTACGCCGGGAGAGACGCGGGCGCCGAAGCCGGCGCGCCGCATGCAAGGATCAGGCGTGCGTCATCGTGACGCAGGCGCAAACTTCGGGCGGATCCGAGCGTAGAACACGGCCGCGAGCAGCGCGAGCCATGCCGCGCCGACGTAGAGCGCGACACGCGTATCCTCGAACCAGCCGAGCATCACGATCACGAAGCCCATGAACGCGATCGTCAGCGCGGGCGCGACGGGCCACAGCGGCACCTTGAACTTCAGCGCCGCGACTTCCGCGCTCGACAGGCGACGGCGCATCGCGACCTGCGACAGCAGGATCATCAGCCACACCCACACGGTCGCGAACGTCGCGATCGCCGCGACCACCAGGAACACGTCCTTCGGCATCAGGTAGTTGAGCAGCACGCCGACCAGCAGCGCGCCGGCCATCACGAGCACCGTGACCCACGGCACGCCGTGCCGCGACGTCGTCATCAGCACGCGCGGCGCCTGGCCCTGCCGCGCCATCCCGAACATCATCCGGCCCGCGCCGAAGATGTCGCTGTTGATCGCCGAGATCGCCGCGCTGATCACCACGAGGTTGAGGATCGTCGCGGCCGACTTCACGCCGAGCGCCGAGAAGATCTGCACGAACGGGCTGCCGTCGCTGCCGACGCCGGTCCACGGGCTGATCGACATCAGCACGACCATCGTCAGCACGTAGAACAGCAGGATGCGCGCGGGCACCGCGTTGATCGCGCGCGGAATCACGCGCTCCGGGTCCTTCGCCTCGCCGGCGCTCATCCCGATCACCTCGATGCCGCCGTACGCGAAGATCACGACCGACAGCGACGCGATCAACCCGCCGATCCCGTTCGGGAAGAAGCCGCCGTGGTTCCACAGGTTCGCGAACGTCGGCGCGTCGGCCGAATGGCCGAAATGCATGCCGCTCAGCAGGATCGCGACGCCGCCGCCGATCATCGCGACGATTGCGCCGACCTTGATGATCGACAGCCAGAATTCGAGCTCGCCGAACACCTTCACGTGGCACAGGTTCAGCCCGCAGATGACCGCGACGACGCCGAGCACCCAGATCCATTGCGGGACGTCCGGAAACCAGAAGCCCATGTAGATGCCGAACGCGGTGATGTCGGCGATCGCGACGATCACCATTTCGAGCGTGTAGGTCCAGCCGGTGACGAAGCCCGCGAACGGCCCGAGGTTTTCCGTCGCGTAGTGGCCGAACGAGCCCGCGACGGGCTCGCGCACGGCCATCTCGCCGAGCGCGCGCATCACCATGTAGACGGCCGCGCCGCCCAGGATATAGGCCAGGATCACCGCCGGGCCCGCGAGCTGGATCGCGGACGCCGAGCCGTAGAACAGGCCGGTGCCGATCGCCGAGCCCAGCGCGAGAAAGCGGATGTGCCGCGCGCTCAGGTGGCGCTGCAAGTTTTTCATCGAGTCTCCGATATCGTTTTATGCGACGGACCGGGCGAGCGGGGCCGGTCCCGATTGCTCAAGTTGTATATACAACTTAAATGTGAACGAATGATAACAAGCCGGGCCATGTGACCGGAATCGGGTATTCCCTGACTGGCGCAACCGGCGGAATCGGGCGTGGGGCCATCGCGCGGCGGGCGCGCGGGCCGTCTGGGGCGGGCAGGGCGGGCGGAGCATGCGTCGGAAGGGGATTGCGGGAGCGGGGCGCGCCGCCGGCCGGCCTGCATGCGCGGGCGGCCGGCGGCGGGACAACTTCATGCCGTCATGCGGGCAGGCGGATGACGCTTGCGTCCTTGCGGATCAGCAGCGACGACGCGAGCATCTGCTTGCACTGGTGCGCGAGCACCTTCAGGTCGTGCGTGAGCTCGGCGCCCACCGCGTCGGATTTTTCCGCGGACACGACCATCGCGTCGAGGTCACGCGTGATCTGCTTCGTCGCGTCGAGCTGGTCGGCCGGCGGCGGCTCGCCGGCTTCCGCCTTCTCGAGATTCTCGAGCACGGCGGACAGGCCGCGGCGCAGCGCATCGTCGTGGACGAGGTGCGCGTCGGCCGCGCATGCGCTCCGGATCAGCGGTGCGGCGGCGGTGATCTGCGCGCCGAGCACGTGCGTCTGCACGAGCAGGTCGTTCAGTTCGGGCACGAAGCGCTGGTGCGCCTTCGGCTCGATCATCATCCGCTGGAACGCCTGGCCGAGGTTCGCGAACGCGATGTGCACGTCCTTGCGCGCAAGGCGGTAGCGGTAGTCGTCGTCGAGGGTGGCGGCCGGTGTCTCGATCGCCGCGGCGACGACCGGCACGACCGCCGCGCCGTCGGCGGCCGGCACCGGCGGCGGCGATGCACCGCGCCCGGCGCGCCAGACGGCCTCGAAATACTTGCGGGTCGACGTCAGCATGTCGGTGACGAGCTTGCCCATCAGCCGGTATTCCCAGTACGGGAACAGGCGGCTCGCGGCGATCGCGATCATGCAGCCGACCACCGTGTCGATCGCGCGCTCGCCGATGATCCGCATGCTGCCCGGCGCGAGCAGGTGGAACATCAGCAGTACATAAGACGACGTGAATACGACGCTCGCCGCGTAGTTGAACAGCAGCAGGCTGTAGCTCATCACCATCGACCCGAACATGATCGCGATCAGCAGGTGCGGCTCCTTGACCGTGTAGATCAGCGCGATGCTCGCCGCGCAGCCGATCAGCGTGCCGACGATACGCTGGGCGTTGCGCTGCTTGGTGAGCGAGTAGCCGGGCTTCAGGATGATGATGGTCGTCATCACGATCCAGTACGCGTTCGTGAGCGGCAGCAGCCGGCCGAGCCAGAAGCCGACCGCGACCGCGATCGTCACGCGCAGCGCGTGGCGGAAGCTCGGCGAGCGCATGTTCAGGTTCGAGAAGATCAGCAGCGGCGACATCCGGCGCCGCTGCAGGAAGCGCGTGAGCGCCTTGTCGATCTTCAGTTCGGTCTGCTGCGGGTCGGCATGGCCCGACAGGTTGCGGCGCATCCGGTCGATCAGGCGCGTCGCGCTCCAGATGCGCCGGAACGTCGCGAGCACGGCCGCGTAAGCTTCCGCGTTGGTGGCCGGAAAGCTCTTCTTGCGCATCAGCTCGATCTCGTACTCGATCGCGCGCAGTTCGGCCTTCACGCTGATGCGCGAATGCGGCGCGCGGTTCTCGAGCACCGCGAGACCGATCTCCTCGAGATCGGCGGCCGCCTTGCAGATCAGGTCGCGATAGAAAATGATCAGGTCGGAGCCGCCGAACGTGTTGCGTATGAGCGGATAGTCGGTGTGTGCGCCAACGAACAGTTCGTGCAGGTCGACGCTGTTGATGAACAGGTTGTACATCGTCGCGCGGCCGGGATCGAGCTTGCCGCGGCGCAGCTTCGGCAGGTTGCGCAACACGATGTCGCGCGCGGTTTCCTGCGTTTCGACCGCGGTGATCTGCTTCGCGACGAGATTGCGGTAGCACTCGTCGAGATCGGCGTCGAGATCGTAGAACCGCGCGCGCGCGAGCAGGTAGTCGGCGCACGCGAACAGGCTTTCGGCGAGCGCCTGCTGCTCGATCCGGCGCGCCTGCCATTGCGACACGAGCGTCGCCCAGTACGTGTACCAGAGGCCGCCCGCGAGAATCCAGCCGGCATTGATGAACGCCTGCAGCGGCGTGAACTTCTCCTCGAGCGTCATCACCATCATGAACAGCGTCGCGAAGCTGATCTGCGGCCAGCGGTTGCCGTAGACGACGATCAGCGACAGCACGAACGTGAGCGGCACGATCGTCAGCCACAGCGCAAAGATGTTCGGCGTGGCGAGGCCGGTCGCGAGCGCGGCCAGGAAGCCGATCACGCTGCACGCGAGCATTTCGTTGTGCTTGTACTTCAGCGGGCCCGGCATGTCGACGACGCACGCGCCGAGCGCGCCGGTCGAGATCGTGAAGCCGAGCTCCCGGTTGTGAAACACGATCAGGCACAGCACGGCCGGCAGCGATACGCCGACCGCGATCCGCAGGCCGCCGAAAAAGTACTGGCTGTAGAAAAACTTTCTGATTTCGACCGAATAGCGCATCGATGGGCTGAATGACAGACGAAGACGCCCGGGGCGGCGTATTGACTGGCGACGAGTCTATCGTATTTCGCGGTCCGCAAAACCTGGCCGTTCGGACGAGGTTCATCGCGACGGCCCTTTTGCTATCCTTGGTGCTCCTGTGCGCCCGGCCCGTCCGGTGCGAGGCTCCGACACCCGCTTCATGCTCCATCTCTTCTATTCGAACCGTCACGAGACGCTGGCCGACGCGCTGCTCGACGACCTGGCCGCGTTCCCGGCCCGCAACGGCCCGTGGGCGCCGCAGCAGGTCATCGTGCCGAGCGCGGCGCTGCGCCGCCGTCTGGAACTCGACATCGCCGCGCGCCACGGCGTGTGCGCGAACGTCGAGTTCACGTATCTCGCGCAATGGCTGTGGGCACAGATCGGCCGCGTGCTGACGGTGCCGGCACGCTCGCCGTTCGCACCCGATCGCCTCGTGTGGCGCTGCTACCGGCTGTTCGCGCAGGGCGCGGGCGGCGCGCCGTGGCTCGCGTCGCCGCGGCTGGCCGCGTATCTGTCCGCGTCCGACGATGCAATGCGCTACGAGCTCGCGCAGCGCGTCGCGGCCGTGCTCGATCATTACCTGACTTACCGGCCCGAATGGCTGGCCGCATGGCAGGCCGGCGAATCGGTGCTCGCGGGCGACGCCGCGCCGCGCGGGATCAGCGACGCCGCACGCGACGACGAGCGCTGGCAAGCCGCATTGTGGCGCGCGCTGCTCGCGGAGCTGAGCGACAGCGGCACGCCGCCCGCGCATCGCTTCCTGGTGGAGGCGCGCAACCTCGATCCCGAAACCGTCCCGCGTGCCGACTGGCCGGAATCGGTCAGCGTGTTCGCGCTGCCGACGATGCCGCCGCTGCACGTCGCGCTGCTGCGCGAGCTGTCGCGCTGGATCGACGTGCGCGTCTATGCGCTCAACCCGTGCCGCGAATTCTGGTTCGACATCGTCACCGCCGCGCATGCCGAGGCGCTCGACGCGGCCGGCCGGCTCGACTACCAGGAAGTCGGCCATCCGCTGCTCGCCGAGTGGGGCCGGCAGACGCAGGCGCAGCTACACATGTTGCACGAACTGACTGAAAGCGCCGCGTCGGGCGATGCGTCGCGTTTCGTCGGGAATCCCGCGCCGACCTGGCTTGCGCGCGTACAGAACGCGATCCTCGACCTGCAGCCGGAGGCCGCGCTCGGCGAAGCGCCGGTCGAGCGCGGGATCGAGGTGCACGTGTGCCACAGCCTCGCGCGCCAGCTCGAGGTGCTGCACGACCGCCTGCTCGCGTGGTTCGATGCGGACGCGACGCTGCAGCCGTCCGACGTGCTGGTGGCGGTCGCGGATCTCGCGGCGGCCGGGCCGCTGATCGATGCCGTGTTCGGCACGGCGGGCGCCGGCGGCGCGCGCGTGCCTTACCGGATCACCGGCCTGCCGCCATCGCAGGCGAACCCGGTCGCGCGCGTGCTGCTCGAATGGCTCGCGTTGCCGGAACGGCAGGTCGGCGCGCCGGAGCTGGTCGAATGGCTGCGCGTCGACGCGGTGGCGGCCCGTTACGGCATCGACGCGGCCGCGCTCGAGACGGTGCAGACCTGGCTCGCGGCCGCCGGCGCGCGGCGCGGGCTGTCGCCGACGGCGAGCGACGATGCGGCGGTGCCGGCGCCGCGCCATACGTTTTCCGATGCGCTCGCGCGGCTGTTCCTCGGCTATGCGATGCCCGAAGGCGCGGCACCGGTCGGCGCGTGGCTGCCGATCGAGGCGGCAACCGGCAGCGAGGCCGAACTGCTCGGCCGGCTCGCGCGCTTCACGGACGATCTCGACGGCTTCTCGCGACGGCTTGCCGACGCACACACGCCGCGCGCATGGAGCGAACTGTTCGCCGACACGCTCGCACGGTTCTTCGACTCCGGCGCCGCGTATGCCGATGCGCTCTCGGGCGTGCGCGACGCGCTCGACGCGATGCTCGCCGCGATGACGGAAGGTGCGCCCGACGAGGCGTTGCCCGCGGCCGTCGTGCGCGCGGGGCTGGCCGCCGCGCTCGACGATCCGGCGCGCGGCGGGGTGCCGTGGGGCGGCGTCACGTTCTCGTCGCTGACGAGCTTGCGCGGGCTGCCGTACCGCGTCGTGTGCCTGCTCGGGATGGACGACGGCGTGCTGCCGAGCCTCGCCCGCGCGGACGAGTTCGACCTGATGGCCGTGTTGCCGAAGCTCGGCGACCGGCAGCGCCGCGACGACGAGCGCAACCTGTTCCTCGACCTGCTGCTCGCCGCGCGCGACCGGCTGCTGATTGCCTATACGGGGCGCAGCATTCGCGACAACGCGCCGTTGCCGCCCGCGGCGCTCGTCGACGAACTGCTCGACCATCTCGCGCTCGTCACGGCCGGCGACGACGCCGCGCCGGACGCGGTCGATGCCGCGCGGCGCGCGTTCATCGTCGAACATCCGCTGCAACCGTTCGCGGCCGAGTATTTCCGGCCCGGCAGCGAACTGGCTTCGTACGACGCCGAGCGCGCGACACTCGCGTCGCTGCTGGCAGCCGAAGCCGCGCGCGACGCGACGCGCGAGCAGCCGTTTTTCGCGCAGCCGCTGCCGGCCGAGCCGGTCGAGCCCGTCGCGTTCAGCGAATTCGAACGTTTCTGGCGGCATCCGGCCCGCGCGCTGCTGCGTGCGCGGCTCGGCATCGTGCTGTCCGACGCGCAGGCCGAACTGCTCGACACGGAGCCGTTCGCACTCGACTTCGCGGGCAGCGACGCGCTCGCCGAGCGCGTGCTGCCGCTGTTGATCGAATCGGACGAAGGGGGCGTGCACGATCATGCGCTGCGCATCGCGGACGCCAGCCCGGAACTGCCGGGCGGCGCGACGGGCGCGGTGTGGCGCGACCAGGCGCTCGGCTCGATGACGCAGCTTGCGTCGAACGTGCGGCGTGCGCTGGCCGACGGCATGGAACGGCGGCCGTTCGCGCTCGCGATCGCGCCCGCATGGCCCGACACCGACCAGGCGCTGTTCGGCGCCGACGACGCGATGCTGTCGCGCGATGCGGTGAGTGCACCGCTCGAGCTGCACGGCACGCTGAACCGGCTGACGCCGGCCGGCCAGATCATCTATCGCTATGCACGGCCGAGCGCGCGCGACTACCTGTCCGCGTGGCTCGCGCATCTCGTCTATTGCGCGGTGGATCCCGGCGGTCCGCGCCGCACGCTGTGGTTCGGCAGCGGCGGCGCCTTCGAGCTCACGCCGGTCGCGGCGCCGCTCGAGCGCCTCGCGCCGCTGGCCGCGCTGTTTCGCGCGGGGCGGCGCATGCCGCTGCGCTTCTTCCCGCGCAGCGCATGGGCGTGCGTGTCCGACGGCGAGGCGAAGGCCGCGAGCGTATGGATCAACGAGCGGGTGGTGAGCGAAGCCGACGATCCGGCCATCGCGATCGCATGGCGCGGCGCGCATCCATCGCTCGACGAGCCGTTCGGCACGCTCGCGCGGCTCGTGTTCGAGCCGATGCTGGAACACCTGAAGGAGGTCGCATGAGCGCCGCATCCCAGCCGCAGGCGGCGCTCGAGCTCGACGTGTTCGCGTGCCCGCTCGACGGCGTCAACCAGATCGAGGCGTCGGCCGGTACCGGCAAGACCTGGAACATTTGCGCGCTTTACGTGCGCCTGTTGCTGGAGAAGGATCTCGGCGCGGACGAAATCCTCGTCGTGACCTTCACGAAGGCGGCGACGGCCGAATTGCACGAACGGATCCGCGGCCGGCTGGCGCAGCTCGCCCATGTGCTCGATACCGGTGACGACGGCGGCGACCCGTTCGTCGCGCGCCTGCTCGAGACGACGCTCGGCGCAGCCGGCGCGCTCGACCCCGAGACTGCCGCGAAGCGGATCCGGCGTGCGCTGCGCGCATTCGACCAGGCGGCGATCCACACGATCCACGCGTTCTGCCAGCGTGCGCTGCAGGAAGCGCCGTTCGCGGCCGCGATGCCGTTCGCGTTCGACATGCAGGCCGACGACGCGGCGCTGCGCTTCGAGCTTGCGGCCGACTTCTGGCGCACGCGCGTCGAACCGCTGGCCGCACGCTGGCCGGGCTTCGCGACGTGGCTCGTCGATTCGGGCGCGGGCCCGGCCGCGCTCGACGCGCAGCTCGCGCGCCGGCTGAAGAAGCCGCTCGCCGCGCTGCGCTGGGACGGCGTCGACGAACCGGACGAATCGGCTGAGGCCGCTGCCGCCGAGTGCTTTGCGGAAGCCGCGCGGATGTGGGCCGCCGAGCGCGACGCGATCGACGTGTTGCTGCGCACCGCGCAGCCCGCGCTCAACCAGCGTTCGCACAAGCCCGACGCGCTCGCCGATGCGCTCGCAGCATGGTCCGCGCATTTCGCGCAGGGCAATGCCGCGGCCGCGCTGCCGAAGGCGGCGCTCAAGCTCACGCGCACCGCGCTCGTGAAGGCGACGAAAAAGGGCGGCGCAACGCCCGAGCATGCGTTCTTCGACGTCGCCGATGCGCTCGAAGCGGCGGTGGCCGCGGCCGAGGCCGCGCAGCGCGCGCGCTGGCTCGCGCTGATCGCCGACTGGCTCGACACCGCGCCGGGCGCGCTGGCCGAACGCAAGCGCACGCGCCGCGTCGTGTCGTTCGACGACCTGCTCGCGAACCTGTATCACGCGTTGCATGCGCATCCGTGGCTCGCCGAGACGCTGCGCGCGCGCTATCCGGCCGCGCTGATCGACGAATTCCAGGATACCGACCCGCTGCAGTTCGCGATCTTCGACCGGATCTTCGCGCCGGGCGGCCCACTCTTTCTCGTCGGCGATCCGAAGCAGGCCATCTACAGCTTCCGTGCGGCGGATCTGCACACGTATCTCGCCGCGCGAGCCAGCGCGAGCGCGTGCTACACGCTCGCGGTCAACCAGCGCTCGACGCCGGCGATCGTCGATGCGTGCAACCGCTTCTTCATGTCGAACCCGCGCGCGTTCGTGCTCGACGGGCTCGACTATTACGCGGTGCGAGCCGGCACGCGCGTGCGTGCACCGTTCGTCGACGGCACCGATCCAGGCCCGGCCGGCGATTTCCGGATCTGGGCGCTGCCGGGCGGCGACGGCACGCTGCTCAAGCGCGACGCACAGGCACAGGCCGCGCAGGCGTGCGCGGCCGAGATTGCCCGGCTGATGCGCGGCGCGCGCGAAGGGCACGTGCGGCTCGGGCGTACGCCGCTGTCGCCGGGCGACGTCGCGGTGCTGGTGCAGACGCACCGGCAGGGCAGCCTCGTGAAGCGCATGCTCGCGACGTGGGGCATCGGCAGCGTCGAGCTCGCGCAGGCGTCGGTGTTTTCGACCGGCGACGCGGAGCAGCTCGAGCGCGTGCTGGCGGCGATCGATGCGCCGGGCGACCTGCGGCGCCTGCGCGCGGCGCTGGCGGCCGACTGGTTCGGCCTCGATGCGGGTGCGCTGTGGCGAATGGAGCAGGGCGACGGCGACGCGTCGCGCGAAGCTGGCGACAGTGCGGACGCGATGAGCTGGGTCGAGCGCTTCTCGCGCTATCGGCTGCTGTGGCGCGAACGCGGCTTCGCGGTGATGTGGCGCACGTTCACGCGCGAGTTGCGGATCGCCGAGCGGCTGATGGCCGGCGCGGACGGCGAACGCCGCGTGACCGACATCAACCATCTGGCCGAGCTGACGCAGGCGCGCGCGTCCGCGCAGCCGGGCATCGCGCCGACGCTGCGCTGGCTCGCCGCGCAACGGCTCGACGGCGGCGGCGAGGAAGCCCAGTTGCGTCTCGAATCCGATCGCAACCTCGTGCAGATCGTGACCGTGCACAAGTCGAAGGGCCTCGAATACGCGGTCGTGTTCTGTCCGTTCCTGAACGACGGCGGGCTGCGCGAGCCGCCCGCGTCGGCGCTGCCCGACGCCCGCGAGTATCACGACGACGCGGGCGACGCCGTGCTGCATTACGGGTGCGACGACGAAGCCGCCGAGCATGCCGCACGCCAGGCGCTGCGCGAACAGGCGGCCGAACGCGCGCGGCTCGTCTACGTGGCGCTCACGCGCGCGGTCTATCGGTGCTATCTCGTCGCCGGGCCTTATCTGTCGTCGCGCTCGACCCGCGAGGCGAGGCGCAGCGTGCTGAACTGGCTCGTGGCCGGCGCCGGCCAGTCGTTCGACGCGTGGCTCGACGAGCCGCCCGACGAAGCGGCGCTCGACGCGGCGTGGCAAGCACTCGCGAGCGGGCCCGTGAGCGTTGCACCGTTGCCGGTGCCGGCGCGTCGCGAGCGGCTCGCGGCCGGGCACGATGCATCGCAGACGCTCGCGGCACGTCATGCGACGCGCGTGTTGCGCGACGCGTGGCGGATGGCGAGCTTCAGTTCGCTGACCGCGTCGATGGCACGCGAGGAAGCAGGCGTCGCGCTCGTGCCGGACGACGAGCTGCGGCCCGATCACGATGCGCTTGCCGCCGTGGCGCCGGACGGCGCGTTCGTCGTGGCCGACACGGCTGCGGTCGAGCCGCCGGACGATGACATCCTCGTGTTTCCGCGCGGTGCGGCAGCGGGCGAATGCCTGCACCGCCTGTTCGAACTCAGCCGGTTCACCGAGCCCGATTCGTGGCACCGGGCGGCGCTCGGCGCGCTGCACGACCGGCCGGTCGAGGCCGAGCCCGAACTCGCGACGCGCCTGCCGGCGATGATGGCGCGGCTCGTCGGCGACGTCGTGCGCACGGAGCTCGTGCCGGGCATGCGGCTTGCGGATCTCGATCCCGCCAGGCGGCTCGACGAAATGGGTTTTCTGTTCCCGGCGCCGTCGCTCGAGCTGGGCGCGCTGCGCCGGTTGCTGGTCGCGCACGGCTATCCGGACGTTGCGCTGGACGCGGGCATGCTCGCCGGTTTCATCAAGGGTTTCATCGACATGATCGTCGAACACGACGGCCGCTTCTGGATCGTCGACTGGAAGTCGAACCACCTCGGCAATACGCCGGATGCCTATGGTCCGCGCGCGCTCGACGTCGCGATGGCCGATCACGCGTATCACCTGCAGGCACTGCTCTATACGGTCGCGCTGCATCGCTATCTGCGCGGGCGGCTGCCCGACTACGACTACGACACGCACATGGCGGGCTACCTGTACCTGTTCGTGCGCGGCGTGCGGCCCGGCTGGCGCAGCGGCGGCGAACCGGCCGGCGTGCATGCGCGGCGGCCCGCGCGCGAACTCGTCGATGCGCTCGACCGGATGATGGAAGGGGGCCGCGCATGAACGTCACCGACGATACGCTCGAATTCACCGGTGGCCTCGTCGCGCGCCTGCCCGAGCCCGCGGATTTCGGCATCGCGCTCGCGGAAGGGTTCGCGCGGCGCATCGGCGACCTGTCGCGCCGCGCGGGTGCGCCGGCCGCGGCCGCGCGCTGGGCGGCACGCGCCGCGTTCGCGACGAGCCGGGCGACCGCGGGCGGTCACGTGTGCGTGTCGCTCGGCGCGCTCGCGCAGCGCTACGAGGAACCGGTCGACGACGTGCGCGCCGCGCTTGCCGCGAGCGGCGTGGTGGCGTTCGGCACGCTCGCGCGCGGCGACGAGCGGCCGCTGATCGTCGACCGGCTCGACCATCTGTATCTGTCGCGCTATTTCGACTACGAACGTCGGCTCGCCGATGCGCTCGTCGCGCAGGCCGGCATCGCCGCGCCGGGCGACGCGCTGTCGCCGGACCGGTTGCGCGACAGTCTCGCGCGTTACTTCGGGCCCGCGACGGGCGACGTGGACTGGCAGCGCGTCGCGGCGATCGTTGCGCTGACGGGACGCGTGACGATCGTCAGCGGCGGCCCCGGCACCGGCAAGACGACGACCGTCGTCGGCGTGCTGGCGTGCCTGCTCGACGCGCATCCGGGCTTGCGCATCGCGCTGGCGGCACCGACCGGCAAGGCCGCGCAGCGGATGCAGGAAGCGCTGCACGGGCGGGCGGGCGACCTGCCGCCGGAACTTGCCGCGCGCCTGCCGGACACGTCCTACACGCTGCACCGCCTGCTGGGTGGCGGCGGCGCGGCGGGCTTCCGCCATCATCGCGACAATCCGTTGCCGTACGACCTGATCGTGGTCGACGAGGCGTCGATGATCGACGTCGCGCTCGCCGCGCATCTGCTCGATGCGCTCGCGCCCGGCGCACGGCTCGTGTTGCTCGGCGACAAGGACCAGCTTGCCGCGGTCGAAGCAGGCGCCGTGTTCGCCGAACTCAGCGCCCGGCCGACGTTTACCGCCACGGCGCGCACGCGCATCGCGGACGCGCTCGGGGTCGACGAGGCGGCGTTCGTCGCGGCGTTGCCGGTGCCGGACGGCGAGGCGGCGGGGGCGGCCGGGGCGGTTGCCGCGCCAATTCCAGCGCCGGCATCCGTTCCGTTACCGGCTGCTCCCGCGCGCAAGGCGTCGGCGCGGCGGAACGTGGATACGCGCCAGGCGTCGCTGTTCGACGACGAGCCGCAGGCTGAAGCGGTTTCGCCGGCCGATGCCGCGCCACCCGCGGCTTCGTTGCCGCCTGCGGCGCTTGCGCCGACCGACACCGATCGCACCTCGGCCGCCGTCGATCCTGCATGGATCGAGGCCGGCGAGCTCGCGTGGCTCGACGCGGTCGAGCTCACGCCGTTCGATCCGGCCGCTGCGGGCGATTCGGCATGGGCGTCGACCGTTGCAACGCGCGCCGCGGACGGCGTTGCCGCCGCGTCCCCCGCACCCGCACCGCTCGCGGACTGCGTCGTGTGGCTCGAACGCAATTACCGCTTCGGTCTCGATTCGGCGATCGGCCGCCTGTCGCTCGCGATCCGTCGCGGCGACGTGCAGGGCGCGCTCGACGCGTTGCCGACGGACGAGGCCGCGGCCGCGTCGTTTCATGACGATGCGGGCGACACGCTTGCGGCGTCGACCGTCGAGCGGCTCGCGCGCCGGTTCGGCGCCTACCGCGATGCCTTGCGCGCCGCGTTGTCCGCGCCGGTGCCCGACCCGTTGCCGTTGTTCGATGCGCTCAACCGCTTCCGGATCCTGTGCGCGACGCGCACGGGCTCGCGCGGCGCCGAGCACGTCAATGCGCTGGTGGCCACGCATGTGCGGCATGCCGCACGCGTGCCGCTCGCGGTCGGCGCACACTGGTTCACCGGGCGGCCGATCATGGTGACGCGCAACGACTATGCGCTCGGGCTGTTCAACGGTGACATCGGCATCGCGCTGCCGGACGCGCACGGCGTGCTGCGCGTGTGGTTCCGCCGCGCGGACGGCTCCGCGCGCGCCGTGTCGCCTGCAGCGCTGCCGCCGCACGAAACGGCGTTCGCGCTGACCGTCCACAAATCGCAAGGCTCCGAATTCGACGAGGCCGCGCTCGTGCTGCCGGCGTCGTTCAGCCGCGTGCTCACGCGCGAACTCGTCTATACGGCCGTCACGCGCGCGCGTACGCGCGTGCAGGTGATCGGCCCGCGGCGTGTGCTGGCGCAGGCGGTCGCGACGCGCACGCAACGCGATTCGGGCCTCGCGGCCCGCGTCGACGAGGCACTCGCGCGGCGCCGCAAGGAGACGACGCGATGATGATCCGCTATACGCTCGATCCGGCCGAAGTCGAATGGACCGCCGTGCGCGCGCAGGGCGCGGGCGGCCAGAACGTCAACAAGGTATCGAGCGCGATTCACCTGCGCTTCGACATCCGCGCGTCGTCGCTGCCGCCCGTCATCAAGGAGCGGCTGCTCGCGCTGTCCGACCAGCGCATCACGCGCGACGGCATCGTCGTGATCAAGTCGCAGGAATACCGCACCCAGGAGAAAAACCGCGAGGCAGCGCTCGCGCGGCTCGATGCATTGATCGGCAGCGTCGCGCTCACGCCGCGCGCGCGTGTGGCGACACGGCCGACGCGTGCATCGAAGGAGCGGCGGCTCGAACACAAGTCGCGCCGCAGCGTGGTGAAATCCGGAAGAGGGAAGGTGATCGACTGACGGAAGATCGGCCCGGCCGGCATGGCGAGCGCCGCCGCGCCCGTCAGCGCATCACGGTGCCCGCGCTGTCGAGCACGAAGTCGACGCAGAACACGACGAGGCGGCTTTGCGCGCGAATCGCGACGGCCGCCGTGTAGCAGTCGCGGCCTTCGGTCAGCGAGAAGTGCGGGCCCATCAGCGCGACGCGCCCCGGCGCCGCGATCGCTCGCTGGAAGTACGGGCGCCGCGACCAGTTGCTGTGCGTCTCCGGGAACAGCGGTGCGAGCCGCGTGCCGCTCGCCTGGCCATCCTCGGGGCGCGCGCCGATCGACGGCAGGAACTGTTCGCCGATCTCGTCCGTGACGAACACGCGGCGCGCGGCCGGCACCGCGAATACGCGCTGCGCGGCGTCCTGCAGGTTGCCGCTCGCGGAAAAGGCAGCCGCGCCGGTGAGCACGAGCCGCTCGATCGCATCGAAACCCGGTTGCTCGGCGATCGCCGGCGTATGCCGGTGCGCGATGAAGCGTTGCCACGCGGCGTCGAGCATCGCGGGCGCCGCGGCGCTCGCGTGCGCGATCGACGCATCGGGCTGGCCGAACTGGAAGCCCTGGACGAAATCGATATCGGCTTCCATCAGCGTCTGCAGCGCGTCGTCGCTTTCGACACCCTCCGCGAGCACCATCGCGCCGGCCTGGTGGAGCATCGATACCAGGTGATGCATGATGCGGCGATCGTCGGCCGACGCGTTCGCGCGCTCGACGAGCGAGCGATCGAGCTTGACGATATCGGGTCGCGCGCGCCACACGCGGTCGAAATTCGAGAATCCGGTGCCGAAATCGTCGATCGCGATCAGGAAGTCGCGATGCTGGATCATGTCGATCGTGCGGGCGAGCGCGGCTTCGTCGCGCGACGGCTGCTCGACGACTTCCAGCACGATGCGGTTCGGCGGCAGCGCGAAATGACGGCACAGCGCCTCGACGAATTCGCGCTGCACGAGGCCCGAATCGAGCACGCGTGGCGTCACGTTCAGGAACAGCCAGCCGTCGCCGATGCCCTGCGCGACGAAGTTGGCCGTATGCAGGCAGCGGGCGAGCCGGTCGAGCAGCAGCGCGTCGGCAGCAGCGCGCGTCTTGTCGAACAGCGCGACAGGCGAAGCCAGCGTACCGTTCTCGTCCACGACGCGCAGCAGCGCTTCATAGCCGACCACGCGCTTGTGCGTGATCGACAGCACGGGTTGGAACACGCTGCGCAGCGTCGTGTCGCGATACGTGGCGATCCAGCCGCTGGGCGTCGGTGTCAGGCGTTCGAGCAGGGAATCGAGCGAGAGGTCGCGGGCGGGCTTCATGTCAACGATGCCCTGGGGCGATCGGGGGGCGGTATCGTGCGCGCCACGCAGAAGCCGTCGCACGCGCAGGTGGACGCGAAAGAACGTGGTGCATCGTGACCGCCTTCTGCGGATGAGTGCTATGAGTGTAACGGGAATGGCGCGGCGCGCGTATCAGGGTAACTCCAGACGCAAACGCTACACCGTCGCGTGGACCGGGCTGTCAGCCCGCAAGCGCGACACGCAAGGGCCGCCGGTCGTGCACGCGGCGACAGCGCCGCGTGTGCCGCGTGCATTGCGTGCGAAGAAGGCCGGCGGATCAGGAAAACGGAAAAACGGACAAGCCATGCGGCTGCATCGGCATCAGATGCAAAACGACCTGCGCCGTCGCGCTCCGGTCCATGCGCGGCGCTCGACGAACGGTGGCCGGCGCGTCGCGGGAAACCTGCAACCGGCAGGGTGCGGGCCCTGCGCGTCGCTCAGGTCGCTTCGCCGCCGCGCGGGCCCAATCCGGGAATCCGCTTGATCACGCCGGTCGCAAGCGCGGTGCCGACGAGCACGATCGCGCAGCCTTCGATCATCACGACCGACACATGTTCGCCGAGGAACAGCGCGCCCCACAGCAGGCCGAACACCGGGATCACGAACGTCACCGTAATCGCGCGCGCCGGGCCGACATGCGCAATCAGGTAGAAGAAGATGAAATACGCGATGCCCGTGCAGGCGATGCCGAGCGCGAGCACGGCGCCCCACGCATGCGCGCTGACGGCAGCCGCGGGCCAGGTCGCGATCGCGAACGGCAGCAGCAGCACGGTCGAGCCGATCATGCTGCCGGTCGCGTTGACGAGCGGATCGACGCCGCTGAGCGTGCGCTTCGTGTAGTTGGCCGCGATGCCGTACAGCAGCGTCGCGCCGAGCGCGGCGGCGGCAGCCAGCGCGGTGGCGCTGGCGCCGGTGCTGCCGTTTGCGTTGGCGACCTGGTCCCACACGAGCGTGAGCACGCCGGCAAAGCCGATCACGAGGCCGAGTGCGCGCGGCAGCGACAGCTTGTCCTTCAGCCAGAGGTAGGCGACGAGCGCGCCCCACAGCGGCGTCGTCGCGTTGATCACCGACGTCACGCCGGCCGACAGCGTCAGTTCGGCGAACGCGAACAGGCAGAACGGGATGCCCGAGTTCAGCGCGCCGACGACGAACAACGGCCATGCGCGACGGCGCAGCTGCGCGCCGAGCTCGGCGGGCTTGAAGCGCGTCAGCGCGAAGCCGGTGAGAAACAGCGCGCCGATACCCACGCGCAGCGCCATCAGCGGCGCGACACCGAAGTCGGCGACGCCGACCCGGATGAACAGGAACGACGCGCCCCACAGGGCGGCGAGGACGGTCAGCAGAAAGGCGTTCTTGGGCGACATCGAGCGTGGCGGGCGAGGGGACGGGATGCAAAGGATCTTACACCGCGTTACCGCGCCGTCGTTTCACGATCGGATGAAACGGCAAGAAACGGCCAGAAACGGGAATGTCGCCGGTCGCCGGCCCGGGGCGACCGGCCGCGCGAGACCGGCTGCGGATGGAGCGGCGCGCTCAGTGATGGTGGTGCCAGCCGCCGCGTCCGCCGAAGCCGAAATTGAGCGACAGCGCGGGTCCCCAATAACCGCCCCATGCCGGCGCATACGCGGGCGCCGGGTAATAGTAGGCGGGGCCCGGATCGACGTACACGGGCGCCGGCTGTACCGGTGCGGCCGCGTAATAGCCGCCGGGATAATAGCCGTACGGGTAGTAGCAGCCGGCGAGCGTCGTGCACGCGAGCGCCGCGGCGGCGAGTGCGACGAGGGTCCTGTTCATGATGTCTCTCCGGCGGAGCCGGCAATCGGCAGATGCTTAAGCTTAGGCCGCGCGGCGATGACAAGATGCGCAAAACGGTAACGGATCATTTCCGGGCCGCTGCGTCGTGTTGCGGCGCCGCATACGAAAAACGGCGCTTCCGCCGCGCGGAAACGCCGTCAGGCCGGAGCTTGCCGCGCGTCGCGCGGCAGCCGGGTAAGCCGGCCGGCTTATTTGCCGACCTGGTTGCCGATGATGCCGCCGGCGGCTGCGCCGCCCAGCGTCGACAATGCGTTGCCGCCGATCGCCGCGCCCGCGACGCCGCCGACACCCGCACCGATTGCCGTATCGCGCTGGCGCCGCGTCATCGAATCGCAGGCCGACAGGCTGGCCACCGTCGTGACGAGCAGCGCGCATACCCCAAAACGCCGAATCGAAGCATTCATGATCGTTGTCCTTGCGGTAGTGAACGGAAGGTCGCATGGCCGGATTGCGGCCGCGCATGAAACCAATCTACCTGCCGTCCCACCGGGCTGCTGTAAGGACTTGTTAAGACTCCGACGGTTTCGTAATCAATTGTTTCCCTTGCGCCGGCAGGCACGACGCATGCGCGCGCACGCAAAAAAGCCCGCTCGAAAGCGGGCCTGGTGCAGTGCGCCACGATGCGGTCCGTGCGGACCGCCGCGTTCGCTGGCCGGCTTACTGACGGTGATAGATCTCGGCGCCGGTCTTCACGAACTCGACCGCCTTGACTTCCATCCCCTTCTTCAGCGCTTCGCTTTCCGACACGCCCTGTTGCGCCGCGAACTCGCGCACGTCCTGCGTGATCTTCATCGAGCAGAAGTGCGGGCCGCACATCGAGCAGAAGTGCGCGACCTTCGCGGAATCCTTCGGCAGCGTCTCGTCGTGGAATTCGCGCGCCTTGTCCGGGTCGAGGCCGATGTTGAACTGGTCTTCCCAGCGGAACTCGAAGCGCGCCTTCGACAGCGCGTTGTCGCGGACCTGCGCGCCGGGGTGACCCTTGGCGAGGTCGGCCGCGTGCGCGGCGAGCTTGTACGTGATGATCCCTTCCTTCACGTCGTCCTTGTTCGGCAGCCCGAGGTGCTCCTTCGGCGTCACGTAGCACAGCATCGCGGTGCCGAACCAGCCGATCATCGCGGCGCCGATGCCCGACGTGATGTGGTCGTAGCCCGGTGCGATGTCGGTGGTCAGCGGCCCGAGCGTGTAGAACGGCGCTTCCTTGCACCAGTCGAGCTGGAGATCCATGTTCTCCTTGATCAGCTGCATCGGCACGTGGCCGGGGCCTTCGATCATCACCTGCACGTCGTGCTTCCACGCGATCTGCGTGAGTTCGCCGAGCGTCTTCAGCTCGCCGAGCTGCGCTTCGTCGTTCGCGTCGTAGATCGAGCCGGGACGCAGGCCGTCGCCGAGCGAGAAGCTCACGTCGTACGCCTTCATGATCTCGCAGATCTCTTCGAAGTGTTCGTACAGGAAGCTTTCCTTGTGATGCGCGAGGCACCACTTCGCCATGATCGAGCCGCCGCGCGACACGATGCCCGTCATCCGGTTCGCGGTGAGCGGCACGTACTGCAGGCGCACGCCCGCGTGGATCGTGAAATAGTCGACGCCTTGCTCGGCCTGCTCGATCAGCGTGTCGCGGAAGATTTCCCAGGTCAGGTCCTCGGCCTTGCCGTTGACCTTCTCGAGCGCCTGGTAGATCGGCACCGTGCCGATCGGCACCGGGCTGTTGCGGATGATCCACTCGCGCGTTTCATGGATGTGCTTGCCGGTCGACAGGTCCATCACCGTGTCGCCGCCCCAGCGGATCGCCCACGTCATCTTGTCGACTTCCTCGCCGATCGACGACGTGACGGCCGAGTTGCCGATGTTCGCGTTGATCTTCACGAGGAAGTTGCGGCCGATGATCATCGGCTCGGATTCCGGGTGGTTGATGTTCGCGGGGATGATCGCGCGGCCGCGCGCGACTTCGTCGCGCACGAACTCGGGGGTGATCTCGGCCAGCGCGTTCGCGCCGAAGGCCGCGGCGCCGAACGCCTGGCCCGGGTGCTGGCGGCCCATCATCGCGGCGAGCTTCGCGCCGTTCGGGCCGCTCGACTTCAGGCTCTCGATGTATTCGGCGCGGCGCTGGTTCTCGCGAATCGCGATGTATTCCATTTCCGGCGTGATGATGCCTTGCCGCGCGTAGTGCATCTGCGTGACGTTCTTGCCGGCCTGCGCGCGGCGCGGGTTGCGGTGCAGGCCCGGGAAACGCAGGTCGGCGGTAGCCGGGTCGGCCGCGCGCTCGAGGCCGTACTGGCTCGACAGGCCGTCGAGCACTTCGGTGTCGCCGCGTGCCTCGATCCAGCGCTGGCGCAGCGCGGGCAGGCCCGCGCGGATGTCGATCTTCGCGTCCGGATCGGTGTAGGGGCCCGACGTGTCGTACACGTAGATCGGCGGATTCTTTTCGCCGCCGAAGCCGGTCGGCGTGTCGGCCTGCGTGATTTCACGCATCGGCACGCGGATGTCGGGCTGCGAGCCGGTTACATACACCTTTCGCGAATTGGGCAGCGGGGCAACGGCCGCGGCGTCGACGTGGGCGTCGGCAGACAGAAACTTCGGATTGGCGTTCATGCAATCTCCTGTGTGAGCGCCGGACAGGCGCTTCGGCGCTTGCCCGGAGCCCTTGACGAATGTGGGGCTCGAGCTAAGCAGGAGACGAGGCTTGGTGAGGCGGCGGATTTCGTCAGAAGGATGGCGGTGAAATCCGTACGCTTCCCTGCGCTGGCATTATCCAGATCAGGTTCAAAGGGTATTTCTCACCCGCAATGCCGGTTGTTTGACCGAACGCATTGCAGGACCCCCGCGTTAGCAGCGCACACGATACACTGGCTTGGCGGCGGTTTCAACCGGGACGGGATCGGCCGTCCCGGTGCGGCCGCAGCATGGCGGGCGGTGTGATGGCCCGTCGAAATGACGGCGCGCTTCGCCGCCGCGCGGCCCCACGGCTCGGCCGGCCGCGGCGAAGCGGTGCAACATGGCGCGCCTTCGCGCGACCTCACAAAAAAAATTTCGCAGCGGCTGTCATTTCCCGCGACGTCGTCCGTCTATTCGGCTCCTTAAACCCATGTTTTGGAGAGATGTCATGAAAAACGTACTGATCGCCACCTGTGTCGCTGCTTTCGCCACGCTTGCAACGGGCGCGTATGCGCAGAACGACGCGATGTCGCAAAACGGCTCGTCGATGTCGAAGGACGCGATGGGGCACGACGCGATGGCGAAGGACGGCGCGATGAAGAAGGACGCCATGAAGAAGCATGCGATGAAGAAGGACGCGATGAAGAAAGACGCGATGTCGCACGACGAGATGGGCAAGGCGAAGTCGGACGACAAGATGGCGCCGTCGAACTGACGGAGCCGGGCAGGGCGTGCGGCCGGCGCATGTGCTCGACGACGGCCGCCCGCGTCTCGTTTTGTCTCGACTCGACTCGTCTCGTCGACCCGTTCCGGGAGTCTTCATCATGCAAACCGTTCCCGCCACCGGGCGCGCGGTCGTCACGCCGCCCGCCCGCAAGATTCATCCCCTGTGGGTGCGCGTGAGCCACTGGCTCAACGCGCTCGCGGCGATCCTGATGGCGCTGTCCGGCTGGCGCATCTACGATGCGTCGCCGATCTATCCGCCGTTCGTGTTTCCGCACGGCATCACGCTCGGCGGCTGGCTCGGCGGCGCGCTGCAATGGCATTTCGCGGCGATGTGGCTGCTGGTCGGCAACGGGCTGTTCTACCTGACGATGTCGATCGCGACCGGGCGCCTCGCGCGCAAGATGCTGCCCGTCACGCCGGCGTCCGTGTGGCGCGACGTGCGCGCCGCGCTGCGCGGCCGGCTCGCGCACGACGATCTGAGCGTCTACAACGCGGTGCAGCGTGCCGCGTACCTGGTCGCGATCGTCGATCTGATCGTGCTGGTGCTGTCCGGGCTGACGATCTGGAAGTCGGTGCAGTTTCCGCTGCTGCGCGAACTGTTCGGCGGTTACGACAACGCGCGCGTCGTGCATTTCTGGGCGATGTCGCTGCTCGTCGCGTTCTTCGTCGTGCACGTCGCGATGGCGCTGCTGGTGCCGCGCTCGCTGCTCGCGATGCTGCGCGGGCGCTGACCCGTCAACTCCGGGTGAAGGAAATCATCATGTCGGATTCCGAATACAGGCGCGCTGATTCGCGCTGGACGCTCGACCGCAAGTCGCTCGAACTCGACGTGCGCCGCGAGCTGGAGATGCCGTCGCGGCGGCTGTTCAATCGCCGCATCCTGACGCTCGGCGGCCTGACGATGCTGACCGGCTGCACGCTGAAGGACGACGCGTCGGTCAACACGTTCCTCGAGAAGGTGTCGCGCATGAACGACCGCGTGCAGGCGTGGCTCTTCAGCGGCGAGCGGCTCGCGCCGACCTACACCGAGGCTGACATCACGCGGCCGTTCCCGTTCAACGCGTATTACGGCATCGACGACGTGCCGCACGTCGACGCATCGACGTACCGGCTCGTGCTGTCGGGCCGCGTGACGGGCAAGCGCGTGTGGACGCTCGACGAGCTGTATGCGCTGCCGCACGCGGAGCAGATCACGCGGCACATCTGCGTGGAAGGGTGGAGCGCGATCGGCCGCTGGGGCGGCACGCCGTTCGGCGCGTTTCTGGCGCGTGCCGGCGCCGATACGCACGCGAAATACGTCGGCTTCAAATGCGCGGACGACTACTACGAAAGCATCGACATGCCGACCGCGCTGCATCCGCAGACGCTGCTCGCATTCGACTACGACGGCCATCGCCTGCCGCCGGAATTCGGTTTCCCGATGAAGCTGCGGATGCCGACCAAGCTCGGCTACAAGAATCCGAAACACATCATGGAAATCTTCGTGACCGATACCTTCCCGGGCGGCTACTGGGTCGATCAGGGGTACAACTGGTTCGGCGGATCGTGATGCGGCGGCGCGCGAACGCGTGCTGCCTGCGTCGCGGCGTGTCACACGGATTCGCGCACCTGCAGGTCGACGCGCAGGCCGACCGCCGCCGCCATGTTCACGAGCGCGTCGAGCCCGAACAGGTTGATCTTGCCGCGCAGCAGATCGGACACGCGCGGCTGCGTGACGCCCAGCCGTTGCGCGGCCTGCGCCTGGCTGAGCTCGAGCTGCGCGATGCGCTGCTTGAGCGCGATCATCAGCTCGGAGCGCAGCTTCATGTTCTCGGCTTCGGCCGGCCGGCCTTCGAGTGCGTCCCAGACGCTCGCATGACGTTCGTTGCTCATCGTTTCCTCTCCATCATCAGCGCCCGGTAGCGTCGGGCCGCCAGGTCGATATCGGTCTTGCAGGTGCGTGCCGACTGCTTGCGGAAGCAATGCAGCACGTAGATCGCGTCGGCGAAGGTCGCGACGTAGACGATCCGGAACGCACCGCTCGCATCGCGCAGGCGAATTTCCCGCACGCCCGGGCCGACGGTGCGCATCGGCTTCCAGTCGTCGGGCGCGAGGCCACGCTGAACCTGGTCGATCTGGTGGCCGGCTTCGCGGCGCGCGAGAAGCGGAAAGCCGCGCAGGTCGTCGAGTGCGGTGCCGACGAACACGACGGGCTTCGGCGCAAGAATGGTGGAATTATACAAAATTTTGTATGGGTGGTGTGCGGGTCGAAAGGGCGAATGTCGGCGGCCGGATGCGCCTGCCGACCGTCGCCGATCATCACCATAAGCGCGAAGCGACCGCTGAAGCGCATGACTGGCCATCAGGCCGATGGAGCGATCGCTGCTGCAGGACGGGATGCCGGGCGGCCCGCGCGACGCCCGCGCCGCGCGTATCCGGCCCCCGCTCCGGTTGGTCCGGATGCCGAAAAATGTCGCGCCGAAACGTCAGTCGATAAGCTTTCAGACTGGTCTGATGATGCTTTCGAATCCTTGATGCCATAATGCCGAGCGTGCGCAGCCGAAGCGGCTCGCGCCCGCTTTTCGACCCTCTGCCGCCGCTTGCCGGTTCTTATTCGTCGCCGTTCGCACTGCCATGTCGTTCCGCACGTCCGTCTCCGCCTTCCCGGTCCAGTCAGGGCCGTTTGCCGGTCTCTCCGGCGTCTTTCAGCGGAGCACGCGACACGTCGTGCGGGCGGGCTGAACGATGACCCCGCTCGACCGCCTCCTCGATTTCCTCGCCCGCCTGCCGATCCGGATCCGCCTGCCGCAAAGCCGCGGCGGCCGCGTCGCGCTCGCCCTCGTCTTCATCTATTTCGTCTGGGGTTCGACCTACAGCGGCCTGCATTTCGCGCTGCAGTCGTTCCCGCCGCTGCTGCTGTCGGGGCTGCGCAACCTGCTCGGCGGGATCGGCCTGTTCATCTTCGCGCTGCGGCGCAAGCCCGAATGGCCGACGCTGCTCGAAATCCGCAACTCGGCGATCGTCGGCACGATGCTGGTCGCGCTGTCGTCGGGCACGATCGCGCTCGGGATGCGCACGGTCAGCAGCGGCTCGGCCGCGGTGATGGTCGCGACGGTGCCGCTGTTCGCGACCGTGATCGCGGCGGTCGCCGGGCGCGCGGTGACGAAGGGCGAGTGGGCGGCCGTCGCGCTCGGGATGGTCGGCATCGTCGTGCTGAATTCGGGCGGCGCGGCCGCCGCGAACTCGGCGCTCGGCACGATCTGCGTGCTGGCCGGCGCGCTGTTCTGGGCGGGCGGCGCGCATCTCGCGACGCGGCTCAAGCTGCCGTCCGACCTGTTCCTGTCGACGTCGCTGCAGATCGGCCTGGGCGGGTTGATGTCCACGATCGGGGCGTGGCTGATGGGCGAGCGCATCGAGCAGGTCGCGGTCGCGCCGGTGTTCGCGTTCGTGTACCTGATGGTGTTCTGCACGATGGCCGCGTACGTCGCGTACGGCTACCTGATTCGCCACACGAGCCCGATCATCGCGAGCAGCTGCATGTACGTGAACCCGATCGTCGCGGTCGCGCTCGGCGCGCTGATGCTCGGCGAGCCCGTGACGACGGCAACCGTGGTCGCCACCGTCGCGATCCTCGGCAGCGTCGGGCTGTCGTTCCTGTTCGATCCCGCGCGCCGGCCCGCGGTGCGCGCGGCGGCCGATGCCGCGCCGGGCGTGGTGACCGTGGCGACCGCGGCAACCGTCGCCGCCGAACCGACGGCGGATGCGGCGTCAGTACCGGCTCAGGCGGCGATGCCGGAGCCGGCACCGATCCTCGCGCCTTCCGCGGTACCGCTTGCGGTGCCCGCACCGGCCGCCGTCGTGGACCCGGCCGCGGTCATGGATCCCGCGCAGGCATTCACGCCGCCGCCGGCCGTCAATCCGGCCGCGTCGCGGGCCGACGCATGACGCCGGCGCGCAGGGCGGCGTTCAGTCGCGACGTGCGCCGCGATGGTGGGACCAGCCGGCGAGTGCGGTAAACAGCAGGCCGGCCGCGCACATGCCGATCCAGCCAAAGGCGTGCCACGCCGCGACGCCGGCCGACGAGCCGAGCGCGCCGCCGATGAAGTAGCACACCATGTACACGGTGTTCACGCGGCTGCGCGCCTCGGGCTTCAGCGCGTAGATGCGCGACTGGTTCGAGATCTGCGCGGCCTGCACGCCGACATCCAGCACGATCACGCCGATCACGAGCCCGACGAGGCTCGTTCCCGACAGCGCAAAAATCACGAACGACGCCGCGAGCAGCGCGATCGCGAGCGAGATGATCGCGCGCGGGCCGCGCGTGTCCGCGAAACGGCCCGCGTACGGTGCAGCCAGCGCACCGGCCGCGCCGACGATGCCGAACAGCCCTGCGGCCTGCGGGCCGAGGTGGAACGGCGCACCGGCGAGCAGTAGCGTGAGCACCGGCCAGAACGCGCTGAACGCGGCGAACAGCGCGGCGCCCGTCAGCGACGCCTCGCGCAGCCCGCGCAGTTCGACCGCCAGGTGCCACATCGAGCCGAGCAGCTTGCCGTACGGAAGCGTCGACGTCGGCGAGCTGCGCGGCAGCCGCAGCACGATCACCGCGGCCAGCGCGACGAGCGCCGCGACCGACGCGCCGAACACCGCCCGCCAGCCGAAATATTCGGCGACGAAGCCGGCCGCCGTGCGCGCCAGCAGGATGCCGAGCAGCAGGCCGCTCATCACGGTGCCGACCGCATGCCCGCGCTCGGCCGGCGGCGCGATCTCGGCCGCGAACGGCACGGCCTGCTGCGCGATCGTCGCGAGCACGCCGATCGCAAGGCTCGCCACGGCCAGCACCGCCAGCGACGGCGCGGCCGCGGCCACGATCAGCGCGATCGACAGGCCCGCGATCTGCATCAGGATCAGCCCGCGGCGATCGAAGCGGTCGCCGAGCGGCGCGAGCAGGAACATCCCGGCCGCATAGCCGAGCTGCGTCGCGGTCGGCACCGCGCCGATCCATGACGCGCCGTCCGGGAAGGCCGAGCGGAAGCTGTCGAGCAGCGGCTGGTTGTAGTAGATGTTCGCGACCGACACGCCAGCGATCGTCGCGAGCAGCAACAGCAGGCTGCGCGAGTAGTGGGGCGAGGCGGCGTCGGTCGGACGGTCGGTGGAGGCGGCGGACATGGCGGCAACGGAACGGAGTTGGGCGGCGTGGCGCGCGGCGCGGCGTCGGTGGCGCAGGCGGCCGGGCGCCGAGCGAGCGTGCCGATCATACCGGAGCACCGGGAATCGTGCCGGCGGTGCTGCGGCCCAGCGGCCCAGCGGCTCAGCGGCTCAGCGGCCCAACGGCCCAACGGCCCAACGGCTCAGCGGCTCAGCGGCTCAGCGGGCCCAGCGGGCCCAGCGGCCAGAAGCCCAGAAGCCCAGAAGCCCAGAAGCGCAGAAGCGCAGAAGCGCAGAAGCGCAGAAGCGCAGAAGCGCAGAAGCGCAGAAGCGCAGAAGCGCAGAAGCGCAGTCGGCTGCGCGGCTGGCGCGATCGCAGCATGGCGGGCCGCGCTCAGCCGCAATCAACCGCAATCAACCGCAATCATTCGACGCGGCCCCGACCGGCCGCAGCCGCTCGTCATGCATCCGCGATTGCGTACGGTTCAGTCGACCAGTTCCCCGCTCGGCTCATAGAACGGATACGGCCCGTCGCCTTCGTCCACGTACACGTGATGGGACGTCATCCCCATGTCCGGCGTATGGACGTGCACCGCGAACGCGGGCGGCTCGAGCCGGAACGCGGACGGCGCGTCCGCTCGCAAATCGAACGCGACCTGGTGCGCGGGCGCCGGCACGGCCGATGCGAGCGTGCCGCCGAAGCGCGTGAACATCGTCCGGTGCACGTGGCCGCACAGCACGCGCTCGACGTTCGGATAGCGCCGCAGCAGCGCGTCGAGTTTCGTGGCGGCGGCGGGCGCGAGGCGCAGCGCGTCCATATGTCCGATCCCGGACACGAACGGCGGGTGATGCAGCGCGACGATCACCGGCCGGTCGCGCGCAGCGTCGAGTTGCGCGGTGAGCCACGCGAGCCGCGCATCGCACAGGTCGCCATGGCTCGTGCCGGGCACCTGCGAATCGAGTGCGAGCACGCGCACGGCGCCGACGTCGAGCGCGTACTGCACGAACTCGCCGTCCTGCAATTCGGGACGATCGGCGAACGCGCGGCGCAACCCCGCACGATCGTCGTGATTGCCGACCATCAGGTAATACGGAATCTCGAGCGGCGCGAGCAGGTCGCGCAGGTGGCGGTATTCGTCGTCGTGGCCGAAGTCGGTCAGGTCACCGGTGACGAGCACCGCGTCGGGGCGCGGCACCAGCGCGTTCAGCTTCGCGATGCAGCGCGCGAGCGCGGCGGCCGTGTCGACGCGTCGGTACGCGAGCTGGCCCGGGCGCTTGATGTGGAGATCGCTGATTTGAGCAAGCAGCATCGTCGTTCCTCGGAATGTGTGGTTATCGTGGGGCGGTGTTACGCGGCGAGCGCGATCAGGCCTTCCGGCGCGATCGTGAGGCCGACCGCCGTGCCGCGCGCGAGCTCGATGCGGCCCGGCACGTCGATCACGAGCGCGTCGGGTGCCGCATGCTCGATCGTGAGCCGCGTGCGTTCGCCGAGAAACGCGCACGCGCCGATCGCGCCGCGCAGCGGCGCATGCGCGGGATCGGCGAGCTGCGCATCCTCCGGACGGAAGAACCACTCGTCGGCGGCATGCGGCGTGACGATCGCGCCCCCCGTCGTCACGAGCGCGCCGTCCTGCCATTGTCCTGCAAGCCGGTTCAGCGTGCCGATGAACTGCGCGACCGTGCGGTTCGCCGGGCGGTAGTAGATGTCGCGCGGCGTGCCGATCTGCTCGATGCGGCCCGCGCCCATCACGACGATCCGGTCGCCGAGTTCCATCGCCTCGGCCTGGTCGTGCGTGACGTAGACGGTCGTCACGCCGAGCTCGCGCAACAGCGCATTCATCTCGCGGCGCAGCACGTCGCGCAGCTTCGCGTCGAGCGCGGTCAGCGGCTCGTCGAGCAGCAGCACGCGCGGGCGCACCGCGAGCGCACGCGCCAGCGCGACCCGCTGGCGCTGGCCGCCGGACAGCTGATCGACCGGTTTGTCCGCATGCGCGTCGAGCCGCATCATCGCGAGCAGCTCGTCGACGCGTTCGCGCAGCGCGCGCGGCTCGGTCTTGCGGATCTTCAGTCCGTAGCCGACGTTGCCGCGCACCGTGAGGTTCGGGAACAGCGCGTAGTTCTGGAACACCATGCCGACCTGGCGGCGCTCGATCGGCAGCGCGGTCACGTCGTCGCCGCCGAACCGGATCGTGCCGCCGGCATCCGGCGTGTCGAGGCCCGCGATCAGGCGCAGCGTCGTCGTCTTGCCGCAGCCCGACGGGCCGAGCAGCACGAGCGTCTCGCCCGCGCCGATCGACAGGTCGAGCGGTTCGAGCACGCGCGTGCCGCGGAACGTCTTCGCGCAGCGGGTCAGGGTGATGGGGGTGGAATCGAGTTTCATGGGAAGGGTAAGGTCAGCGCAGGGTCAGCGCGGGCGACGCGTCAGCGCGCGCGTGCCGGACGGATCGACGCCGAGCCACTGCATCGCGACGAGGAGCGGCAGCGTCATCAGCAGGAACACGATCGTGTACGCGCTGCCGACTTCGAGGCGCAGCGACGCATAGGTATCGGCGAGCCCGACGGGCAGCGTCTTCGTGTCGGGCGTATGCAGCATCCAGGTCAGGTTGAATTCGCCGATCGACAGCGTGAGCACCGCGAGCGCGCCCGCGACGATGCCGGGGCGCAGGTTCGGCAGCACGATCGTGACGAAGCGCGTGACGAACGACGCACCGAGGCTCGCCGCGCCTTCCTCGAGCGTGCGCAGGTCGGCGCCGGCGGCGACCGCCGCGACCGCGCGCACCATGAACGGCAGCGTGAACACGACGTGGCCGACGACGATGAACCACAGGCTCATCCGGAACGCGGTGAAGCCGCCGTACACGACCAGCAGCGCGAGCGCCGACGCGAGGCCCGGCAGCGCGACCGGCAGCACGAGCGCTTCCTCGATCACGCGGGCGACGCGGCTCTTGCTGCGCGCGAGCGCATAGCCGGCCGGCACGCCGACGGCGAGCACGATCGCGAGCGTCGCGAACGCGACGCCGAGCGACAGCGCGACCGAGCCCTGGTACTGCTGCCACACCTGTTCGAGCCAGCGCAGCGTGAGGCCGCTCGACAGCCCGCGGAAATAGTTGACGGTGAGGCCCGCGAGTACCGACATCACGACGGGCACGATCAGGAACGCGCACAGCAGCAGCGTGACGCCCCATTGCAGCGCCGCGATCGCGCGCGCGCCCGACACGCGCGGCGCGCGTCTGGCGGTGCCGTTCGCGTGCGACGGAGCGGGCGCCGGCGACGGCGCGGACGAACCGGAAAGCGATTGCATGAAGGAATCCTCAGGCCGCGGCGGCGGCGGTGTGGCCGGTGAACCGGCGCGCGAGCGCGAGCACGGCCCACGTGACGATGCCGAGCACGATCGACAGGCCGGCGGCCGTCGCGATGTTCGCGTTCAGCGTGAACTCGGTGTAGATCGTCATCGGCAGCACGTTCAGGTCGGTGGCGAGCGTGAAGGCGGTGCCGAACGCGCCCATCGCGGTCGCGAAGCAGATCGCGCCGGCCGCGACCAGGCCCGGCGCGAGCGCCGGCAGCACGATGTCGACGAAGATGCGCCACGGCGACGCGCCGAGCGAGCGCGCGGCTTCCTCGAGCGACGCGTCGAGCTTCGACGCGGCCGCGATCACGGTGACGATCACGCGCGGGATCGAGAAGTACAGGTAGCCGACGAACAGCCCGGCAACCGAATACGCGAACACCCACTTGTCGCCGGTCAGCTTCGCGGACAGCATCCCGATCAGCCCCTGCCGGCCGGCGAGCATGATCACCATGAAGCCGACCACGACGCCCGGGAACGCGAGCGGAAAGGTGAGCAGCGCGAGCAGCACGCGCTTGCCGGCGAATTCGCGGCGCGCGAGCAGCAGGCCCGAGGTCGTCGACAGCGCCAGCGTCGCGAGCGTGACGCCGGCCGACAACGCTATCGTTTCGCCGAGGCTCGTCATGTAACGCGCGTTGCCGAGCAGCGCCGCGTATTGCGTGAAGAACGCGCCGTCGGCGGACACCCGCACGAGCGCCGCCATCGGCAGCAGCCAGAACGCGGCGAACACCGCGAGCGCCGGCGCGACGAGGGCGACGCGCCAGCGCAGCGGGAAAGTCAGGTCGAGCATGGCGTGGGTCCGGCGCTTACTGCATCACTTGCAGGTATTGCTGGCCGAACGCTTGCTGGCCGGCCGCCATCTTGCCGAAGTCGACCGATTTCGCCCGGGCGTATTCGCTCGCCGGCAGGAACTTCGCGGCGACGTCGGCGCCGAGCGTCTGCGCGCGCACCGGACGCAGGTACGCATTGGCCCACAGCTTCTGGCCTTCGTCGGACAGCACGAAGTCGAGCACCTTCCTGCCGTTCGCGTCGTGCGGCGCACCCTTCACGAGGCTCATCACGTACGGCACCGCGATCGTGCCTTCCTTCGGAATCACGAACTCGACGTTCGCGTGATCCTTGTACTTCGCGCGATACGCGTCGAAGTCGTAGTCGAGCAGGATCGGAATCTCGCCGGACAGCACGCGCGCATACGCGGTCTGCTTCGGCACGATCGGCGCGTTCGCCTTCAGCTTGCGGAACCAGTCGAGCCCCGGCTTGAAGTCGTCGAGGCTGCCGCCGAGCGCCTGGTTGACGGCCACGGCGCCTGCATAGCCGACGAACGCGCTCGACGGATCGAGGTAGCCGACCATGCCCTTGTATTCGGGCTTCAGCAGGTCGGCCCACGAGCGCGGGACCGGCTTGCCGTCGAGCGCGTCCTTGTTCACGAAGAAGCCGAGCGTGCCCGAGTGGATCGCGAACCAGTAGCCCTGCGGGTCCTTCAGGTTCGCGGGGATGTCGTTCCAGTGCGCGGGCTTGTACGGCGCGATCACGCCCTTGTCCTTCGCCTGGAACGCCGACGACACGCCGAGATAGACGACGTCGGCGACCGGGCTCTTCTGCTCGGCGATCAGCTGCGCGATCGCCTGGCCCGAGTTCTTGTTGTCGAACGGCACGCGGATGCCGGTCTTCTGCTTGATCGCCGCGATCTGCGCGGCCCAGTCGGCCCATTCGGGCGGGCAGTTGTAGCAGATCGCCGATTCGTCGGCATGGGCCGCGGGTGCGAACGCGACGAGCGCGGCGCAGGCGACGGGGGCTGCGAGCACGCGCAGCAGCGAGGTCAGGCGAAAGGACACGATGGATCTCCGGGCGGGGGCGGGGTAGCTTGCGCGCGCCGTGCACGATGGCGCGGCGCGTGCGTTCAGGCTTGGTGCAACTGCAGGTCGGCGGCCGGCGGCGCGACCGTCGCGCCGTCGCGCACCGTATGCGGCAGGATCAGCGACGTGCGCTCGATCGTCGCGCCGCCGATGCATTCGACGAGGCGCTGCCATGCATGACGGCCGATGTCCTGGTTCGGCGTCGCGACGCTCGCGAGCGGCGGTGCGAGCAGCTCGCCGATCGCGATGCCGTCGAAGCCGAGCACCGACAGGTCGTCGGGAATCGAGAAGCCCGCGCGGCGCAAGCCGCGCATCACGACCATCGCGAGCAGGTCGTTGCTGCAGAAGAGGGCGGTCGGGCGCGTGGCTCGCGCGGTGAGGTGCGCGAGCACCGCGTCGGGCAGCTCGGCCGCGTTGAAGTCGACCTCGACCGGCGGCAGCGTCGCGACGCCGGCCTCCTCGAGCGCCTGCGCGTAGCCGAGATGGCGCTGGCGAGCGCGATCCGACGCGGCGAGCGAACCGGCCAGCATCAGCACGCGGCGATGACCGCGTGCCGTCAGCATGCGCACGCCGTCGTAGGCGGCGCTGCGGTTGTCGACCGACACCGACGGGCGGCGTTGCGTGTCGTTGTGCATCAGCACGTAGTGCGGGCCGTCGCGGTCGAGCATGTCGAGCAGCGGATGCGTGTCCGCATCGGCGACGGTCAGGATCAGCCCCTCGACGCGCTGCTCGCGCAGTGTCTCGATCGCGTGGCGCTCGCGCGCCGCGTCGTATTCGGTCGTCATCAGGATCAGCTTGAAGCCGGCCGCGGTCGCGAGTTCGTCGATGCCCTGCAGGCAGTCGGCGAATACAGGGTTCGACAGCGTCGGCAGGACGACACCGACGAGCCGCGTGCGCTCGCCGCGCAACTGCCGGCCGAGCGGGCTCGGGCGGAACTGCAGCGTGTCGATGGCGGTGCGGATGGTCGCCAGCGTGGCGGGGCTGACGGTATGCGGCGCGTTGATCGCACGCGAGACGGTGGCGATCGAGAAGCCGGCGAGCGCGGCGACGTCCTTGATGGTCGGGGGCATGAAGTTACGCGATGTAAACGTTTTCGACGGGAGAATTATCGAAAGCGTTTGTGACTTCGCGATGACTGACGAGACGTCTGTTTCGTAAAAGATGCGATACAAACATCAGACGGTTGGCGCCCGGCGAGCGGGGCGGATTCGATTGTATCGACGGATGCTGCGGCGCGGGAGGAAATCGGCGACGGTGTCGCGCCGACGTCGATTGCGGCGCTCGAGTTCGGGTATGGACAGGGCAGGCCGACATGCTGCATCGCGATGCAATGCGCGCGAATCAGCTAATGCATGCGCAAGCAATGGTAGAATCGCGTCCGCCCTTTTGCCGGGGTGATGAAATTGGTAAACATAGCGGACTTAAACGATTGAGTGCCCGGCCGGAAACGACCGGTGCAGAACCCTTCAAATTCGGTGAAACCCCTGACGCGCGCCGTGCGTCGAGGCAACGCCGAGCCAAGCCTCGCGGTACGACTGCAGCGAGGAAGGTGTAGAGACTAGACGGGGGGCGCCTAAGGCGCACGGGCGGTAATACCGCCCGCGCGCGACGGCGAAGGCATAGTCCAGCGCACGAACGGCGTCGTTTCGACGACGCCGGCTTTGAAAGAAGCAGTGTGACGAAAATCCGCCGCCTTAACTGGCTTGCCGGTTCGAGTCCGGTCCCCGGCACCAAGATCGCTTCCATGCGATTCCATGACGTTCCGAAAACCCGCGAGAAACAAGCCGCTCGCGGGTTTTTTGTTTTTCAGGTCGTGCTTCGCTTCGATGGCGGCGGCCGGTTCCCGTAGATCCCCCGCGCTGGCCAAACGCAAACGTACCGGCGATTGAAATATCGATTCCCCGCGATTTGCTTCAGGCGTCCGCTCGTCGCCCGAATGAGGCGCGCTTCAACACCCGGCTATCCGCTTTCCGCGCCGAAAAACAGCCGGCGTTCTGGAGAGCACCTTTCCGCTGCAGGCCACTAACAGCAGAAAAACGGCTCATTACACTGCGCCCGTCGCATCGCGGGGAAACATCGATGCGACGCACATTCGCAGCACGCAACCGTTGCGACCAGCAAACGAAAGACCTGGGGGTAAATCGTCATGAACATGCGTTTGGGGATCATCGCACCCGCCGCCTTGCTTGCTGCCGCGGCGCATGCACAAAGCAGCGTGACGCTGTACGGCAAGATCGAGGACGGTATCAACTACACGAGCAACGCACGCGGCCACGGCACCGTGCAACTGCAAAGCGGCTATGACTACGGCAGCCGCTGGGGCATCAAGGGCACCGAAGACCTCGGAGCAGGCTACCAGGCGATTTTCACGCTCGAGAGCGGCTTCGACGTCAACAACGGAAAAATGAGCCAGGGCGGCCGGGAATTCGGCCGTCAGGCGTTCGTCGGCATCGCGTCGGACCGATACGGCACCCTGACGTTCGGTCGTCAGTACGATCCGAGCGTCGACATCTTCTCGCCGCTCACCGCAAACGGCAACTGGACCGGCTACCTGTTCTCGCATCCGTACGACAACGACAACACCGACTACTCGTTCCGCGTGAACAATGCGGTCAAGTACGTGTCGCCCGTATGGCACGGCGTTACCGCGGAGGCGATGTATGGATTCAGCAATCAGGCGGGCGGCTTCGCGAACAACCGTCTATATGGCGCCGCGCTGCAATACCAGCAGGGCGGGCTGACGGTCGGCGCCTCGTATTTGAAGATCAACAACGCACGCAATGCCGATTCGAACGGGGCGATCACCGGCGACAACACGTTCGATGCATCGTCGCAGCAGAACATCGGCATCGGCGTGAATTATGCGTTCTCGAATGCCCTCGTGGGATTCACGTATTCGCACGTCGACGTCTACGATCCGACTTCGAACGCGTATTTCACCGGTACGACGCAGCCGGCGGGCGGTGCGTGGCAGTCGTGGAAATTCGACAACTTCGAGGTGAACGGCCTCTATCACTTCACGACCGCGTTCTACGTCGGCGCGGCATATACGTACACGCAGGCCCGCGTCGCGTCGACGGTCGGCGCGTTCAATCCGAAGTGGCATCAACTGAGCGCGAAGCTGAACTACGACTTGTCGAAACGCACGTCGGTATTCGTCGAAGGTGTCTATCAGCATGCGCTGAACGCGCACACTGGAACCGACTTCGACTACGCGTACGTTCCGGGCGCCGCCGATATCTCGTCGGGCCCGAATCAATTCGTCGCGCGAGTCGCGCTGCTGCATCATTTCTGACGCTGCTATCCGGGCGGTTATCGGTCATGTGTGGGTAAAAAAGTCCTGAACTTCGGGCTTGAAGGGAAATGTCGGCTCGACGGGCCATGGCGGGCCACTTCGCTGCGACGAAAGCGCCGCCGTGTGATACTTGGCACGTACGTCGCACAGGCCGTCGCCACCATCGTCGCGCACGTGACGCGGCCGATGGAATCAAACGACGTTTCCCTCCCGCAAGACCACCCGCCATGACCGACTCGAACTACCACTATTACGAACCGTCGCAAGGCCACGGGCTGCCGCACGATCCGCTGAACGCGATCGTGGGCCCGCGCCCGATCGGCTGGATTTCCTCCCGCGGCAACGACGGCACGCTCAACCTCGCGCCGTACAGTTTCTTCAACGCATTCAACTATCGTCCGCCGATCATCGGCTTTTCGAGCACCGCCGCGAAGGACAGCCTGCGCAACGTGCAGGAAACCGGCGAGTTCGTCTGGAACCTCGCGACGCGCGACCTCGCCGACCGGATGAACCAGACCTGTGCCGCCGTGCCGTACGACGTCGACGAATTCGAACTCGGCGGCCTGACCGCGATTCCGTCGCGCCTCGTCGGCGTGCCGCGCGTGGCGGAAAGCGGCGTCAACTTCGAATGCAAGGTGACCGACGTGATCCGGCTGCGCGATCACCGCGGCGTCGAGACGCCGGCCACGCTGGTGCTGGGCGAGGTCGTCGCCGTGCATATCCGTCACGACCTGCTGAAGGACGGCATCTTCGATACGTTCGGCGCGGGCATCATTCTGCGTGCGGGCGGCCCGTCCGCCTATGTGCACGTGACGCCCGACAGCCGCTTCGACATCGCGCGCCCCGACGCGTGATGCATTGCATCATCGACGCATCGCGCCATCGCGCCATCGCGCTTTCGCGCTTTCTCGCCCATCGCACCATTACGCGCCGGAATGATCCGGCGCGCGAGCGCTGAAGCACGCGGACGCGCACCGACAAAGACAAAGACCCCGCCGAAATCCAGGATTTCGCGGGGTCTTTCGCTTCGTACCCTCCGACACGCGTGACAGACGCGCATCGATTCCGCGCTCCCCGACGCGTTGACGCATCGCAGCACACGCAACCGTCCTTCAAACCCACCGGCAATGCCGCTCGCCCATCGTCGCCGCCATGGCAAATCTGCTCACCCCGAACGAGCGGGTTGGGCATCGACGTCCGGTACTGCAAGGCATACATTCCCAAGGTTGGCGTGCTTATCCGCGTGCCAGCCCGCGCGTGAGCCGGCAACCGGCCGCGCGTTCCAATCAGCGTGAGACACAATCGAGCGTGGAGACGACACGATGAGCCTGTCAGAGCCATTGCGTCTGCATGTGCCGGAGCCCACCGGGCGCCCGGGCTGCAAGACGGATTTTTCCTATCTGCATCTATCGCCGGCCGGCGCGGTTCGCCGCCCGCCGATCGACGTAGCGCCGGCGGACACCGCCCATCTCGCCCGCAGCCTGGTGCGCGTGCTCGACGATCACGGCGAAGCCCTCGGCCCGTGGGCGCCGGATCTCGACGATGCGCGCCTGATCGCCGGGATGCGCGCGATGCTGAAGACCCGCATCTTCGACGCGCGGATGATGATCGCGCAGCGTCAGAAGAAAATCTCCTTCTACATGTTGAGCCTCGGCGAAGAGGCGATCGGCGCCGCGCATGCGATGGCGCTGCGTCACGGCGACATGTGCTTCCCGACCTACCGCCAGCAAAGCATCCTGATCGCGCGCGACGTGCCGCTCGAACGGATGATCTGCCAGCTGATGTCGAACGAAGGCGACCCGCTGAAGGGGCGCCAGCTTCCGGTGATGTACTCGGACCGCGAAGCCGGCTTCTTCTCGATCTCCGGCAATCTCGCGACGCAGTTCATCCAGGCGGTCGGCTGGGCGATGGCGTCGGCGATCAAGGGCGACACGAAGATCGCGTCCGCCTGGATCGGCGACGGCGCGACCGCGGAAGCCGACTTCCACACCGCGCTGACGTTCGCGCACGTGTATCGCGCGCCGGTCGTGCTGAACGTCGTCAACAACCAGTGGGCGATCTCGACGTTCCAGGCGATCGCGGGCGGCGAGGGGACGACCTTCGCCGGGCGCGGCGTCGGCTGCGGCATCGCTTCGCTGCGCGTCGACGGCAACGACTTCCTCGCGATCTACGCGGCGTCGACCTGGGCCGCCGAACGCGCGCGCCGCAATCTCGGCCCGACCTTGATCGAGTGGGTCACCTATCGCGCCGGCGCGCATTCGACGTCGGACGATCCGACCAAATACCGGCCGGCCGACGACTGGGCCCATTTCCCGCTCGGCGATCCGATCGCCCGCTTCAAGCAGCACCTGATCGCGAAGGGCATCTGGTCGGACAGCGCGCACGACGCGCTCACGGCCGAACTGGAAGCCGAGGTGATCGCCGCGCAGAAGGAAGCGGAGAAGTTCGGGACGCTGGCCGACGACCGCATTCCGTCGCCGGCGTCGATGTTCGACGACGTGTACAAGGAGCTGCCCGCGCATCTGCGCCGTCAGCGCCAGGAACTGGGAGCGTGATCATGGCGCAACATGAAACAACGACGGCATCGGCCCAGCCGATGACGATGATCCAGGCGCTGCGCTCCGCGATGGACGTGATGCTCGGCCGCGACGACGACGTGGTCGTGTTCGGGCAGGACGTCGGCTACTTCGGCGGCGTGTTCCGCTGCACCGAGGGGCTGCAGGCCAAGTACGGCAAGTCGCGCGTGTTCGATGCGCCGATCTCGGAAGGCGGGATCGTGGGCGCTGCGGTCGGGATGGGCGCGTATGGCTTGCGGCCGGTCTGCGAGATCCAGTTCGCGGACTACTTCTACCCGGCCTCCGACCAGATCGTGTCGGAAGGCGCGCGGCTGCGCTATCGCTCGGCGGGCCAGTTCACCGCGCCGATGACGATCCGGATGCCGTGCGGCGGCGGCATCTACGGCGGCCAGACGCACAGCCAGAGCCCGGAAGCGATGTTCACGCAAGTCTGCGGACTGCGCACGGTGATGCCGTCGAATCCGTACGACGCGAAAGGACTCCTGATCGCGTCGATCGAGAACGACGATCCGGTGATCTTCCTCGAGCCGAAACGCCTGTACAACGGGCCGTTCGACGGCCATCACGAGCGTCCGGTCACGTCGTGGCTCAAGCATCCGGGCAGCGAGGTGCCGGAAGGCTATTACACGGTGCCGCTCGACACGGCCGCCGTCGTGCGGCCCGGCAACGACGTGACGGTGCTGACGTACGGCACGACCGTCCACGTGTCGCTGGCGGCCGCCGAGGAGACCGGCATCGATGCGGAAGTGATCGACCTGCGCACGCTGTGGCCGGTCGATCTCGACACGATCGTCGCGTCGGTGCGCAAGACCGGCCGCTGCGTGGTGGTGCACGAGGCGACGCGCACCTGCGGCTACGGCGCGGAGCTGGTGTCGCTCGTCCAGGAACACTGCTTCTACCATCTGGAGGCACCGGTCGAGCGGACGACGGGCTGGGACACGCCGTATCCGCACGCGCAGGAATGGGCGTATTTCCCCGGGCCGGCCCGGGTCGGCGAAGCGTTGCGACGCGTGATGGAGGCCTGAGATGGGGATTCATGTCATCAAGATGCCGGATATCGGCGAAGGGATCGCCGAGGTCGAGCTGGTGGCCTGGCACGTGCAACCGGGGCAGACGATCGCCGAAGACCAGCCGCTCGCCGATGTGATGACCGACAAGGCGGCGGTGGAGATTCCGTCGCCGGTGGCGGGCAAGGTGCTGGAGCTCGGCGGCCGGATCGGCGAGATGATGGCGGTCGGCAGCGAGCTGATTCGTCTCGAAGTCGAAGGCGACGGCAACCTGAAATCGGGCGCGAAAGCACACGATGCAGGCCCGGATGCGACGCAGCGAGCGGCGGCGGTCGACGTGCCTGCCGATTCATCTTCTACCGCTGAGGGATCCGAAACACATGCGTCGTCGAAGGCAGCGACGCACGCCGCATCCCGCGCGCCGGCCGAGCCGCGCCGCGCGGAACATGCGGCGCCGCCGCGCGCGGCGCTCGCGCCGGGCGAACGGCCGCTCGCGTCGCCGGCGGTGCGCCAGCGCGCGTGGGACATGGGCATCGAGCTGCGCTACGTGCGCGGCACCGGCGAGGCCGGGCGGATCCTGCATGCGGACCTCGACGCGTATGCGCGCACGGGCGGCGGCGCCGCGCGCGGATCGCAAGCGCGCGGCTACGCCGAGCGCAACGACGCAACCGAGGTGCCGGTGATTGGCCTGCGGCGCGCGATCGCGCGCAAGATGCAGGAAGCGAAGCGCCGCATTCCGCACTTCAGCTACGTCGAGGAGATCGACGTCACCGAGCTCGAAGCGCTGCGCGCCGAGCTGAACCGGCGCCACGGCGACACGCGCGGCCGGCTCACGCCGCTGCCGCTGCTGATCCGCGCGATGGTGATCGCGCTGCGCGACTTCCCGCAGATCAACGCGCGCTACGACGACGAAGCCGGTGTCGTCACGCAATACGGCGCGGTGCACATGGGCGTCGCGACGCAGACGGACGGCGGCCTAACGGTGCCGGTGCTGCGTCATGCGGAGGCGCGCGACGTATGGTCGATCTCGGCGGAAATCGCGCGGCTCGCCGACGCGGTGCGCGCGAACCGCGCGCAGCGCGACGAGCTGACCGGCTCGACGATCACGATCTCGAGCCTCGGCGCGCTCGGCGGCATCGTGTCGACGCCGGTCATCAACCATCCCGAGGTCGGCATCGTCGGCGTGAACCGGATCGTCGAGCGGCCGATGATCCGCGACGGCGCGATCGTCGCGCGCAAGATGATGAACCTGTCGTCGTCGTTCGACCATCGCGTCGTCGACGGAGCGGACGCGGCCGAATTCATCCAGGCCGTGCGCGAGGTGCTCGAGCGCCCGGCGCTGCTGTTCGTGGAGTGAGCCCGATGAAGAACGAACACACCACGCTGCTCGTGATCGGCGGCGGGCCGGGCGGTTACGTCGCCGCGATTCGCGCGGGGCAGCTCGGCATTCCGACGGTGCTCGTCGAGCGCGACCGGCTCGGCGGCACGTGCCTGAACATCGGCTGCATTCCGTCGAAGGCGCTGATCCACGTCGCCGACGCGTTCGAGCAGGCGCGCGGGCAGGCCGGCGAGGGGATGCTCGGGATTCGCGTGCGCGCGCCGGAGATCGACATCGCGAAAAGCGTCGCGTGGAAGGACGGCATCGTCGAGCGGCTCACGCGCGGCGTCGGCGCGCTGCTGAAGAAGCACGGCGTGCGCGTGCTGCACGGCGACGCGCGCGTCGTCGACGGCAAGACGGTCGACGTCGTCGCCGGTGACCACACGACGCGGATCGCCTGCGAGCACCTGTTGCTCGCGACGGGTTCGGAGCCGGTCGCGCTGCCGTCGATGCCGTTCGGCGGCCACGTCGTCTCGTCGACCGAGGCGCTGTCGCCCGCGTCGTTGCCGAAGCGGCTGGTCGTCGTCGGTGCCGGCTACATCGGGCTCGAACTCGGATTCGTCTATCGCAAGCTCGGCGTCGACGTCAGCATCGTCGAGGCGGCCGAGCGCGTGCTGCCCGCATACGACGCGGAACTCGCGAAGCCGGTCGCCGATTCGCTCGCGCGGCTGGGCGTCGGGCTATGGACGGGCCACAAGGTGCTGGGCCTCGCGAGCGACGGCGCGGTGCGCGTGCAGGCACCCGACGGCGCGGAGAAAACCCTGCCGGCCGATCGCGTGCTGGTCGCGGTCGGCCGCCGGCCGCGCGTCGACGGCTTCGGGCTCGAATCGATGCCGCTCGATCGCAACGGCCGCGCGCTGCGTATCGACGACGAATGCCGGACGTCGATGCGCAACGTATGGGCAATCGGCGACGTCGCCGGCGAGCCGATGCTCGCGCATCGCGCGATGGCGCAAGGCGAGATGGTGGCCGAGCTGATCGCGGGACGGCGCCGCAAGTTCACGCCGGCCTCGATCCCGGCCGTGTGCTTCACCGATCCCGAGGTCGTCACGTCCGGCTGGTCGCCCGACGACGCCAAGGCGGCCGGTGTCGACTGCATCGGCGCGTCGTTCCCGTTCGCGGCGAACGGCCGCGCGATGACGCTGCAGGCGACCGACGGTTTCGTGCGCGTCGTCGCGCGGCGCGACACGCACCTGATCGTCGGCTGGCAGGCGGTGGGGCGTGGCGTGTCGGAACTGGCCGCCGCGTTTTCGCAGTCGCTCGAGATGGGCGCGCGGCTCGAGGACATCGGCGGCACGATCCACGCGCATCCGACACTCGGCGAAGCGATGCAGGAGGCGGCGTTGCGCGCGCTGGGACATGCGCTGCACGTGTGAGCATCAGCCGGCCCGCGCGGCTGATCGAAGCCCCGCCACGGCGGGGCTTCTTGTTTGTGTCGATCGCGGGCGTCGGCTTCGTGTCTCCCGCGCCGGATTCGACATGACGGTTCGCGCTTCGACTATCCGGATTGCCGACGATCGGTCAAGGCCGACGCCGCGCTCGACGCGCGCCCGGGCGCGCATGTGATCGGTTCGGAACGCTTGGCCTGAACCGGAACCGGCGACGCCAAGCTGCCGGCGGCACGGCTGAACGAACGGACGGCCAGCGCCGGCGGTTCGCGCACGACGCCGTCAAGCGGGCCGACCCGTTGCAAGACTGTTTCGTCATACCAGGCAATAGCGGACATGTGGCGTGCATGCTGACCTACGATGAAGACATCGCGTCCATCGTCTGCCCAACCATGTGCACCCACTACCGCGCCCCCGATGAAGACCCGGGCATCAGCGAGCTGAGGATCGGCATCGGCGACCTGTTCCGCCGCGATCCGTGGGAACCCGACGTATATCCCGATTACGCGGCGCCCATCGCGCGTGCCGACGGCGACGGTCTCGCGGTCGTCAGCGCGGTGTTCGGCTTCTGGCCGAAGTTCATGCAGCCCGAGCGTCTCGACGAGCACGGCCGCAAACGAAAGAAGCTCGATACGGTGAATGCGCGCGCGGAGACGGTCGGCGCGTCGCGGCTCTACGGCAATGCCTGGCGCAACGGCCAGCGCTGCCTGATTCCGGTGCGCTGGATCTTCGAGCCGTGCTACGAGACGGGCCGCAACGTGTGGCACCGGATCGGTGTCGACGGCTGGCAACCGTGCTGCGTCGCCGGCCTCTGGCGGCGCTACGAAGCGGCCGACGGCCGCGAGCGGATCGGCATGACGATGCTCACGGTCAACGCCGACGATCATCCGGTGTTCGCGCGCATGCACCGGCCCGGCGACGAGAAGCGGGGCGTCGTGATCCTGCGTCGCGACGACTACGACGAATGGCTGCATGCGCGCGACGTCGAGGCCGTGCGGCGCATGCTGACACTCCTTCCTGCGACCGACATGGTCGCCGCACCCGATCAGGTGTCGCCCGCCGGCGCCTGAGCTTTCATTTTTCATACACTTTTCATACGCAACCGATTGCTGCGCAGGTCGGACGTATCCCGTTCTCTCAGACGATTTCTAAAATTCCCGGATTCCGGGTAATCACCGATATCAGCCAAGTTGTATATACAAGATCATCCGCTGGCAATGTCGGCACACGTCGTGCCCGTTGCGCGCCAGCGTGCTGACCGTGCGTGCGTGGCGCATGCCGGCGATCCACGGCGCCCCGCACCCGGCGAGCCGAAAGGGCGGCTCGGCACGTTTTTCGTCTCGTCCCAACCATTTGTGATCCTCAGTATCTTGGAGATTTACCCGTGTCAACGAATCCCAGTGGAAAAGCCGGCGGTCTGATCGAGGTACGCTCGATCGATTTCATTCCCGACGCCGAACGCCACGGCGGACTGCTGAGCCAGTTCACGCTGTGGCTGTCCGCGAACATGCAGATCACGGCCATCGTCACGGGCGCGCTGGCGGTCGTGCTCGGCGGCGACGTGTTCTGGTCGCTGATCGCGCTGCTGCTCGGCCAGCTCGTCGGCGGCGCGGTGATGGCGCTGCACGGCGCGCAGGGGCCGCAGCTCGGGTTGCCGCAGATGATCTCGAGCCGCGTGCAGTTCGGCGTCTACGGCGCGATGATCCCGATCGTGCTCGTGTGCCTGATGTACATCGGTTTTTCCGCCAGCGGCTCGGTGCTCGCCGGGCAGGCCGTCGCGCAATTGCTGCACGTCGACGACGCGGCCGGCATCCTGTTGTTCGCGGCCGTGATCGTCGTGCTGACGGTGTTCGGCTATCGCGCGATCCACTTCGTCGGCCGGATCGCGAGCGTGATCGGCATCGTCGCGTTCGTCTACATGTTCACGCAGCTGTTCGCGAACCACGACGTCGGCGCACTGCTCGCGAACCGGCACTTCTCGCTCGCGAGCTTCCTGCTGTCGATGTCGCTGTCCGCGTCGTGGCAGATCGCGTTCGGCCCGTACGTCGCCGACTACTCGCGCTACCTGCCGCGCTCGACGTCGTCGGTCGCCACGTTCCTCGCGGTCGGCCTCGGCTCGGTGATCGGCGCGCAGGCGGCGATGGTGTTCGGCGTGTTCGCGGCGGCGCTGGCCGGCAGCCAGTTCGCGCACCACGAGGTGTCGTACATCGTCGGCCTCGGCTCGACGGGCGCCGTGGCCGCGCTGCTGTACTTCAGCATCGCGTTCGGCAAGGTGACGGTGACCGCGCTCAACGCGTACGGCAGCTTCATGTCGATGGCGACGATCGTCAGCGGCTTCCGCGGCAAGGGCGCGGTGTCGTCGAAGAGCCGTCTCGTGTACATCTTCGGGATGATCTGCGTGTCGACGCTGATCGCGCTCGCCGGCCGCCATTCGTTCCTGAAGGAATTCACCGCGTTCATCCTGTTCCTGCTCGCGTTCTTCACGCCGTGGAGCGCGATCAACCTGGTCGACTACTACTGCTTCACGCGCTCGCGCTACGACGTGCCCGCGCTGTCCGATCCGGACGGCCGCTATGGCCGCTGGAACGCGATGGCGATCACGATCTACGTGGTCGGCATCCTGGTGCAGCTGCCGTTCATGTCGACGCACATCTATACCGGTGCGCTCGTCGACGCGCTCGGCGGCACCGACATCTCGTGGATCCTCGGCCTCATCGTGCCGGCCGTGCTGTACTACGTCGGCGCGCGTGCGTCGCGGCGCAGCATCCCCGAGCGCCTGATCCTGCCGCTCGAACGCGGCGAGGTTCATCACTGACGCATCGCGTCGTCCGCCGGGCCGGCCTGCAGCCGGCCTGAGCGGCCCGCCGCGCCGAACCGGGCGCGACCGGCTGCCGCGCTGTACCTCACCTTCGTTATCCGCGATGCCGGCATGGCAGACCACCGTGCCCGGCATCGTTCCATTCTCCTTTCATTGAATAGTATGACTAAGCAGATGAACGCACGAGACAATCGTTCCCGAGCGCGATCGGCGCATGCCGGTCTTCGCATGGCCGTTACGGCCGCATGCCTGGGTGGGTCGGGCGCCGCGCTCGCGCAGGACGGCGTCACGCTGTACGGCGTGATCGACGAATTCGCGCAGTACGTGAATACCGGCAACGGCTACACGGCGGCGATCGGCTCGGGCGGCCAGTGGGGCAGCCGCTTCGGGCTGAAGGGCGGCGAGGACATCGGCGGCGGCCAGAAGATCGAGTTCGCGCTCGAGAACGGCTTCAACGCGAACGACGGTTCGCTGGCAAGCTCGGGCAGCATGTTCAACCGGCAGGCGTGGGTCGGCATCGCGGGGCAGTGGGGCAAGGTGCGCGCGGGCCGCCAGAATTCGCCGCTGTTCAACGACCAGGGCGGGCAGGACGCGTTCGGCGGCGTCACGCAGGCGTCCGGCATGGACAACCTGACCGTGTTCGCGTTCCGCACCAGCAATACGCTGTCGTACCAGAGCCCCGAGATCGCCGGTTTCCAGGCCGGCCTGTATTTCGGATTCGGCGACGCGGGCGGCGTGCGCTCGGCAGGCTCGAGCCAGCAGTTCGACCTGACCTACGAGCACGGGCCGTTCGCGGCATTCGTCGCAGGCCAGTGGCTGAAGAACAAGACCGCGACCACGACCGATCGCACGATCATGGCCGGCGCGTCGTACGCAATCGGCAAGGCGACCGTGTACGGCGGCTTCTCCGCGGTGAAGTGGGCCGACCTCGGGATCGATTCGCGCGTGTACGGGCTGTCGGTCAAGTACCAGCTCAATCCGGCGAACTACGTCGCGCTCGGCTATGCGTACCTGCATGACCAGACTTCGCAGGGCGACAACGCGGACCAGTTCGGGCTGATGTACGAATACGACCTGTCGAAGCGCACGAGCTTCTACGGCGCGCTGTCGTACCTGCGCAACCGCAACCAGGCCGGCTACACGCTCGCCGGCGCGGCGAACCCGGGCCTGCCGCTCGCGTATCCGGGCGCGAATGCGCGCGGCGTGCAGCTCGGCATCGTGCATCGCTTCTGACGAGGCATCGGGCGCCGGGCCGCGGGTCGGCGCCTGTTTCCCGTCACGGGTGCGCGCAATCGCGCGCCGGCATGCGTGCGCCCGCATTCGCGCGCCAACATCCGCGCGCTCACATCCCCAGCCGTTCCGCGAGCGAATGACGCTGCATGCAGCGCTCCATCGCGTCGAGGAACGCCTGCTCGGCCGCGTTCATCTTGCGGTCGCGATGCCACAGCAGGAACACGTCGACGTCGACGAGCCCATCGTCCGGCGGCAGCCGCCACAGGCGTTGCTGCGCGATGTCGTCGCGCACGATGTGCTCGGGCAGGCAACCGATGCCGTAACCGGCGAAGATCAGCCGCCGCACTTCCTCGAGGCTCGGCGACGACGCGACGATGCGCCCGGTGAAACCCTTCTGGTCGCGGAACACGGTGAGCGGCGACAGGCTGTCGCCGATCTGGTCGCTCGTAAACGACACGAAGTTTTCCGCGAGCAGGTCGTCCATCCGCAACTGCGTCTGCCCGAACAGCCGGTGATGGCGGCCGCAGTAGATCGCATAGCGCTGCCGCAGGAAGCAGCGCATCTCCAGCTTGTCGTGCGGCGTGCGGCACAGGCCGAGCCCGGCGGTGGCCGTCTTCTGCAGCAGCGACGACAGGATGTCCGACGAGCGCATCACCTCGATCTGCAGGTCGATGCGCGGATACGCGCGATGGAAGTCGGCGAGGAATTCGTCGTAGACGGGCGACTCGATGCGGCTCACCGTCAGCAGCCGGATCGAGCCGGTGAGGTCGGCCGTGCTGTCGTCGAGCTCCGTTTCGAGCCGCGACACGCCGCCGTAGATGTCGCTCGCGATCCGGTACACGGCTTCGCCGGCCGGCGTCGGCGCGAAGTGCGCGCCGCGCCGCTCGATCAGCTTGCGCTCGAGGGCCTCCTCGAGCCGCCGCAGCGCCTGGCTCACGGCCGGCTGCGTCACGTGCAGGCGCGCGGCCGCGCGGCTCACGCTGCGCTCCTGCATGATCACCAGATACGTGCGCAGCAGGTTCCAGTCGAGGCGGTCGTTGAGGAAGGGGGCGAGGTCGGCGCGCATCGGGTCAGTCATTAGCTGAATTTATACGCGAAATAATAACTTGAAATTTGACTAATGATGTGCGGTCGCCGATAAAGGAGGGGCGCCGCACCGTGCGGCGCGAGGCCGCGACAGACGGCCGGCCATCACGATATCGCGCGTGCCGCGGCGCGCGCCAGGAGCCCGCATGACCCAGTCCCTTCCTTCCGCCCGCCAGCCGGCGCGTGCCGCGACGGCCGCGTTCATCGGCACGATGATCGAGTGGTATGACTTCTACATCTACGCGACCGCCGCCGCGCTCGTGTTCGGCGAACTCTATTTCCCGTCGCATGACCGCTTCGTCAGCACGATGGCGTCGTTCGCGACGTTCGCCGTCGGCTTCTTCGCGCGCCCGCTCGGCGGCATCGTGTTCGGCCACCTCGGCGATCGCATCGGCCGCAAGAAGGCGCTGATGACGACGCTGATGATGATGGGCGTCGCGACCGTCTGCGTCGGGCTGCTGCCCGACTATTCGAAGGTCGGCATGCTCGCGCCGGTGCTGCTGGTCGCGCTGCGCGTCGTGCAGGGGATCGCGGTCGGCGGCGAGTGGGGCGGCGCGGTGCTGATGGCGGGCGAACACGCGCCGCAGGGGCGCCGCACCTTCTTCGCGTCGTTCGCGCAGCTCGGCAGCCCGGCCGGGCTGATCCTGTCGCTGGTCGCGTTCCGCGCGGTCACGTCGATGGACAAGGCCGACTTTCTCGCCTGGGGCTGGCGCCTGCCGTTCCTCGCGAGCTCGGTGCTGCTCGTCGTCGGCATCCTGATCCGGCTCGGCGTGAACGAGTCGCCGGAGTTCGCGCGCGTGAAGGAGACGAACCGTACCGTGAAGCTGCCGGTCGCCGAAGTGTTCCGCTCCGCATCGGGGCTCGTGCTGCTCTGCATCGGCGCGAACACCATCGGGATCGCGGGCGTCTATTTCACCAACACGTTCATGATCGCGTACACGACGCAGTACGTCGGCGTGTCGCGCTCGCTGATCCTCGACAGCCTGTTCGCGGTCGCGATCATCCAGTTCATCGCGCAGCCGATCGCCGCGTGGATCGCCGAGCGCATCGGCGGCGCGCGTTTCCTGAAGATCGCCGCGCTGCTCGCGATGCTGTCGCCGTACCCGATGTTCATGCTCGTGCAGGGCGGCACGTCCGCGTCGCTCGTCGCGGGCATCGCGCTCGCGGTCGTCTGCATGGCCGGTTTCTATTCGGTGATCGCCGGCTTCGTGAGCGGCGTGTTTCCCGCGCACGTGCGCTATTCGGCGATCTCGCTCGCTTATCAGATCTGCGGCGCGATCGCGGGCGGCCTGACGCCGCTCGTCGGCACCTGGCTCGCGCATCGCTTCGCGGGCCAGTGGTGGCCGCTCGCGGTGTTCTACACGGGGCTCGCCGGCGTCTCGCTGCTTTGCATCGTTGCGCTCGACGCGCGCCGCGCGGCCCGGCCGGCCGCCGCCGAAGCGCTCGGCTCGCGCTGAAACTCAACGAACGAATTCATCGGAGTGCAAATGAAAGACCTGCTGGAAATCGACGGTGCCCGCCTGTGGCGGAGCCTGGCCGAGATGGCGCGCATCGGCGCGACGCCGCGCGGCGGTGTGCGGCGCCTTGCGCTGACCGACGACGATCGGCGCGGGCGCGACCTGTTCGCGCAGTGGTGCCGCGACGCGGGAATGACGGTGAGCGTCGATGCGGTCGGCAACCTGTTCGCGCGGCGCGCCGGCACCGATGCGCAGGCCGCGCCGGTGCTGATCGGCAGTCATCTCGACACGCAGCCCGAAGGCGGGCGCTTCGACGGCGTGTACGGCGTGCTCGCCGCGCTGGAGCTCGTGCGCACGCTGAACGATGCGGGCATCGCGACCGACAAGCCGCTCGAGATCGTGTCGTGGACCAACGAGGAAGGCGCGCGTTTCGCACCGGCGATGCTCGGCTCGGCGGTGTTCACGGGCGCGCTGCCGCTCGACGACGCGCTCGCGAAGCAGGATGCCGACGGTGTCACGCTCGGCGCCGCGCTGGACGCATGCGGCTACCGCGGCACGCGCGCGCCGGGCGGCGCGCTCGACGCGTATTTCGAAGCGCATATCGAACAGGGCCCGGTGCTCGAGGCGAACGGCACGACGATCGGCGTCGTCACGGGCGGGCAGGCGATCCGCTGGCTCGACGTGAGCGTGACGGGCGTGGCCGCGCATGCGGGCACGACGCCGATGCCGTATCGCAAGGACGCGTATTTCGCGAGCGCGCAGATCGCGCTCGAACTGGAACGGATCGTCGCGGGCTACGCGCCGCGCGGGCTCGCGACGATCGGGCAGGTCGGCATCCGCAACGCGTCGCGCAACACGATCGCAGGCGACGTGACGTTCACGGTCGACCTGCGCCATCACGACGATGCGCAGGTCGATGCGATGGAGCGCGAGCTGCGCGATGCCGGCGCGCGCGTGGCCGCCGCGCGCGGCGTTCAGGTGTCGATCGAGAGCTGCTGGCGCAGTCCGGCGGCGCCGTTCGACCGCGCCTGCGTCGAACTGGTCGCGCAGGCGGCGGACGCATTCGGCTACACGAACGAGCGGATCGTCAGCGGCGCCGGTCACGACGCGATCCTGCTCGCGCGCCGCGTGCCGACCGCGATGGTGTTCATCCCGTGCGTCGACGGGCTGTCGCACAACGAGGCCGAGGACGCGTTGCCCGACGACGTGACGCGCGGCACGAACGTGCTGCTCCACGCGGTGCTCGCACGAGCGGGCGTCGCGACGCGCGTGGCCGCGGCCGCGCACGACGCATGACACGGCGAATCGACGAGGACCCACGATGAAAACCTATTTCCACCCCGAACAGTTGCTGCACCATCCGCGCACCTACCTGTCGCGCGGCAGGATGCGCGAGCCGCAGGAGGTGCCCGAGCGCGCGGCGCGGCTGGTCGCGGCGGTGCATGCGCTTGACTTCGACGTGCGCGAGCCGGCCGACCGCGGCACCGCGCCGATCGCGGCCGTGCACGACATGAACTACCTGCGTTTTCTCGAGGAAGCGCATCGCGACTGGAAGCGGATGCCCGACGACTGGGGCGACGAAGTGATGTCGAACGTGTTCGTGCGCGACCCGAACCCGCTGCGCGGCGTGCTCGCGAAGGCCGCGCGCTATCTCGCCGACGGCAGTTGCCCGGTCGGCGCGAACACGTGGCGCGCCGCGTACTGGTCCGCGCAGAGCGCGCTCGCGGCCGCGTCGGACGTGAACGACGGCGCGCGCGATGCGTACGCACTGTGCCGGCCGCCCGGCCATCACGCGCGCCGCGATGCGGCCGGCGGCTTCTGCTACCTGAACAATGCGGCGATCGCCGCGCAGGCGCTGCTCGGCCGCCATCGCAGGGTTGCGATCCTCGACACCGACATGCATCACGGGCAGGGCGTGCAGGAGATCTTCTACGGCCGCGACGACGTGCTGTACGTATCGATTCACGGCGACCCGACCAATTTCTATCCGGTCGTCGCCGGTTACGAGGACGAGACGGGCGCGGGCGCCGGCGACGGCTACAACCTGAACCTGCCGATGCAGCATGGCGCGCCCGAGTCGGCGTTCTTCGAGCGGCTCGACGACGCGCTGCGGGCGCTCGCGCGGTTCCAGCCCGACGCGCTCGTGCTCGCGCTCGGCTTCGACATCTACAAGGACGACCCGCAATCGCAGGTGGCCGTCACGACCGACGGGTTCGGCCGGCTCGGCGGCGCGATCGGTGCGCTCGGCTTGCCGACGGTGATCGTGCAGGAGGGCGGCTATCACCTCGAGAGCCTCGACACGAATGCGCGCGCGTTCTTCGGCGGGTTCGCCGGCGCGCGCTGAGGCGCTGAGGCGCTGAGACGTCGATACGTCGATACGTCGATACGTCGAAGCGGCGGCCCGCGATGCGCGATGTGCGGCCGTCAACGAAAATGCCCGCACCGGAATCCCGGCGCGGGCATTTCTCAATCGCGGTGCCGCGTATCGGCACCACGCGGGTCACCGGGCGCTCACGAATTCGCGGCGACCGGCGCGCGGCGGCGCTGGATCATCTGCAGCGCGACGAGCGCGAGCCCCGCCGCCGCGATCAGCCCGCCGACGAGCGGCACCGCCGCGTAGCCGAAGCCGGCCGAGATCGCTGCGCCGCCCGCTGCCGCACCGACTGCGTTGCCGAGGTTGAACGCGCCGATGTTGACGGCCGACGCGAGGCCCGGGGCTTCGTGTGCGGCACGCATCACGCGCATCTGCAGCGGCGGGACCACCGCGAACGTCGCGACACCCCAGACCAGCAGCGTGACAGCGGCGCCGGCATGGGTGCGCGCGAGCAGCGGGAACGCGGCCATCGTCACGATCAGCAGCACCAGGAAGCCGATCAGCGTGCCGTCGAGCGAGCGGTCGGCGAGGCGGCCGCCGGCGATGTTGCCGATCGAGAAGCCGACGCCGATCAGCACGAGCATCGCGGTGACGAAGCCGGGCGTCGCGCCGGTCAGGTGTTCGAGCGTCGGGGCGACATACGTGTACAGCGTGAACATCGCGCCGGCGCCGAGCACCGTGGTCCCGAGCGCGCCGAGCACGACCGGGCGCGTCAGCACCGACAGTTCGGCACGCAGGTTCGGCATCCTGCCGGCTGCGCCCTTCGGCAGCGCGGCGAACAGGCCGGCGATCGCGATCAGGCCGAGCACGGCGGTCGCCGCGAACGACATGCGCCAGCCGATCATCTGGCCGAGCCAGGTCGCGGCCGGCACGCCGCCGACGTTCGCGATCGTAAGGCCCATGAACATCGTCGCGACCGCGCTGGCCTGCTTTTCGCGCGGCACGAGGCTGGCCGCGACCACCGAGCCGAGCCCGAAGAACGCGCCGTGGTTCAGGCTCGTGACGAGTCGTGCGAGCAGCAGCGTCGTGTAGTCGGGCGCGACGGCCGACAGCAGGTTGCCGATCGTGAAGATCGACATCAGCGCGATCAGCGCCGAGCGGCGCGACCAGCGCGCGAGCAGCAGCGTCATCAGCGGCGCGCCGACCATCACGCCGATCGCATACGCGCTGATCAGCATGCCGGCCTGCGGAATCGACACGTGGACGCCGTCGGCGATCACGGGCAAGAGGCCCATCGGCGAGAACTCGGTCGTGCCGATGCCGAACGCACCGGCGGCGAGCGCCAGCAGCGGCAGCGTGGCGCTGCCGCCCGGGCGGGAAGGGGAAGAAGTCGTGGTGTTCACGCGATGCGCTCCGGTAAGCATGGGGCAACGGCACCGGGCCGTTGTGGACAGGGTGAAGTGTGCCTGCGTTACTTTTGCGGAAAAAGCCGTGCTCGGGCGAAATTATCTTGATTTCATGTCAACAATGCGCGATTGGGACGGCACGCGCGTACGGCCGCCGGGCGGGGCTTCCCGCGATGCGACGGCCGGCCGCCGGCCGTGCGGACGATCGAACCGTATCCGGAGCAAGGTTTTCGTCGTCGGACGGAACGCGGCGTCCGGGTGGGTGCGCGATCCGCTTGCGCGCCGCGCTCGATGCGCGGCGGGTGTTCGACGTGATGCGGGCGGCAGGCGGGGGCGTGCGGGGCGGGCCGGCGCGCGGCGTCGTCAGGCCGGTCGGGCGACGGGCCGCACAGCCGGCGAGGCCCGGCGCGAGCGCGTCATCCTTCCCGCCAACCCACCCTTTGCCGGCGCGGCTTGCCGCCAAAAAAATCCCCGGTCACAGGGGGACCGTGGCCGGGGCGGAAAGGCATCCTCTCTTTGGCACGAGGGCGGATGCGGGCGCAGTATATTTCGGTGCATAACGTTTCGAAGTGACGTTAAACGGCCTTTTTTGGCGTCAATTTGAAAATTCCGGCGTGATGGCGTCGATCGTCACCCATTCGAAAGATTGGTCGTGCACTCGGACGGACGTTCCGGGGGCACGATGACGGCAATGCCGGCCGTCGTCCGAAGCGACTGCGCGCAGACGGCCGAATCCGCTGCCGCGCGACGAGGCGGAATCCGCCGGCGTCGCGCGGGTCGCGCATGCCAGGCCGGTCGGTCAGTCCGCCTGCCCGGCCGCATCGCGCACCGCCTCGAGAAACCGCGCGACGACGGGCGAGCCCGGCGCCGCCGCACCGTCGAACACGAACTCGATGTCGAAGCGGCTCGCGAGTTCGTCGAGTGCGACGAGCCGGACCGTGCGCGGGCACGTCGGCGACGCGCTTTCCGGCACGAATGCGCAGCCCATGCCGGCTGCGACGAGACCGATCAGCGTCGGGATGTCGCTGCCGACCTGCGCGATGCGCGGCGTGAAACCGGCCCGGTCGCACTGAGCCATCAGGAAGCGGTGGTGCGCGGCGGAGCGCTGCGCGTCGAACCAGACGAACGGCTCGTGCGCGACGTCGGCGAGCGTGCGCGGCGCGTGGAAGCGGCCGCCGGGCGGCGCAGGCATCGCGAGCACGAAGCGATCGCTCAGCAGCCGCACGCCCGACAGATGCGGCGCCTCGTCGCGGCGCCACGCCATGATGCCGCCGTCGAGCTGGCCGAGCATCAGCGCCGCCGCCTGTTCGGCCGACAGCATCGGCGCGATCGACAGCTTCACGTCCGGACACGCGTCGCGAAACGCCTTCAGCACGTTCGCGACGACCGGCAGCGGCAGGCAGTTCGGCAGCGCGCCGAGGCGCAGTTCGCCGAGCTGGCCGGCCGCGCTGCGCAACGCGCGTTCGCGGCTGTCCCGCAATGTCGCGAGCAGGCCCGTCGCATCCTGCAGGAAACTCGCGCCGGCCGCCGTGAGCGTGACGCCCGTCGCGCGGCGGATCAGCAGCGGCGTGCCGATCGCATCCTCGAGTTCGCGGATCTGCCGCGACAGCGCAGGCTGGACGATGCCGGCCGCGCGGGCGCCGGCCATCACGCTGCCGGCTTGCGCGACGGCCACGAAGTAACGCAGGTGACGCAGTTCGATCTGGCGCATGCGGTGTCGGCTCCGGTGTTCGGCCTCGATTCTATGGGTATGCCTGTCAAGCATGGTAAGTGCCATCCAATGGTATTGGAAAGCATGGCGAGCGTGCCGTACGATGGTCGTCGTTGGCGGGCCGGTTCACCGGCCCGTGCGTTCTCCTTGCCCCGATTCCCGACCGTGTCCCGCATCATGCCGCTTCATATCCAGACCCCCTATATCCGCTCGCAAATCGCGTCGCGCCGTCTCGGCAAGAACATCCGGCTGAAGCTCGACGCGCTGCAGCCGTCCGGCTCGTTCAAATTGCGCGGCATCGGCGCGGCGTGCGAAACACGGCATGCGGCCGGCGCGCGCCGGTTCGTGTCGTCGTCGGGCGGCAATGCGGGCATCGCGGTCGCGTATTGCGGCCGCGAGCTCGGCGTGCCGGTGCTCGTCGTCGTGCCGGAAACCGCGTCGGCCCGCGCGCGGGAGCTGATCCGCGTCGAGGGGGCGGGGGTGGTCGTGCACGGTGCGAGCTGGGCCGAGGCGAATGCGTTCGCGCTGTCGACCGTCGGTACGCAGGACGCGTTCGTGCATCCGTTCGACGATCCCGTGCTGTGGCAGGGGCACGCGACGATGATCGACGAGATGGCGGTGGCCGGCCCGAAGCCCGACGCGGTCGTGCTCGCGGTCGGCGGCGGCGGGCTGCTGTGCGGCGTGCTCGAGGGGCTCGCGCGCAACGGCTGGCACGACGTGCCGGTCGTCGCGGTCGGGACGGAAGGCGCCGACAGCTACGCGCGCTCGGTCGCGCACGGGCATCCGGTCGAATTGCCGGCGATCACGAGCATCGCGACGTCGCTCGGCGCGAAGCGGCCGTGCGACGCGGCGGTCGCATGGGCGAAGCGGCACGCGATCCATCCGGTCGTCGTGTCGGACGCGCAGGCGGTGGCTGCGTCGCTGCGGTTCCTGGACGAGCACCGGATCGTCGTCGAGCCGGCGTGCGGTGCTGCGCTGGCCGCGCTCGAAGAACCGGTGCCGGTGCTTGCTTCGGCGTCGGAGATCGCGGTGATCGTGTGCGGCGGCGTGACGGCGACGGCCGAGCAGATGCGGACGCTGAACGCGACGCTGCGGTAACGCGCTCGGGCATGTGACGCAGCGCAGCCGGATCGTGATGCGGACGAAGATGTCACGGTGAAGTGACGGCGAAGTGACGGCGGGGCGGGACCGGTCGCGGGCATCCGCGGAATCGGGGGCGTGTCGTCTGTCGCGACGGGCTGTTTCCGCTCGCGGGTTAAGTCACGCCGGGCGCGCGCAGCCAGTGGCCGGGGGCAAGATCTTCTCGTCTGAGGGTGACGGGGCGGGGATCGGCCGGCGCACCGCGCGCACGGCGCGCGGCGCGGCGAGGGCGCGCGCGGTCAGTTCGCGGACGGCGCGCTGGCGCCGGTCGGCGCGGACGACGCGACGGGGCCGGCAGCAGCGGGTGCGGACGTCTTGCCTGCCGGCGCCGGAGCGGCGTTCGAGGGCGTCGGCGCGGACGCCGCCGGCGCAGGCACGGACGATGCCGCCGTGGTAGCGGCAGACGTCGACGTGGCCGGCGCCGAAGCGGAAGTGGGCGTCGAAGCTGAAGCGGGTGCGGAGGCTGACGCGGGCGTCGAAGCCGAGGTGGGCGCCGAGGTCTTAGCAGGTACCGCAGCCGAAGCAGGCGCCGAAGCCCGCGCCGAGGCCGAAGCTTGTGCCGAACCCGAACCCGAACCCGAACCCGAACCCGAACCCGAACCCGAACCCGGCGCGGCACCCGCCGCAGCCGCCGAACCCACGCCGGCTCCCAACCCCGACCCGACGGCCCGCATCGTCCCCGGCGCGACCACGGACGATGCCGCAGCAGGCACGGCCGGCACGACCGACGTGCCCTGCGTCGGCGCGACGCTCGGCACGGACAGCGGCACCGGCGCCGCCGGCGGCGTCGGCACGACCGGCGTCGTCATCTTCATCGGCTCGCCCTGCGGCGTCGGCGCGGGCTCGGGCAGCGGCGTCACGGGCTCCTTCTCGGCCGCCTTCACGGTCGCGCGATCGCGGCGGGCCGGATCGATCTTCAGGAAATGCTCGACGAGATTGAAGAAGCGCTCGTAGAACACGCCGGCGGGAATCGTCTCGCTCGCGGTCTTCACGAGCGCGTCGTCGCTCGACCCGATCGGCAGCGACAGCGAACCGAACACGCTGAGCCCGACGCTCGCCGACGTATTCGACTTCTTCAGCGTGTAGCGGTCCTGCACCGCGTTCACGTACGCGATGCTCGACGAGCCGTCGGCAGTCGCGTCCGCGCACACGACGTGAAACTCAATCACGACATGCATGTCGTTGCTCGGCTGGAAATTCTTGCTGCCGTCGACCGCGTCGTTGCGCGACGAGGACACGACATAACCCTGGCTCAGCAGCGCGCGCCGCGCGGCCTCGCAGGAAGCGTCGGATTTCGAGTGGAACGTGTGCGCATACGGGCTGCTCGTCGCGTCGAACTGCTCCTGCTGGTAGATCGGCTTGGGTGGCGACGAGCACGCCGCCAGCACGGTCGCGGCCGCGAGCGCGCACGAAACGGAAAACAGGCGAAATCGGTTGTGCATGGCGTCTTTCAATAGGCTCGGCGAGATGCCGCGCGGGGCTGCGGGCGCAACGCACGCGGCGGCGGGGCCGGTGCGATGCGCGTGGCAATCTCGTATGGCCGGGGCGTCATTATAGTTTCGTTTGATGTCGCGCTCGCTTCAGCCGGCCGGCGCCGGCCGCGCGGCGGCGAGCAAGCGCGACGCCAGCGGGTGGTGTTCGCCGCGCCGCGAGCGGATCGCATGGATCTCCTCGGTCACGTCGGCCGCGCGGCCGAGCCGGCGCAGCCCGCGCAGCAGCGATGCGTCGTTCGCGCCGAGTTCGCTGAGCGGAAACACGCCGAGGCCGCGCGCCGCGAACACGGCCATCAGCGCGCTGTCCTCGAATTCGCCGGCAATGCGGGGCACGATCCGTTCCCGCTCCAGCCACAGGTCGAGGCGCGCGCGCAGCGCCGAGTGGGCGGTCGGCAGCAGCACCGGCAGCTCGGCGAGGCACGCCGGAAAGCGCTGCCGCGCGGCCGGCGTGACGAGCGCCGCGGGCCCGTACCAGTCGACCGGCGACGCGACGAGCCGCTCGCTCGTCACGCGCAGGTTCGACCCCGACGGTGCACCCTGGCCCGCCAGCACGAGGTCGAGGTGATGGAGCGCCAGTTCCGCGAGCAGCGCGTCGTGCTCGCCCTCGTGGCACAGCAGCCGCAGCGTGGGCGTATCGAGCACCGGCGCGAGGAGCGCATGCGCGGCGAGCTTCGAGATCCCGTCCGCGAGGCCGACCGCGAGCCGCACGGTCGGCTGGCTGGCCGCCGCGCGCACTTCGTCGGGAATCAGCCGGCCCATCTCGAAGATGACCTCCGCACGCGCATACGCGGCCTGGCCGGCGTCGGTCATCGCGACACCGCGCCCGGCCGGGCGCAGCAACTGGTGGCCGAGCGACTTTTCCAGTTCGCGGACCTGCGCGCTGATCGTCTGCACGGCCATGTCGAGCCGCTCGGCGGCCCGCGCGAAGCCGCCTTCCTTCACCACGACCCAGAAATAGTACAGGTGTCGAAAATTCAGCATCGGATCGTTATTTCGTAAAAACCGAACCAAAGATCAGATTCTCTCTGATTTTTTCGAAGTCGTGGGGTGACTATCATCGGGCTTTCCACCTTCGAATCGGCCCTTTTCATGGACTACCTGCTGACGCTTGCCGCCGACCCCGCCGTCTGGGCCGCGCTCCTGACGCTCGTCGTGATGGAAGTCGTGCTCGGCATCGACAACCTGATCTTCATCTCGATCCTCAGCAACAAGCTGCCCGAAGCGCAGCGCGCCCGCACACAGCGCCTCGGCATCGCGCTCGCACTCGTGATGCGCCTCGCGCTGCTCGGCAGCGTCGCGTGGATCGCGAGCCTGACCGAACCCGTGTTCACGCTGTTCGATCACGCGTTCTCGTGGCGCGACATGATCCTGCTGTCGGGCGGCCTGTTCCTCGTGTGGAAGGCAACCACCGAGATCCATCACCACGTGTCGCATGACGGCGACGGCGCGGGCGCGTCCGGCGGCGCGGCCGGCCTGACGATGTGGGCCGCGATCGGCCAGATCGTGATGCTCGACATCGTGTTCTCGATCGACAGCATCGTGACCGCGATCGGCATGACCGAGCACGTCCCGATCATGTTCGTCGCGGTGATCGTCGCGGTGTCCGTGATGCTGTTCGCCGCCCAGCCGCTCGCACGTTTCATCGACCGCAACCCGACCATCGTGATGCTCGCGCTGTCGTTCCTCGTCGTGATCGGCATGACGCTGATCGCGGAAGGCTTCGGGTCGCACGTGCCGAAGGGCTATATCTACGCGGCCATGGCGTTCTCGGCGTTCGTCGAGGGCATGAACATGCTGGCGCGGCGTGCGAAGGCGAAGCGCGTGGCGCGGCGCGAAGGTCATTGAGCCAAGCGGGCGGGACGTGGCCCGCCCGCGATTCGGAATGTCCGACGAAAGGAGAAACGCGATGAAATGTCCGGTCTACAAGACGCCCGACCTGCTGATGGCCGAGCGGCAATCGATCGAGATCGACTACTGTCCGACGTGCCGCGGCGTGTGGCTCGATCGCGGCGAACTCGACAAGCTGATCGCGCGCGAAACCGGCGACGGGCCGGCGCGCCGCGACGAGGTGCCGGTGCGGCACGATGCGCAGGCGCCGCGCGGGCGTGACGACGGCTGGGGGCGCGACGGCCGCGTGCCCGACGACCGTTACCGGCACGACGGCCGGCGTCGCAAGAAGTCGGTGTTCGACCTGTTCGATTTCGATTGAACGCGACGGCGAGCGTGTACTGCTCGGCACATCGAAAAAAAGCCCCGCCGCGCGTCATGCCCGGCGGGGCTTCGTCATTCGTCATTCGTCATGCGCGTCGCGTGACGAACACGCGCCGACGTTACGCGTTGCCGGCCGTCACGTCGATGCGGCGCGGGCGCGTTTCCTCGCGGCGCGGAATCGTCAGCGTGAGCACGCCGTCGCGCAGGCCCGCATCGATCCGCGACGTGTCGAGGTCGGGGCTCAGCACGAACGTGCGCACGTAGCGCGGCGCGCGGACTTCGGCGTGACGCACGCGCAGGTCGGCCGGCGTGTCGATGCGTGTGTCGGCTTCGATCGTCAGCGTGTTGTCGTGCACCTTCACGTCGAGGTTTTCGCGCGGCACGCCGGGCAGGTCGGCACGCAGCGTGACGCGCTGCCTGTCTTCGACGATATCGACGGCCGGCGTGATCGCGGGCCGGCGCACGGCTTCGGCGGCGGCTGCCTGCGCGGCACCGGTCTGGCGTTCGGTCAGGGTCTGGCTCTGGCTCGTATTCATATCGTTCTCCTGAAGGTTACTGAACGGTGATCGCGCGCGGCTTCGAGGCCTCGCGCCGGCCGACGCGAATCAGCAGGCAGCCGTTCTCATAGCGGGCGCTGACGTTGTCGGCGTCCGCGTTCTGCGGCAGCTCGACCACGCGGCGGAACGCGCCGTGAAAGCGCTCCTGCGCGTAGGTGCGTACGTCGTCGCCGGCGTCGTGCGGTGCGGGTTTGCGCTCGCCGCTGATCGTCAGCAGGTCCTTGTCGATCGAGACGTCGAAGTCGGCCGCGGCCATGCCGGGAGCGAACGCGACGATCTCGATCGCGTCGTCGGTCGCGCCGACGTTCAGCGCGGGGAACGCGCTCGGACGCACCGCGCGGATGCCGGTCGGGGGCTCGCCGAACAGGCTCGCCATCTGCCGCTGTACCCGGGCGAACTCGTCGAACAGGTCGTGACCGAAATGAATACCGCTCATGAGGATCCTCCGGAACATGAGACGCGAAAGACACGATGGCGCGACGCCGATGGCGAGTGCGACGCACGGTTTTCCGCTGAGTCGAAACGGGGGCAGTGCGCGTGACGGGCACTGCCTGGCAACGGGTAATTAGAGGCCGCCGCGGTCGTTTTCAAGAGGGAAAGTGCAATCGGCATCAACGCGTCGTGACGGGGATCGATGCGACAATCGTCGCGCTATCCACAGACCACGGAGACGGAACGGACATGGAGATTCAACGCATCGCGATCGTCGGGGCCGGCGTGATCGGCGCGAGCTGGGCGGCTTTCTATCTGTCGAAGGGCTTCGACGTCGTCGCGACCGATCCCGCACCACAGGCCGACGCGCGGCTGCGCGACGCGCTCGCGGCCTTCCTCGGCGAGCGGGCCGCCGAACTTTCCGCGCGGCTGTCGTTCGACGCCGATCTCGTGCGCGCGCTCGACGGCGTCGATTTCGTGCAGGAAAACGGCCCCGAGCGGCTCGACCTGAAGCGCGCGCTGTACCGGCAGATGGACGACGTGCTGCCCGCGCGCGTGCCGATCGCGTCGAGCTCGTCGGGCCTGAAGATGTCCGAGATCCAGACCGCGTGCGACAGGCATCCGGAACGCTGCCTGATCGCGCATCCGTTCAACCCGCCGCACCTGATTCCGCTCGTCGAGCTGGTCGGCGGCAGCGCGACCGACCCGAGCGTGATCGCGCGCGTGAAGGCGTTCTACGACGCACTCGGCAAGCAGACGATCGTGCTCAACAAGGAGATGACCGGCCACGTCGCGAACCGGCTCGCGGCCGCGCTGTTTCGCGAGGTGTATCACCTCGTCGGCGAAGGCGTGGTGAGCGTCGCCGATGCGGACAAGGCGGTCGCGTGGGGGCCGGGCCTGCGCTGGGGCTTGATGGGGCAGTGCCTGACCTATCACCTCGGCGGTGGCGCGGGCGGGATCGCACACTTCCTCGAACACCTGTCGGGGCCGATCACGACGTGGTGGGACGACCTCGGCACGCCGTCGTTCGATCCGGCCGTCGATCGCAAGCTGAACGACGAACTGCGCGCGATCCAGGGCGAGCGTTCGATGCAGGAACTGGCGGCCGAGCGCGACCGGCTGCTCGTCGAGCTGATCGACGCGCGCCGCCGCAGCTTCCTGCCCTGAGCGCGTCGCCGCGCGGCGTTCCGGTCGCGCCGGGAAGGCTATTGCTGCAGGGCCGTTTGCGGTGCCGGCTGCGGCGTCTGCGCGAGCCACGCGGGCAGCGCGGCCTGCACCAGTTCGCGATTGCGCGCGCGCGTCGCGGTATCCGGCGGATAGTTACCGTCGTTGGTCGGCAATTCGCCGTCGAGGTAGGCCTGCTTCAGCTGGGCGACGACTTCCGCGCGCGTGAGGCCCTGCGCGGGGGCGGCGGCATCGGTTTGCGCAAAGGCGGGGGACAGCAGCGCGGCTGCGGCGGCCGCGACGGCGATTCGCACGACGTTCATGGTGTGCTCCGATCAAGGGGACGGGACAGCGGACGCGCGGCACACTGCCGTGCGTTCCGATGCGGCCCATTGTCGCGAGCGGGGACTGCGCGGACGCTGACGCGTTCCGGGCAAGATGGTCAGTTGCGCGCGAACACCGCGGCGGCGTTGGCGTGAAGGCGGCAGCCAGCCTTACAGCTCGGCCGCCGCCGCGATCAGCGTCGCTTCGAGCGCGAGCGTCGAGCGCGACGCGGCCGCCGGCCGGTCGATCACGTATTCGAGTTCGCCGAGTTCGGGGAGCCCCGCGTCGAGCCGCGCGAGCCCGGCCGGAATCACGTAGCCGGCGAACGCGCTGACGCCGAGCCCCGCGCTCGCGGCCGCGCGCAGCACCGCGATGCTGCTGCTCACGACGGCGATCCGGTAAGGGCGGCCGACCGCCTCGAGCGACTCGAGCACGCGGCGGCGCGATACGCTCGGCTCCGGATGCATCGCGAGCGGCAGCACGGCCTCGTGGCCGGTGATCCGCGAATCGGGGCCGGTGCACCAGTACAGCGGTTCGCTGCGGATCACGCGGCCGCGCCGGCTGCCCGCGACGCGTTTCGCGAACACGAGGTCGTGACGGCCTTCGTCGAGCGCATCGAACAGGTCGCCCGACAGCCCGGTCGAGATCGCCAGCTCGACTTCCGGATTGCGCTGCACGAAGCTCGCGAGCGCGGCCGTCAGGTGCGCGGACGCGAAATCCTCCGACATCGCGAGCCGCACCTTGCCCGACAGCGGCGGGCCACACACCGACGTGACGGCCTCGTCCATCAGCTCGAGGATGCGCACCGCGTAGCGGAACAGTGCATCGCCGTGCTGCGACAGGTGCACGTTGCGCGTGTCGCGCTCGAACAGCGGCCGGTCGAGCAGCTCCTCGAGGCGGCGAATGTGCTGGCTGACGGTCGACTGCGACAGGCTCACGCGTTCGGACGCGGCGGTGAAACTGCCGGACTGGGCGACGGCGACGAAGCTGCGCAGCAGCTCGGGCGGTAATGGACGCATTGCTAAATCCACTGAATCGGTTTCGACAACTTCATAAATGGCCGGATGGTGCGGCGCTAGTATCGGATCACGCGCTGGTGCGGCCCATGCAAACGGGGCGCACCGGACGCGTAGCCCGTGTCGCGCCGCCGGCTCCATCGGTCAGTCTAAGCCATCCGGCGTCCGGCCCGAAACCGCATCATCCCATCGACCGCCTGAGAACGCGCTCGCACGACGAGCCGCCGGGCCGCGGCGCCCCGCCGCAGGAGACACCCAGTCCGCGCCCGGAACCGGCATGCGGGCCCGACTCCCGCACGCGTCAGGCACCCGTCACGAAGAGACTGGAGACGACTCATGATCATCTACGGAACCGCGCTGCTGGCGTTCTGCCATCTGGCCGGACTGTTCCTCGGCGACCTGCTGGGCGCAGCGATCGGCGTGAAGACCAACGTCGGCGGCGTCGGCATCGCGATGCTGCTGCTGATCTGCCTGCGCCTGTGGCTGCACCGGCGCGGCTGGCTGCCGAAGGAGACCGAGGCCGGCGTCGGTTTCTGGGGCGCGATGTACATCCCGGTCGTCGTCGCGATGGCCGCGAACCAGAACGTCGTCGCCGCGCTGAAGGGCGGGCCGGTCGCGCTGCTCGCCGCCATCGGCGCGGTCGCGATCTGCGCATGCTGCATCGCGGTACTCGTGCGCACCGGGCGCGACGACACGGCCTTCGCGGGCATTCCCCAATTCGAAGAACAGTAACGGAGGCCGCCATGCTGCAGATGCTCGAAAAAACCGTCGCCCACAACGGGCTCGTCGCGTCGTTCGCGCTGGTCGGCCTGATCATGTGGCTGTCGTCGCTCGTGTCGCGCAAGCTCACCTTCGGCCGCGTGCACGGCTCCGCGATCGCGATCGTGATCGGCCTCGTGCTTGCGTACGTCGGCGGCGCGTTCACCGGCGGCGAGAAGGGGCTGGCCGACGTCAAGCTGTTCGCCGGCGTCGGCCTGATGGGCGGCGCGATGCTGCGCGATTTCGCGATCGTCGCGACCGCGTTCGAAGTGCAGCCGACCGAGGCGCGCAAGGCCGGCCTCGTCGGCGTCGTGTCGCTGCTGCTCGGCACCGTGCTGCCGTTCATCGTCGGCGCGTGCATCGCGCGCGCGTTCGGCTATACCGATGCGGTCAGCATGACGACCATCGGCGCGGGCGCGGTCACCTACATCGTCGGGCCCGTCACGGGCGCCGCGATCGGCGCGAGCTCCGACGTGATCGCGCTCAGCATCGCGACAGGCCTCGTGAAGGCGATCATCGTGATGGTCGGCACGCCGGTCGCGGCGAACTTCATGGGCCTGAAGACGCCGCGCTCCGCGATGATCTTCGGCGGCCTCGCCGGCACCGTGAGCGGCGTGAGCGCGGGCCTCGCGGCGACGGATCGCCGGCTCGTGCCGTACGGCGCGCTGGTCGCGACGTTCCATACCGGCGTCGGCTGCCTGCTCGGGCCGTCGGTGCTGTTCTTCACGACGCGCGCGCTGGTCGGCGCATAGCCGCCCAAGCGTGCGATCCGGGCGACCGGTGCGCAAGCGCCGGCGCGCGCGGGCCGCGGCGGGGCCGCATCCATCGCGGCGTCCTCTGAGTCGCATTCGTCAACATCATCAATCGGCGGCGGCGCCAGGCTTAGAATGCCGCTGAACCATCGAAGCGGGAGAACTGTTCATGACGGGATGGAATCACGCGCGGCAGGCGCGCGATGCACGCCTCACGGCCGGCGCGGCTTTCGCGTGGCCCAAGGCCACTTCCTCCGGGGCGCGCGGCAAGCGGGTCGATGCGCGCGACACCGTCGCGTTGCTCGAAGCGGTGCTGCGGCCCGGCGACCGCGTTTGCCTCGAAGGCGACAACCAGAAGCAGGCCGACCTGCTCGCCACCGCGCTCGCCGACGTCGACAGCGCGAAGATCCACGACCTGCACATGGTGCAGTCGGGCGTCGTGCTGCCCGAGCATCTCGACGTGTTCGAGCGCGGCATCGCGAAGCGTCTCGACTTCGCGTATTCGGGCCCGCAGTCGCAGCGCATCGCGAAGCTGCTGTTCGGCGGCAAGATCGCGCTCGGCGCGGTGCACACCTATCTTGAACTGTTCGCCCGCTACTTCATTGATCTCACGCCGCAGGTCGCGCTGATCGCGGCGGTCAGCGCCGATGCCGACGGCAACCTGTACACCGGCCCGAACACGGAAGACACGCCGACCGTCGTCGAAGCCACCGCGTTCAAGGACGGCATCGTGATCGCGCAGGTCGACCGCATCGTCGACAAGGTGCCGCGCGTCGACATTCCGGGCGATCGCGTGCATTTCGTCGTCGAGGCCGGCCGGCCGTTCTACGTCGAGCCGCTGTTCACGCGCGACCCGGCCGCGATCACCGAGACCCAGATCCTGACCGCGATGCTCGCGATCAAGGGCATCTACGAACCGTACGGGATCAAGCGCCTGAACCACGGGATCGGCTTCAACACGGCCGCGATCGAGCTGCTGCTGCCGACCTACGGCGCGAAGCTCGGGCTGAAGGGCAAGGTCTGCACGCACTGGGCGCTCAATCCGCACCCGACGCTGATTCCCGCGATCGAATCGGGCTGGGTCGAGCAGGTTCACTGCTTCGGCTCCGAAGTCGGGATGGACGACTACATCCGCGCGCGCTCCGACGTGTGGTTCACGGGCCCCGACGGGTCGCTGCGCTCGAACCGCGCGTTCTGTCAGACCGCAGGCCTCTATGCGTGCGACATGTTCATCGGTTCGACGCTGCAGATCGACCTGTCGGGTCATTCGTCGACGGTCACGGCCGAGCGCATCGCCGGGTTCGGCGGCGCGCCGAACATGGGCAGCGACGCGCGCGGGCGGCGTCACCCGAGCGCGCCGTGGCTGAAGGCCGGCGCGGAGGCCGACCCCGACACGCCGGCGGCGCTCAGGCGCGGCCGCAAGCTCGTCGTGCAGATCGGCGAGACGTTCGGCGACAAGAACGTGCCGATGTTCGTCGAGAAGCTCGACGCGCTGAAGCTCGCCGACAAGCTGCAGCTCGACCTCGCGCCGATCATGGTCTACGGCGACGACGTCACGCACATCGTCACCGAGGAAGGGATCGCGAACCTGCTGATGTGCCGCGACAAGGACGAACGCGAGCATGCGATCCGCGGCGTGGCCGGCTATACGGAAGTCGGCCGCGGCCGCGATCGCAGGCTGGTCGAGCGGCTGCGCGAGCGCGGCGTGATCCGCCGCCCGGAGGATCTCGGTATCGATCCGCTCGACGCCGACCGCCGCTGGCTTGCCGCGCGCTCGATCAAGGATCTCGTGCACTGGTCGGGCGGCCTGTATGCGCCGCCGGCCCGGTTCCGCAACTGGTGAGGACAAGGGCATGGAACAGTTGAACTATCGCTTCACCGCGCGCGAACGCGCGCAGGGCGAACTGGCCACGGCGCTCGTCGGCGTGGTCGCGTCCGGCAATCTCGAGGTGCTCGTCGAGCGCGTGCTGCCGGGCAACGAATGCGAGATCGATATCCGCACCGCGGCGGTCGGTTTCGGCGCGGTGTGGCAGGCCGTCGTGTCGGACTTCGTCGAACGGCGCGCGCCGGGCGGCCTGAAGCTGTCGATCAACGACGGCGGCGCGCGGCCCGACATGGTGTCGCTGCGGCTCGCGCAAGCCGTGCGCGCGATCGAGGGAGGCGCATGATGACCGACGCGATCCACGACGCACCCGCATTCGTCGCGAACCGCGCGAGCTGGTACGAAGCGTCGGCGCGCCAGCGCGTCGACGGGCTGCTCGACGCGGGCAGCTTCACCGAATTTCTCGGGCCGGGCGATCGTGTGACGAGCCCGCACCTGCCGCTGTTCGACCTGCCGCAGCAGTTCGACGACGGGATGGTGGTCGGCCGCGGCCGGCTCGACGGCACGCCGGTGTTGATCGCCGCGCAGGAGGGCCGCTTCATGGGCGGCGCGTTCGGCGAAGTGCACGGCGCGAAGCTCACGGGGCTGCTGCGTGCGGCGCGCGACCTCGGCACGCCGGTGCTGATCCTGTTCGATACGGGTGGCGTGCGGCTGCAGGAAGCGAATGCGGGCGAACTGGCGATCGCCGAGATCATGCGTGCGCTCGTCGAGGCGCGTGCGGCCGGCGTGCCGGTGATCGGGCTGATCGGCGGGCGCGCGGGCTGCTACGGCGGCGGCGGCCTGCTCGCCGCCTGCTGTTCGGCGCTCGCGGTGTCCGAGCAGGGGCGCATCAGCGTGTCGGGGCCCGAGGTGATCGAGACCAATCGCGGCGTCGAGGAATTCGATGCGAAGGACCGTGCGCTGATCTGGCGCACGATGGGCGGCAAGCACCGCCGGCTGATCGGCGGCGCGGACCGCTACGTGGCCGATACGCCCGACGCGTTTCGCGCGGCCGCGCTCGACCTGATCGGCCGTGCGCCGAAATTCGACGCGGCGATGCTGCGCGCGGAGCAGTCGCGTCTCGAAGCGCGCGTCGAACGGTTCGGCGCATGCAAGGACGCGCTCGACGTGTGGCGCGCGCTCGGCGCGAGCGAGCCGGAAACGATTCCCGGCATGTCCGACGGTGAATTCGCGAAGCTCGCCGATCAACTGCAGGAGCCGCAGCATGACGCTCGATGAAGTACTGACCTCGCTGTTCCCGAACGGCCACGCGATCACGCGAACCGGCGGCTTGCTGGCGGGCCACGCTGATCTGACCGGCACGCGCGTCGACGTGATCGGCGTCGCCGACCGGCTGCCGTTCGGCATCGACGAAGCCGTGACGCTCGCGTCGCACGTGCTCGACACGATCGGGCGCGGCGGCGACACGCCGATTCTCGTGCTCGTCGACAGCGACAGCCAGCGGATGAGCAAGCGCGACGAACTGCTCGGCCTGAACGAAGGCTTGTCGCATCTCGCGAAATGCCTGATGCACGCGGAGCTCGCCGGGCACCGGACGATCGGCCTGCTGTACGGCCATACGGCCGCGGGCGCGTTCATCGCGACCGCGCTCGCGACGCGCACGCTGCTCGCGTTGTCGGGCGCGGAGCCGGAAGTGATGGACCTCCCGTCGATGTCGCGCGTGACGAAGCTGCCGATCGACGTGCTGAAGGAGATGGCGCGCTCGACGCCGGTGTTCGCGCCGGGGCTCGACAATCTCGTGAAGATGGGCGCCGTCGACGCCGTGCTCGACCCGGCACGCGCGCTCGACGCGCAGGTCGCCGAATGGCTCGGCAAGCCGGCCGATCGCAACGACGTGCGTGCGGCGCGCGGCCGGCCGGTCGCGGCCGACGTCACGCGCCGTGTCGAGGCACTCGCGCGTGCCGCACGCTGACACGCCGCTGCGCCGCCACACGCTCGTCACGCTGACGGCGGCAGGGTGGGGCGCGGCCTGCGCGCGCGATCCCGCGCTGGCGGCCGATCCGCTCGTGCAGGCGTGGGCCGCGCACGGCTGGCCGCTGATCGTGCGCCGCGCGTCGCCCGACGAGGCCGATGCGGGGCGCATCCCGCTCGGCTTGCCGCTGCCGCCTTCGGCGGGCAAGCGGCGCATTGCAATGAACGTCGCCGCCGACGCCCTCGCGTCGGTCGGTCCGCTGCCCACGCTCGCCGATGTGCTCGCTGTCGCGCCCGACGCATGGCACGCGACGCTGCGCGACCTGGCTGCGCTCGGCGCCCGCTGCGGCGTGCAGGGCCGCGTATTCGGCAGCCTCGCATGGCAGGCGCTGACGGGCGAGCGCTACCTGAGCGCGTCGTCCGATCTCGACCTCGTGTTTCCGCTGCCTGACGCCGCATCGCTCGCCGCGCTGCTCGACGGCCTGGCGACACTCGATGAACACGCGCCGATGCGCATCGACGGCGAACTGCTGCGCGACGACGGCGCCGGCGTGAACTGGCGCGAGCTGCATGCGCGGCTGCCTGAAGTCGCGGTCAAGACGGCGATCGCCGTCGAATTGATGCCTGCCGACGCATTCACCGGAGGCACGCGATGAGTGCGTGGGCCGCCTGCCGCGCGCCGGCGCCGTCCGATGCCGAGCGCATCGCCGAACTCGCCGAGCACAGCCTCGTGCTGGAAATCGACACCTATCCGAAGCCGGGCCTCGTCAGTCACGTCGACACCGGCAGTCACGCGGACATGGATGCCATGATGTTCGTGCGCAGCGCGGCCGTGCTGCGGCCGTACTTCGCGGAGCTCGCCGAAGCCGGTGCGCGTGACGCCGACATGGCCGTGCTGCGCAAGATCGGGCTGCGCGCGGAACACGCGATGCTTGCCGCGACCGGCGGCGTCAACACGCATCGCGGCGCGATCTTCGGGCTCGGGCTGCTGTGCGCGGCCGCCGGCCGCCGCACGGTGCCGGGCACCGCGGCACGCACGCTGACGCTCGGCGCGTTCGTCGCGCGGCGCTGGGGCACTGAGATCCTCGGCGGCCCGCGGCTGCCCGACAGTCACGGCGAGCGCGCGAGCCGCCGCTACGGCGTCGGCGGCGCGCGTCGCGAGGCGGCCGACGGGTTCACGACCGTGTACGACGTCGGGCTGCCGGCCCTGCGCCGCGCGCAACGCCGCGTGCCGGACGATCCGGAGGCCGCGCGCGTCGACGCCTGCTTCGCGCTGATCGCCGCGCTCGACGATACGAACCTGCTGCACCGCGGCGGGCAGGCCGGCCTCGATTTCGCGCGCGCCACGGCACGCGCATTCGTTGCCCGCGGCGGCATCCGCGCCCGCGACTGGCGACTGCGAGCGGCCGCCGCGCACCGCGCGTTCGTCGCGCGCCGGCTGAGCCCGGGCGGCGCGGCCGACCTGCTGGCGATGAGCGTGTTCGTCGATGCGCTCGAGACGAACGAGGCGGGACGATGACGCTGGCGATCCTCTGTTCGGGGCAAGGTGCGCAGCGTGCGGACATGTTCGAGCTGACCGGCGCGGTGCCGCAAGCCGATGCGCTGTTCGCGCACGCCGGCCGGCTCCTCGGCGACGATCCGCGCGACTGGGTGCGGCACGCCGAACCGGATGCGCTGCGCGAGAACCGCGCTGCGCAGATCCTCTGCACGGTGCAGGCGCTTGCGGCGACGATGTTGCTCGAGGCGATGTGGCCGCGGCGTCGTTGCGTCGCGGGGTACAGCGTCGGCGAAGTCGCATCGTGGAGCGTCGCGGGGATGATCGATCCGCACGATGCGCTGGCGCTGGCCGAGGCGCGCGCGCGCGCCATGGATGCCGCGAGCGGCGGCGATGAACGGATGGCATTCGTGCGCGGGCTCACGCGTGCGCGGCTCGCGCAACTCTGCGACGGCCGCGATGCGGCGATCGCGATCGCCAATCCGGGCGATGCTTACGTGCTGGCCGGGCGGCAGGCCGACGTCGCCGCGGTGGCCGACGCCGCCGCACGCGACGGTGCGCTGCGTGTCGCGCCCGTGTGCGTGCGGATCGCGTCGCACACGCACCGGCTCGCGGCGGCGGTGCCCGCGTTTCGCGCATCGCTGGCCGCTGTCAACGTGCGCCGGCCGCCGCCCGGCACGCGACTGTTTTCGGGGATCGACGGCGCGTCGGTGCTCGATGTCGACGCCGGGCTCGACAAGCTTGCGCGCCAGATCGCGGAGCCGGTCGAGTGGGCGGCCTGCCTGGCCGCGTGCGTCGAGGCCGGCGCGACCGCGTTTCTCGAACTCGGCCCGGGCCGCGCACTGGCCGAGATGGCGGGCAGCGCGTATCCGGCGCTGCCGGCACGCAGCGTCGCGGATTTCCGTTCCGTCGACGGTATCGCGAGCTGGCTCGCGCGCGTCGCGGCCGGCTGACCGGCGGCGGGCGAGCGGCCGGATCACGCGCCGCAACCGCTTCGAATCCGCGTCGAATCCAGTTCGAAATCTGCCTGCCGACCGGTCGTTCCGCGCCGGGTGTTGCGCCGGCGCAGCAGCGCTGCAGCAGGCGCTTGTCAAGCGAATTGGCGTCGCTACAATGGCGCCCGCCATGAGACCAGCCGCCTTCCTCGTCGCCGCGCTTTGCTGTGCGGCGACCGCCCACGCCAGCCCGATTCCGTCCGACGCCGCCGCGGTCGGCAGGTACTTTTCGTATGACAATGCGGCGGCCGACGCGACCGTCGACCTGATCGGTCAGGCACAGCGCCGCGTGCTGCTGGCCGGCTACGCGTACGTGCCGCCCGCGGTCGCGGCGGCGCTGCGCGCGGCGCGTTCGCGCGGGATCGACGTACGGGTCGTGCTGGTGCGCTCGCCGCGTGCGGGCAAGTACAGCGGCGCGGGCTATCTGAAATCGGCCGGCATCGACGTCGCGATCGATTCGCGGCACGGCGACCCCGCACCGCGTTTCGTGATCGTCGACGACAGCGTCGCGCTGACGACGCTGTCCGACGACGCGGCCGCGCACGCGGAAACGGTCAACGTGTTCCAGCGCGCGCCGGAACTCGCGCAGTCGTACGCGCAGTCGTTCTGGCGGCTGTATCGGCAGGCCGGCGGGCTCTGAGCGCGTGACGGCAGCCCGCCCCGGGCGAACGCCATCCATCCTTGTCAGTGCCGCGATCCGCCTGCCGCGCACGCCGGTATGACCCCGCTTGCATCGGCGTGTCCGATGAACCATGCTCGTTGAACAGGTGCCGGCGCGCAGGTCGCGCATCCGGCCCAACGGCAGGGAGCCGATCTTGACCGAGTGTTTTGCCGATCGCGCCGACGCGGGTCGTCAGCTTGCGCTCGCGCTGCACGACTATGCGGGGCGTCGCGACGTCGTCGTGCTCGCGCTGCCGCGCGGCGGCGTACCGGTTGCATTCCCGATCGCGCAGGCGCTGCGCGCGCCGCTCGACGTGCTGGTCGTGCGCAAGCTCGGCATGCCCTCTGATCCCGAATTCGCGATCGGCGCGATCGCGACCGGCGGGGCGATCCACCTGCAGCACGCGGCGATCCGCGCGATGGGCGTGTCCGATTCCCAGCTGGCCGACGTGATCGTGCGCGAGACCGCCGAACTGCAGCGCCGCGACACGCTGTATCGCGGCGCGCGGCCGCCGCTGCCGGTCGACGGCCGCATCGCGATCGTCGTCGACGACGGCATCGCGACCGGCGCGTCGATGCGCGTCGCACTGCAGGCGCTGCGCAAGCGCCATCCCGCGCGCATCGTGGTCGCCGCACCCGTCGCGCCGGCCGGCGCCCAGCATGCGTTCGACGATCTGGCCGATGCGTTCGTGACGGTGTCGCAGCCGCTGCGCTTCTTCGGGATCAGCCAGTTCTACGCGCGTTTCGACCAGACCGGCGACGACGAGGTGCGCGCGCTCCTCGATGCTGCCCGCGGGCCGGACGACGACCTCACGTCCGCCTGACCCGGCGCCGGCGCGATCCCGGGCGAACGGCTTCGGCCTGCGCGAACATGCGCTGCAGCGCCGGATGGACGTTGCCGTGCCAGCGCGCGCCCGTGAACAGCCCGTAGTGATCGCAATCGTCGATATCGAGACGCTGGCGCTCGCCGGCCTTGAGGCCGCGGCACATGTCGAGTGCCGCATGCGTCTGGCCGGCGCCGGTGACGGCGTCGCAACCGCCTTCGACCGTCAGCAGCGCGACGCCGCGCAGCGCGGCCGGCTCCACGCGCTGGCCGCCGACTTGCCACGTGCCGTTCGCGAGGCACATCCGCTGGAACACGATATCGACGGTGTCCAGGAAGTATTCGGCCGGCATGTCGAGCAGCGCCGTGTATTCGCGCAGCGCGCGCCGCGCGTCCGCCAGCGCCGTCAGGTCGAAGTGCGACGCGGCGCGCGCGTAGTCCTCGATCAGCGTCAGGAAGCGTTGCGGATACAGCAGCGCGATCTCGCCCTGCTGAAGATAGGTCGGGAACACGTGCCGGCCACGGCCGGGGAAGCGGGGCGGCACGATGTCGATCAGGTGGCGGCGGCACCACGCGAGCGAACGGGACGCGGCCGTGGTGCCGAGCGTGGTCGGGTTGATGCGTGCGTCGAGCGGCCCGCCGATCAGCGTGACGCTCGCGGGCGGTGCGTGGCCGCGCGCGGCGCGCAGCGCGAGTGCGCCGAGCGCGGGAACGGTGGCCTGGCATACGGCGACGACATGCAGCGGCCGGTCGTCGCGGGCGAGCGCGTCGACGAAGCCGTCGAGCGTCGCCACGTACTCGTCGAGCCCGAAGCGGCCCGCCGCGAGCGGGACGTCGCGCGCATTGACCCAGTCGGTCACGCAGACGTCGCCGTCCGCGAGCAGCGCCTCGACGGTCTCCCGCATCATCACGGCCGCGTGCCCCGCTAGCGGCGCGCACAGCAGCACCGCGCGCCGCGCATCGTCGCGTGCGAAGCGCCGCAACTGGCAGAACGGCGTGCGCGCGACGATCCGCTCGTCGACGGCCGGCCGCCGGATCTCGAAGCGCGGCGGCCCGGCGGCCGGCCCGAGGAGCGGTTCGAACAGGTCGTCGTAGCACGACGACACGGCGTGCGGCAGCGTCGCGGCGGGCCATACGTCGAACGCGTGGCGCGTCGCTTCGCGCCAGGCGCGCATCCATTCCCGCTGCTGCTCGACGACGTCGTACCACATGGCGAACCTCGAGGCGGAAGGGGGATGAATCTGCATTATGGTCACTCCGGGCGCGCAGCGGGTGTCGGAAACGTGACCGGACGACGCGGATTTCGCCGCGCGTTTCGGCGGCATCGCGCTAGGCACCGGCGCACGGCGCTGCTACAGTCGTCGGTCCCATTCCCTCAAGCGGAGCGTTTGCGATGAAGCTGATCGGCATGCTGGATTCCCCGTTCGTGCGCCGTGTCGCCATATCGGCGAAGCTGCTCGACCTGCCGTTCGAACACGAGTCGGTCTCGGTGTTTCGTCAGTTCGACCGGTTCCGGTCGTTCAGCCCGGTCGTGAAGGCGCCGACGCTCGTGACCGACGACGGTGCGACGCTGATCGATTCGTCGCTGATCGTCGACTACCTCGACCATCGCGTCGCGCCGGAGCGGCGCCTGTTGCCCGACGCCGCCGACGCGCGGCTGCGCACGCTGGTGCCGGTGGGCCTCGCGCTGGCGGCGGCCGAGAAGACGGTGCAGGTGGTGTACGAGCACGCTTTGCGGCCGACCGACAAGCAGCACGCGCCCTGGCTCGAGCGCGTGCTGAGCCAGCTCGAGGCTGCGTACGGCGAACTCGAGCCGCTCGTCGCGGCCGCGAACGGCTGGTTCGGCGGCGCGCGGCTGCTGCAGTCCGACGTGACCGTCGCCGTCGCCTGGCGCTTCACGCAATTCATGGAAGCCGATTACCCGGCGCTCGCGCGGATCGATCCGGCCCGGTATCCGGCGCTGGCCGCGCATTCGGCGCGTGCGGAAGCGCTGCCGGCGTTTGTCGAGACGCCGCTCGCCTGAACCCGGCGTCGATCGCGGCGGCACCGGAACGACGGCGGGCGAGGGCGGCGCGTCCGGCCCCGCCGCGTCGGAACCGGGCCGGCATTCTGCGCGTATCGACCCAACCGCAGTCCGCGGCGCGTCCGACCGCGCGTTATTGTTCGGCGCGACGTGCTGAAAACCACGTCGCGCCGCTGCGTCTTATGCGCCCGCGCGCTCGTGCGCTGCCCGCCCGGCCCCGTCCGGCAAGGACGTGCCGATTGTTCTCCGCCGCTGACAAGTGACTTCGCATTCGCGCTGTTTATCCGGATGCGGGCCGTCCCTAGAATCCACTCCATCGAATATGCATTGCCTGATGGAGCCGATGATGAGAGCGCTGATCGAATCGAGTTTGTACCACCCGTCCGTCGTGTTGCCGCTTGCCGCGCTGACGCAGCTGATGGTCGAGCGCGACTTCAATCTCGGCCAGGTCGGCCTGATCGTCGCCGCGCGCGGCGCCCAGGCAGCCGTGTCGCGTTCGCGTGCGCTGATCTTCTGCCGCCACTGCGAAGCGCACGCATGAACCCGCGTCGCATCGTCGGATGAAAAAACGCCCGGCCGGCGCAAGCCGGTCGGGCGGATCGGGTTCGATCAGGCCCCGGCTTCGGCCGGGGCTTTTTCATGGGCGAGCGGGCGACGCTCAGGCGCGCGCGGGCGACACGACGCCGTAGATTTCCGCGTCGTCTTCCTCGCGCAGCTGGCGCGCCAGCTGGTGTGCCTCGCGGCGCGACGCGACGGCCGGCGGCGAGCCCTTGAGCGGCTGGCGTGCGGTTTCGGCGAGTGCGACGACCGACACGATGCCGATCACGGCCGCGCCCATCATGTAGTACGCGGGCATCATCAGGTTGTGGGTCACGTCGACGAGCCACGCGGTGACGAGCGGCGTCGTGCCGCCGAACAGCGACACCGATACGTTGAAGCCGATCGCGAGCGCGCCGTAGCGGATCTCGGTCGGGAACAGCGCCGGCAGCGCCGACGGCATCACGCCGGTGAAGCACGACAGCAGCACGCCGAGGATCAGGAGGCCGCCGAACACCGACGCGGTGGTGCCCGCATGAATCAGCATCATCGACGGAATCGACAGCGCGAGCAGGCCGACGCAGCCGGCCAGCATCACGGGCTTGCGGCCGACCTTGTCCGACAGGCGGCCGGCGGCGAGCGTCAGCGGCATCATCAGCACCATCACGATCAGCACCAGCACGAGGCTGTGCGACTCGTCGAAGTGCAGCGTCGACGACATGAAGCTCGGCAGGTACGACAGCACCATGTAGTCGGTCACGTTGAAGATCAGCACGAGGCCGACGCAGAGCAGCAGCGCGCGCCAGTTGCGCATCAGCGTCTCGCGGAAGCGCGCTTTCGGCACGGCCTTGTCCTGCGCTTCGCGCTCCTCGGCCTGGCGCTTGAACGCCGGCGTTTCCTCGAGCTTCATCCGGATGTACAGGCCGATCAGGCCGAGCGGGCCCGCGATCAGGAACGGCACGCGCCAGCCCCACGACAGCAGCGCTTCCTGCGACAGCGACGCGGTGAGCAGCGCGACGACGCCGGCGCCCATCACATAGCCGATCAGCGTGCCGAACTCGAGGAAGCTGCCCATGAATCCGCGGCGCTTGTCGGTCGAGAACTCGGCGATGAAGGTGGCGGCGCCGCCATATTCGCCGCCGGTCGAGAAGCCCTGCACGAGGCGGGCGACGAGCAGCAGCACGGGCGCGATGATGCCGATCGACGCGTAGCTGGGGATCAGGCCGATCGCGAAGGTGCCGACGGCCATCATGATCATGGTGGCGGCGAGTACGCGCTGGCGGCCGATGCGGTCGCCGAGCGGGCCGAACACCATGCCGCCCAGCGGGCGCACGAGGAACGCGGCCGCGAACGTGCCGAAGGTCGCGAGCAGCTGCGCGGACGGACTGCTGGACGGGAAGAACACCTTGCCGAGCGTGACGGCGATATAGCTGTAGACGCCGAAGTCGAACCATTCCATCGCATTGCCGATGGCCATCGCGCTGACGGCGCGCTTGAGCAGGCTCTGGTCGACGACGGTGATGTCGTCCGCGGCGAGCGGAGCCTCGCCGGACGACGTGGAGGAAGAAGCAGCGGTCGGGCTGACGTGTGTTGCGGTCAAGGTCATGCACTCCTTTGACTGCGCCGGAACGGGCGGGCCGTCCGACACGGTTTGCCGGCGAGCGCGATGTCGTGTGCTGCGCGTCGGGGCAGGCCATTTAAGCGCTTACTGCACATGAGGCGGTAAAGGGCCGTAAGGGACTGCTTCGACGCGGGCCCGATGGGCCGTCGCGACGGTGCGCTCATGAAGAATGGGCCGCGTGATGCGAGCGGCAGATGCCGGCGCGGACGGAGTCCGGCGTTCCGGCAAGCGCCCCGGAGGGGCAACGAAACGAGAAAAGCGGGCCTGTCGGGCGGGCTTTCCTGTGGATGCAATTTCGGTCGAAGCACCGGCCCGCAATGCGCGGACGGACTTCTTGCGAAATCGAATAGACAGAGATTGAATGTTGAAACAGGCGACATGATAGCACGATGACAGACGATCGTGCAAATTGCCCGGAATCCCCCGTCTGGCGGCGGTTCCGGCGGGGTCGGCTCCGGTATGATCGGCGGCGCGCGGCGGGGTCGCGCGGGCCTGCCGGATGGGGCCGAATTTGCGAGGAACCGGATGACCGAACTGATCAGGATTGCGGCGTTGTTCGCTGTCACTGCACTGGCCGAGATCGTCGGCTGCTACCTGCCGTGGCTCGTGCTGAAAGGGGGAAGGCCTGTCTGGCTGCTGGTGCCGGCCGCGCTGTCGCTCGCGTTGTTCGCGTGGCTGCTGACGCTGCACCCGAGCGCGGCGGGGCGCACGTATGCGGCGTACGGCGGCGTGTATATCGCGGTGGCGCTGATCTGGCTGCGGGCAGTCGACGGCATCGCGCTGACCCGCTGGGATGTGGCGGGTGCGATGCTCGCGCTCGGCGGGATGGCCGTCATCGCACTGCAGCCGCGCGCTTGAGCGCGGCTGCAGGCACGGCTTCGGCGCGTGAGGCGCCGCGTCAGGCGGCTTCGGCGGCGTCCGCGTCGGCGGACTTGCGCCATACGCAGGCGCCCTTGACCGACTTGTCGAGTTCGTCGAGCTGGGCCTGGTGAGCGGCCAGTTCGTCGTCGCTCGCCGCGAGCACCGGCAGGTCGAGCGATGCGAGCGCCACGCGCTGGCCGTTCGCCGCGCCGCCGTCGGCGCCTGTGTCGTCGAGCATGTCGATCACGAGGCTGTCCTGGCCGCGCGTCATCGCGAGATAGACTTCGGCGAGCAGTTCCGAGTCGAGCAGTGCGCCGTGCAGCGTGCGGTGCGCGTTGCTGATGCCGAACCGGTCGCACAGCGCGTCGAGCGAATTGCGCTTGCCCGGGAACATCTGCTTGGCCTGCACGAGCGTGTCGATCACGCCGCCGCAATGCTCGGTGAACGGCGGCAGGTCGAGCCGCGCGAATTCTGCGTCGAGGAACCCGAGGTCGAACGGCGCGTTATGGATGATCAGCTCGGCGTCCTTCACGAAGTCGCGGATCTGGTCGACGACTTCCGCGAACTTCGGCTTGTCGCTCAGGAATTCGGTCGTGAGGCCGTGCACGGCCAGCGCGCCCGGATCGCTGTCGCGCTCGGGGTTCACATAGATGTGCAGGTTGTTGCCGGTGAGCCGCCGGTTCAGCAGCTCGACGCAGCCGATTTCGATCAGGCGGTCGCCCGTGCGGGGGTTCAGGCCGGTGGTTTCGGTATCGAGAATGATCTGGCGCATGTCGGATAAATCGGGAAAGACGGTAGGGCGGCCTGCGTTCAGGCTGCGATTCAGGCCGCGAGCGATGCGACGCCGCGGTTCGCGAGCGCGTCCGCGCGTTCGTTTTCGGGATGGCCCGCATGGCCCTTCACCCAGCGCCACTCGACCTCGTGCTGCACGACGAGCGCGTCGAGCCGCTTCCACAGGTCGGCGTTCTTCACCGGGGTTTTCGCCGCGGTGACCCAGCCCTTCTTCTTCCAGCCGTGGATCCACTCGCTGATGCCTTTCTGCACGTACTGCGAGTCGGTATGGACGATCACGCGGCACGGCCGCTTCAGCGCCTCGAGCGCGGCGATCACGCCCATCAGCTCCATGCGGTTGTTGGTCGTGTTGGGCTCGCCGCCGAACAGTTCCTTTTCGCGGTCGCCGTAGCGCAGCAGTGCGCCCCAGCCGCCGGGGCCGGGGTTGCCCTTGCAGGCGCCGTCGGTATAGATGTCGATGGTGTCGGTGGTCATGAGTGTTCTTGATGGGTGGTCGGGGTGGCCGCCGGCGTCAGGCCCGGCGCGAGCACGGGCTTCTTCATTTTGATCGGGCCGACGAGACGCATGCCGCGCACGCGCTTGACGGCGGTGATCATGTAGACGGCGCCGAAGATCGGCCACCAGCGGTCGCCGGCGGCTTCCATGAAGCCGTAGCGGGCAAGCCATTTGTCGGTGACGAGCGGCGGCCGGTAGCAGCCGAAGCGGCCGCGCTCGAGATCGAAGCCGAGCAGCTTGATCCAGTCCTTGAGCCGGATGAACGCGATCTGGTCGCGTGCGGCCGGCACGAACGGGCGGTTGGCCATGCGCCCGAACGACTGCCGCATGCCCCACAGGCTCAGCGAATTGAAGCCGGTGATCACGAGCTGGCCTTCCGGCATCAGCACGCGTTCGGCCTCGCGCAGCAGGCGGTGCGGGTCGGACGTGAATTCGAGCGTATGCGGCATCACGATCAGGTCGACGCTTTGCGACTCGAACGGCAGGTCGAGCAGGTCGCACCAGGTCGTGCTGCGGTCGGCCGGCGCATGCTCGGGCGCATGCGCCTCGCGCGCCCACGGATACTGGTAGGGCGCGCTCGCGCCGCTCGCCGGGTCGAGCACGAGGCCGCGATACGGCATGCGGTTCTCGCGCAGCGCGTCGAGCTGCGGCAGGCCGAGCTGCAGCGCGTGAAACCCGAAGACGTCGGACACGATCCGGTCGAGCTGCGCCTGCTCCCAGTCCAGCACGTAGCGGCCGGGTGGCGAGTCGGTCCAGGCGGGCCAGTCTATAATTTGACGATCGGACATAACGATGATTGCGTGCCCATGAACGAGCTGGAATATGTGCCGGTGCCGGCATTCGAAGACAACTATATCTGGCTCGTCTCGGACGGCCGCGATGCGATCGCCGTCGATCCGGGTGAAGCCGCGCCGGTACGCCGTGTTCTTGCCGAACGCGGCTGGCGCTTGACCGCTATTTTACTCACGCACCATCACGCCGACCACGTCGGCGGTGTCGCGGCGCTGCGCGATGGCCAACCGGACGATGTGCCGCTGGTCGTTTATGGCCCGGCGGAAGAATCGATCGACGTGGTCACGCGCCCGCTCGCGGGCGGCGATCGCGTGACGCTCGGCGCACCGGCGCTTGCGTTCGACGTGCTCGACGTGCCGGGTCATACGCGCGGCCACATCGCCTATTTCCAGGCGGCCGGGCAGGGCGCGGCCACGCCTCACGTGTTCTGCGGAGATACACTGTTCTCATGCGGTTGCGGCCGGCTGTTCGAGGGCACGCCCGCGCAGATGCTCGCGTCGCTCGACGCGCTCGCGGCGCTGCCCGGCGACACGCGCGTGCATTGCGCACACGAATACACGCTGTCGAACATCCGCTTCGCGCTCGCGTGCGAGCCGGGCAATACGGCGCTCGCCGCCTGGCGCGACGATGCGCAGGCGCTGCGCGCGCGCGGCGTGCCGACGCTGCCCACGACGATCGCGCACGAACGTGCCGTCAACCCGTTCATGCGGTCGGACAGCGCGGCCATCCATGCGACGCTCGAGGCCGAGCTGCACGAAACGGTGCCGGATCGACTGGCGGCATTCACGCTGATGCGCGAGTGGAAAAACCGGTTCCGATGACGATTTCGGGAGGACTCCAAACCTCAGGTAGCGTCTGTAAAAATTGCTGCAAATGTAGGATTTCGCTGAGTTTTCGGTGTTTTTATTGACGTGAAGCACGCACTTCCGTAGTATCGCCAGCAATTTCCAGCCGTCGGAAGCCGAGATTTTCATGCGACTTATATTGAGTGCGATGGTGGTCCTGCTGCTCGCCGCTTGCGCGAGCCAGGCCCCTGTCGCCAACAACGCCGCCGATTCGCAGGCGACGTCCAACTACCTCCGTAAATCAGCCACCGCCAAAGAAACTGTCGACGTCGACAAGCAATCCGTCGGCGACCTGACCAGTGCGGACTCCGATCTCTGGGGCCGTATTCGCCGCGGCTTCCAGATGCCCGACCTGCAGAGCGACCTCGTCGACATGCAGACGACCTGGTACACGCAACGTCCCGATTACGTGCAGCGCATGACCGAGCGCTCGCAGAAGTACCTCTATCACATCGTCGAGGAGCTCGAGGCGCGCCACATGCCGACCGAGCTCGCGCTGCTGCCGTTCATCGAATCCGCGTTCAACCCGCAGGCGCTGTCGGTCGCGAAGGCGGCCGGCATGTGGCAGTTCATGCCGGGCACGGGCCGCACGTACAACCTGAAGCGCAACATGTGGCAGGACGAGCGTCGCGACGTGCTCGCGTCGACGAGCGCCGCGCTCGACTACCTGTCGCGCCTGCATGACATGTTCGGCGACTGGTATCTCGCACTGGCCGCGTACAACTGGGGCGAAGGCAACGTGCAGCGCGCGATCGCGCGCAACCAGGCGGCCGGCCTGCCGACCGACTACCAGAGCCTGCGGATGCCGAACGAGACGCGCAACTACGTGCCGAAGCTGCAGGCGGTGAAGAACATCATCGCGAATCCGCAGCAGTTCGGCCTGACGCTGCCGGAGATCCCCAACCACCCGTATTTCGTGACGGTCACGACGGCGCGCGACATCGACGTGGCGGTGGCCGCGAAGCTCGCGAATCTGTCGCTCGACGAGTTCCGCTCGCTGAACCCGTCGTTCGCGAAGCCGGTGATCCTCGGCGCGACCGAGCCGCAGATCCTGCTGCCGTTCGACAACGCGGCGGCGTTCGAGAAGAACCTGAAGGCCTACAACGGCCAGTTGTCGACGTGGACCACCTATACGGTGAGCGAGCGCGCGCGCCCGGCCGCGATCGCCGAGAAGATCGGCGTGGACGCCGACACGCTGATGTCGGTCAACAAGATTCCGGCCGGCATGCGCCTGAAGCCGGGCTCGACGATCGTCGTGCCGCGCGGCGATGACGACGACGAGGACATCAGCGCGGACGTCGCGGAAAACGGCGTGCTCGCGATGGAGCCCGACGTGCCCGACACGCGCAAGATGCTGATCCGCGTGCGCCGCAAGCAGTCGATGGTGGCGATCGCCGGCCGCTACGGCGTGTCGGTCGCGCAGCTGAAGGCATGGAACCGCACGCATCGCGATCTCGCGATGCCGGGCCAGGCGCTCGTGCTGCACGTGCCGGTCGGCCGCGCGGTGCCGGCCGAGCCGGGGCCGGAGCGGATCGCGACGTCGACCGCCGGCGCGCATATCGAGCGCGCGAGCCTGTCCGTCGGCGGCAAGTCGCGCGGCGCGAAGCACGGTGCCGCGAAGCCAGCGGCCCGTGCGGCCAAGGCCGCGCCCGCGAAGGCTGCACCGAAGGCCGCTGCGCACAAGGGCAAGAAGTAACGCGGCCGCGATCGCGGCGCGGCGGCCCGACCGGGCCGCGCGATTGCGTTATCATCCGACGAAACGCGTAGCAACGCCGTCACCGAGGTGACGGCGTTTTCGTTTGTGCGCGGCAGCGCGGCCGCCGCTGCGCGCAGTCACAAGGAGAAGCGATGTCGTCGGTGCAGGTGAGGGTGCTCGCGCTGTTTGCGATCGGATATTTCGTGTCGTACGTGTTCCGCGGCGTCAATCTCGGCTTCGCGCCGTTCGTCACGCACGAGCTCGGGCTGTCGGCCGCCGATCTCGGGCTGCTCACCAGTCTCTATTTCCTCGGCTTCGCCGGCGCGCAGATTCCGGCCGGCGTGCTGCTCGACCATTTCGGCCCGCGCCGCGTGGCGGCCGGGATGCTGCTGTTCGCGGCCGCCGGCGCCGCCGTGTTCGGTATCGCGCACGATCTCGGCACGATGATGGTCGGCCGGCTCCTGATCGGTGTCGGCGTATCGGTGTGTCTCGGCGCGGCGTTCAAGGCGCTCGCGCAGCATTTTCCGGTCGGCCGGCTTCCGCTCGTCAACGGTCTCGTGATGGCGGTCGGCGGCCTGGGTGGTGTCGCGGTCGGCTCGCCGCTGACTTGGCTGCTCGGCGTGACGAGCTGGCGCGTGATCTGCGGCGGCCTCGCGGTGCTGACGATCGTCGTCGCGGCCGCGATCGGCCTCGGTGCGCCGGAAGCCGAGCGGCCGCGTCAGCAGGGCGGGATCGTCAGCCAGTTCAAGGGCACGTGGCACATCCTGGGCAGCCGTGCGTTCTGGAAGATTTCGTCGTTCTCGATCGTCACGCAGGGCGTGTTCTATGCGATGCAGTCGCTGTGGGTCGGCCCGTACCTGCGCGACGTCGCGGGGTTCGATGCGCAGCACACCGCGCGGCTCGTGTCGGTGCTCGGCTTCGCGATGATGGCGGGCTGCGTCGGCTTCGGCGCGGCGGCGCGCGTGCTCGAGCGCCGCGGGGTGTCCGTCCAGGCATTTTGCGGCATCGGCATGGCGCTGTTCGTCGCCACGCAGGGCGCGATCGTCGCGCGCGTGCCGCTGCCGCCGGCCGTGCTGTGGGCGGCCTACGGGATGTTCGGCGGCGTCGGGATCCTGACCTACGCGGTGCTGGCCGGTCGCTTTCCGGCGCATCTGATCGGCCGCGCGAATACGACGCTGACGCTCGTGATCTTCGTGCTGATCTTTGCGTTCCAGATCGGCATCGGCGCGGTGCTGTCGCACTGGCCGGCCGTCGACGGCCATTACCCGGCCGCCGCGCACGTTACCGCATGGAGCGTGCTGCTCGCGCTGCAGCTCGCGAGCGCGGTCTGGTGCGTGTGGCCCGCGCGCAGCGTTGGCAAGCACGTTGATCCGGCGGTACGCTGACGGGTAGGGCGGCTGCGGAAACGGGGCCGCAGCAACGAGTGTCGTGCGCGACCGCGCGCCGTCACGCGCGCCGCATGCACGATCGGACGGCCATATCGATTGAAGATAAGGCCATTTTCGGGCTATAATTTGAAAGTTTGTGCTGATCAACCTCGCACCCTAGCGCCTACCTCACTCATCCCGTTCATCCGCCGCACGCCGCCTGTCGGGCGATGCCGCGAAGCCTCGTGCGCCACGCGCCGGGTTCGCGTCTCGACAACGCAGGTCGCGTCCAGCTAGCGATTCCGCGCGCCTACGCAGCGCGGCGCTCGCGCGGCAGGGTAAACAGGTCGGCAGCAGGGTGTTCCCCAAGGAGCCTCCCGTGTTGCCGTCTTTTTCTCCCGCCTTGCTTGCACTCGCCGACGGCACGGTCTTTCGTGGTTATTCGATCGGGGCCGAAGGCCACACGATCGGTGAAGTCGTGTTCAACACCGCGATTACCGGCTATCAGGAAATCCTGACCGATCCGAGCTACGCGCGTCAGATCGTCACGCTCACCTACCCGCATATCGGCAACGTCGGCGTCAACGCCGAAGACGTCGAAGCCACGAAAGTCCATGCCGCCGGCCTGATCATCCGTGATCTGCCGACGCTCGCATCGAACTTCCGCATGGACCGCACGCTCGGCGATTACCTGCGCGACGAAGGCGTCGTCGCGATCGCCGGCATCGATACCCGCAAGCTGACCCGGATCCTGCGCGACAAGGGCGCGCAGAGCGGCTGCATCCTGGCCGGCTCGGACGACGAGGCGAAGGCGATCGAGCTCGCGCGCTCGTTCGCGGGCCTCGCGGGCATGGATCTCGCGAAGGTCGTATCGACCACCAAGCCGTTCGAGTGGAAGCAGACCGAATGGCGCCTCGGCAGCGGCTACGGCATGCAGGAAGCGCCGAAGTACCGCGTCGTCGCGTATGACTTCGGCGTCAAGTACAACATCCTGCGCATGCTCGCGGAGCGCGGCTGCCACGTGACGGTGCTGCCGGCACAAGCGAGCGCGGAAGATGCGCTCGCGCTGAATCCGGACGGCATCTTCCTGTCGAACGGCCCCGGCGATCCGGAACCGTGCGACTACGCGATCGCGGCCACGAAGCAGTTCATCGAGCGTGGCGTGCCGACCTTCGGCATCTGCCTCGGCCACCAGATCATGGGCCTCGCGGTCGGCGCGAAGACGCTCAAGATGAAGACGGGCCACCACGGTGCGAACCACCCGGTGAAGGATCTCGGCGACGGTCGCGTGGTGATCACGTCGCAGAACCACGGCTTCGCGGTCGACGCGGATTCGCTGCCGGCCAACGCACGCGTGACGCACGTGTCGCTGTTCGACGGCACGCTGCAGGGCTTCGAGCTGACCGACAAGCCGGCATTCTGCTTCCAGGGCCACCCGGAAGCGTCGCCCGGCCCGCACGACATCGGCTATCTGTTCGACCGTTTCACCGCACTGATGGACGCGGCGAAGCAGCGCAACGCCTGACGCAACTGAAGCAACCGAAGAACGGGAGATTCGCATCATGTTCGGCCACGCACTCGGCATCACGGATATCTGGACCTACGTGTTCGGCGTGATCTTCATCATCCTGCTGCCGGGGCCGAACTCGATGTACGTGCTGTCGCTCGCGGCGCAGCGCGGCGTGAAGGCCGGCTATCGCGCGGCCTGCGGCGTGTTCGTCGGCGATACGGTGCTGATGGTGCTGTCCGCCGCGGGCGTCGCGTCGCTCCTGAAGGCGAACCCGCTGCTGTTCTCCGTCGTCAAGTACGGCGGCGCCGCGTATCTGCTCTACATCGGCTCCGGCATGCTGCGCAGCGCGTGGCAGAAGCTGCGCGCGCGCAGCGATGCCCCGGCTGACGCACCGCAGGCGGTCGACGGCGAGCGGCCGTTCCGCAAGGCGCTGATCGTGAGCCTCCTGAATCCGAAGGCGATCCTGTTCTTCATCTCGTTCTTCATCCAGTTCGTCGACCCGGCATTCCCGCATCCCGCGCTGTCGTTCGTCGTGCTCGGGGCGATCGCGCAATGCGCGAGCTTCCTGTACCTGAGCACGCTGATCTTCGCGGGCGCACGGCTCGCCGAGCATTTCCGCCGCCGCCGCAGGCTCGCGGCGGGCGCGGCGAGCAGCGTGGGCGGCCTGTTCATCGGTTTCTCGGTGAAGCTCGCGCTCGCCACCATGAGCTGAGCGCGGCCTGCCGACCGACGACAACGCCACGACAAAGATTACTTACTGAATTCACAAGCCATGCCAAAACGCACAGACATCAAAAGCATCCTCATCATCGGCGCCGGCCCGATCATCATCGGCCAGGCTTGCGAGTTCGACTATTCGGGCGCGCAGGCTTGCAAGGCGCTGCGTGAAGAGGGCTACAAGGTCGTCCTCGTGAACAGCAACCCGGCGACGATCATGACCGACCCGAACACGGCCGACGTCACGTACATCGAGCCGATCACGTGGGAAGTGGTCGCACGCATCATCGAGAAGGAGCGCCCGGACGCGATCCTGCCGACGATGGGCGGCCAGACCGCGCTGAACTGCGCGCTCGACCTGCACCACCACGGCGTGCTCGAGAAGTTCGGCGTCGAGCTGATCGGCGCGTCGCCGGAAGCGATCGACAAGGCGGAAGACCGCCAGAAATTCAAGGAAGCGATGACCAAGATCGGTCTCGGTTCCGCGAAGTCGGGCATCGCGCACTCGATGGAAGAAGCGACCCAGGTGCACGCCGAGATCATGGTCGGCACCGGCGGCAGCGGTTACCCGGTCGTGATCCGTCCGTCGTTCACGCTCGGCGGCTCGGGCGGCGGCATCGCATACAACCGCGAAGAATTCGAAGAGATCTGCAAGCGCGGCCTCGACCTGTCGCCGACGCGCGAACTGCTGATCGAGGAATCGCTGCTCGGCTGGAAGGAATACGAGATGGAAGTCGTGCGCGACCGCGCCGACAACTGCATCATCGTGTGCTCGATCGAGAACCTCGACCCGATGGGCGTGCACACCGGCGACTCGATCACGGTCGCGCCGGCGCAGACGCTCACCGACAAGGAATACCAGATCCTGCGTAACGCATCGCTCGCGGTGCTGCGCGAGATCGGCGTCGACACGGGCGGCTCGAACGTGCAGTTCTCGATCAACCCGAAGGACGGCCGCATGGTCGTCATCGAGATGAACCCGCGCGTGTCGCGTTCGTCGGCGCTCGCGTCGAAGGCAACCGGCTTCCCGATCGCGAAGGTCGCGGCGAAGCTGGCGGTCGGCTACACGCTCGACGAGCTGAAGAACGAAATCACCGGCGGCCAGACGCCGGCGTCGTTCGAGCCGACGATCGACTACGTCGTCACGAAGATCCCGCGTTTCGCGTTCGAGAAGTTCCGCGAAGCCGATTCGCGCCTGACCACGCAGATGAAGTCGGTCGGTGAAGTGATGGCGATCGGCCGCACGTTCCAGGAATCGTTCCAGAAGGCGCTGCGCGGCCTCGAAGTCGGCGTCGACGGTCTCGACGAGAAGTCGACCGACCGCGACGAGATCGCGATCGAGATCCACGAGCCGGGCCCGGACCGCATCTGGTACGTCGGCGATGCGTTCCGCATCGGCATGACGGCCGAGGAAATCTTCGCGGAAACCGCGATCGACCCGTGGTTCCTCGAGCAGATCGAGCAGATCATCCTGAAGGAAAAGGCGCTCGCGGGCCGCACGCTCGCGTCGCTGACGTTCGACGAGTTGCGCTTCCTGAAGCAGAGCGGCTTCTCCGACCGCCGCCTCGCGAAGCTGCTCGGCGCGACGCCGGAAGACGTCCGTCGCCGCCGCATCGAACTGAACGTGCGCCCGGTCTACAAGCGCGTCGACACCTGCGCGGCCGAGTTCGCGACCAAGACGGCCTACATGTACTCGACCTATGAGGAAGAGTGCGAGGCGCAGCCGACCACCAACAAGAAGATCATGGTGCTGGGCGGCGGCCCGAACCGGATCGGCCAGGGCATCGAGTTCGACTACTGCTGCGTGCACGCGGCCCTCGCGATGCGCGAGGACGGCTACGAAACGATCATGGTCAACTGCAACCCGGAAACGGTGTCGACCGACTACGACACGTCCGACCGCCTGTACTTCGAGCCGCTGACGCTGGAAGACGTGCTCGAGATCGTCGACAAGGAAAAGCCGGTCGGCGTGATCGTCCAGTACGGCGGCCAGACGCCGCTGAAGCTCGCGCTCGACCTCGAGGCGCACGGCGTGCCGATCGTCGGCACGTCGCCGGACATGATCGACGCGGCCGAAGACCGCGAACGCTTCCAGAAGCTGCTGCAGGACCTCGGCCTGCGCCAGCCGCCGAACCGCACCGCGCGCGCCGAAGACGAAGCGCTCGCGCTGGCGGCCGAAATCGGCTACCCGCTCGTCGTGCGTCCGTCGTACGTGCTGGGCGGCCGCGCGATGGAAATCGTCCACGAGCCGCGCGACCTCGAGCGCTACATGCGCGAGGCCGTGAAGGTGTCGAACGATTCGCCGGTGCTGCTCGACCGCTTCCTGAACGACGCGATCGAATGCGACGTCGACTGCATCTGCGACGGCGAATCGGTGTTCATCGGCGGCGTGATGGAGCACATCGAGCAGGCGGGCGTCCACTCGGGCGACTCGGCATGCTCGCTGCCGCCGTACTCGCTGTCGAAGGAAACCGTGGCCGAGCTGAAGCGCCAGACGGGTGCGATGGCGAAGGCGCTGAACGTGGTCGGCCTGATGAACGTGCAGTTCGCGATCCAGCAGGTGCCGCAGGCGGACGGTTCGAAGCAGGACATCATCTACGTGCTCGAAGTGAACCCGCGCGCGTCGCGCACGGTGCCGTACGTGTCGAAGGCGACCAGCCTGCCGCTCGCGAAGATCGCGGCGCGCGCGATGGTCGGCCAGAAGCTCGCGCAGCAGGGCGTGACGAAGGAAGTCGAGCCGCCGTACTTCAGCGTGAAGGAAGCGGTGTTCCCGTTCGTCAAGTTCCCGACCGTCGATCCGGTCCTCGGGCCTGAAATGCGTTCGACCGGCGAAGTGATGGGCGTCGGCCAGACCTTCGGCGAAGCGCTGTTCAAGTCGCAGCTCGCGGCCGGTTCGCGCCTGCCGGAGTCGGGCACGGTGCTGCTCACCGTGATGGATGCCGACAAGCCGAAGGCGGTCGAAGTCGCGCGCATGCTGCACGACCTCGGCTACCCGATCGTCGCGACCAAGGGCACGGCTGCCGCGATCGAAGCGGCCGGCGTGCCGGTGAAGGTCGTGAACAAGGTGAAGGACGGCCGTCCGCACATCGTCGACATGATCAAGAACGGCGAGATCGCACTCGTGTTCACGACGGTCGACGAGACGCGCCAGGCGATCGCCGATTCGCGTTCGATCCGCATGAGCGCGCAGGCGCACAAGGTCACGTACTACACGACGATGTCCGGCGCGCGCGCGGCCGTCGAAGGCCTGCGCTACCTGAAGGATCTGGAAGTCTATGATTTACAAGGTCTTCACGCTCGCCTAAACTAAGCAGTCAGTTACCTGTCGAAGCAACACGTGCCGCGATTAAGCGGTGTTTCCGGTTCACCGGAAATACGTTTAATCGCGGTGATTTTTTTTATAGCCGTTTTTAGCGATTGAGCCGTTTATGAGCACCATTCCGTTGACAAAGCGTGGCGCAGAGCAACTGCGCGATGAATTGCAGCGCCTCAAGTCCGTCGAGCGGCCGGCCGTGATCAACGCGATCGCGGAGGCTCGCGCACAGGGCGATCTGTCCGAAAACGCCGAATACGACGCTGCGAAAGAAAAACAGGGCTTCATCGAGGGTCGCATCGCGGAAATCGAATCGAAGCTGTCGGCCGCGCAGGTCATCGATCCCACCGTGCTCGACGCCGAAGGCCGCGTGGTCTTCGCATCGACGGTCGAACTCGAGGATCTCGAGTCCGGCGACACCGTCAAGTACCAGATCGTCGGCGACGACGAAGCCGATATCGATCACGGCCTGATCTCGGTCAGCTCGCCGATCGCGCGCGCGCTGATCGGCAAGTCCGAAGGCGACGTCGCGGCCGTGCAGGCGCCGAGCGGCGTGCGCGAGTACGAAATCATCTCGGTCAGCTATATCTGAAGCGGGGCGACGTGATGCCGCATCGCGTGTTCCGTCTGCTGTCGGCCGTGTGGGTCGGCAGCCTGCTGACGATCGGGTATGCGGTCGCGCCCGTGCTGTTCCGGACGCTGGAGCGGATGACGGCCGGCTCGGTCGCCGCCCAGCTGTTCCGCATCGAGGCGATCCTCGGTGTGGTATGCGGCGTGCTGCTGCTCGCGCTGTCGAACCAGCAGGTGCGGCGCGGCAGCGGCGATTATCGTCGCGTGCGCTGGATCGTCGCGGCGATGGTCGCGTGCGTGCTGGTCGGGTATTTTGCGTTGCAGCCGTTCATGAACGCGCTGCGGGTGGCCGCGATGGAGGCGGGCACCGATATCGCGAACTCGCCGTATGCGAGCCGCTTCGGGATGCTGCACGGCGTCTCGAGCCTGTTCTATCTCGTCGAGAGCGTGCTGGGGCTGATGCTGATCTGGCGTCTGCCGGCGCAAGACGCCTGAATGGCCTGAGCGCCGCGCGGGCAACGCGGCACGGGGTGCCCCGTGCCGCGCGGCGGGATTACTTGCCCTGGTGCGGCCGCTTCGTGCTGGCCTGACGCTTTTTCGCGCGCTTCACCGTGCCGCCTGCCGTCACGCGCTCGTTGCCGCGCACCGTGACCTTCACCGGCCGCGGACGGCGCACCGGGCTCGCGTTCGGCGACACCTTGACGACCTTGACGGTGCGCGGTGCACGGCCTTTCTTGTCGTCGACGGCTTCGGCCGCGCTCGGCAGCGCGCCGGCACGACGGCCGCGGGCCGGGGCCGTCACGGCAGCCTCGGGCTTCCAGATCACCAGCAGCTTGCCGATGTGCTGGATCGGCGCCGCGTTCAGGCGGTCGCAGATCTCGTCGTAAATGGCGACGCGCTCGTCGCGCTCGTCACCGAACACACGGATCTTGATCAACTGGTGCGCAGCGAGGTGCACCTTGATTTCCTTCAGCACGGCGTCGGTGAGCCCTTCGGCGCCGATCAGCACGACGGGCTTGAGCGCATGGGCCTGGGAGCGCAGCGCGGAGCGCTCGGCGGGGGAAAGCGAAAGGGCGGGCATGGAAATGTCGAAATCTAAATAGGGGCGCGCTGCGTCAGAAGCGAATCGCGGGAAGTTACCGCATCAGCCGCGCGCCGAAACCACGTAAAATCGCGGCTTGGGCCCGGAAGGGGCCGCAGCCGCGCGAAGAAGACGCGTATTATCCGCCAAAAGCACGGCTTCACGAAGCAAATAGCAGCAATCTCTCTCTCGAATGGCAAAAAACCGCTTTAACCAGCACTGGCTGCACGACCACATCAACGACCCGTACGTCAAAATGGCGCAGCGGGAGGGCTATCGCGCGCGCGCCGCGTACAAGCTGAAGGAAATCGACGAGCAGGACAAGCTGATCCGTCCGGGCCAGGTGATCGTCGACCTCGGCGCGACGCCGGGCAGCTGGAGCCAGTATGCCCGCAACAAGCTCGCGCAGGGCAAGAAGCGCGACGCGGAGCGCGAAGGCGGCATCGACGGCACGATCGTGGCGCTCGACATCCTGCCGATGGAGCCGATCGCCGACGTCCACTTCCTGCAGGGCGATTTCCGCGAGGACGACGTCCTCCACCGGCTCGAAGAAGTGCTCGAAGGTCGCGCGGTGGACCTTGTTATTTCCGACATGGCCCCCAACCTCTCCGGCGTGGCCTCGGCGGACGCGGCGCGCATCGAGCATCTGTGCGATCTGGCGCTCGAATTCGCGCAGAATCATCTGAAGCCGGACGGTGCGCTGCTCGTGAAGTGCTTTCACGGCAGCGGCTACAGCCAGATCGTCGAAAAGTTCAAACAGCAGTTTAAGACTGTCGCGCCGCGCAAGCCGAAGGCGTCCCGCGACAAATCGTCCGAAACGTTCATTTTGGGTCGGCATCTGAAGCATCCGCGCTGACGCGCAGCGGCGTGCCGCAAACGGGCTCCGGCCCTTGCCAGACAAGCGAAGCGCTATCGCGGCGGTTGTCAATCCTTATGGCAGGGGTGGTCGGACTGGATTAGAATGACCGAGGAGCGCCGCAAGGAAAATGTAGGCGCTCGTCTACGAGTGAAGGAGTGGTGCTTTGAACAACAATATGTTTTCGAAGGCAGCAGTGTGGCTGGTGATCGCACTGGTGCTGTTTACGGTGTTCAAGCAGTTCGACAAGCCCCGCGTCCAGGAAGGTGTGTCCTATTCGCAGTTCATGGACGACGCCAAGAACGGCAAGGTCAAGAACGTCATCGTTCAGGGGCGCAACCTCACCGTCACTCCGGCTGATGGCCAGAAATACCAGATCGTGTCGCCCGGCGACATCTGGATGGTCGGCGATCTGATGAAGTACGGCGTGCAGGTCAGCGGCAAGGCCGACGACGAGCCGAACGCGCTGATGTCCGCGCTGTACTACCTCGGGCCGACGATCCTGATCATCGTGTTCTGGTTCTACATGATGAGGCAGATGCAGGGAGGCGGCAAAGGCGGCGCATTCTCGTTCGGGAAATCGCGCGCGCGGCTGATCGACGAGAACAACAACGCGGTGAACTTCTCCGACGTCGCGGGCTGCGACGAAGCGAAGGAGGAAGTGTCCGAGCTCGTCGACTTCCTGCGCGACCCGCAGAAATTCCAGAAGCTGGGCGGTCGCATTCCGCGCGGCGTGCTGCTCGTCGGCCCTCCGGGTACCGGCAAGACGCTGCTGGCCCGCGCGATCGCCGGTGAAGCGAAGGTGCCGTTCTTCAGCATCTCGGGCTCCGATTTCGTCGAAATGTTCGTCGGCGTCGGCGCGGCCCGTGTGCGCGACATGTTCGAGCAGGCGAAGAAGCACGCGCCGTGCATCGTGTTCATCGACGAAATCGACGCGGTCGGCCGTCATCGCGGCGCCGGCATGGGCGGCGGCAACGACGAGCGCGAGCAGACGCTGAACCAGATGCTGGTCGAGATGGACGGCTTCGAAGCGAACTCGGGCGTGATCGTGATCGCCGCGACCAACCGTTCCGACGTGCTCGACAAGGCGCTGCTGCGTCCGGGTCGTTTCGACCGCCAGGTCTATGTCGGCCTGCCGGACATCCGCGGCCGCGAGCAGATCATGCGCGTGCACCTGCGCAAGGTGCCGATCGCGAACGACGTCGACGCAGCGGTCATCGCGCGCGGCACGCCGGGCTTCTCGGGCGCCGATCTCGCGAACCTCGTGAACGAAGCGGCGCTGTTCGCCGCCCGCCGCGGCAAGCGCATCGTCGAGATGCAGGATTTCGAGGACGCGAAGGACAAGATCTTCATGGGTCCGGAGCGCAAGTCGGCGGTGATTCGCGAGGAAGCGAAGCGCGCCACGGCTTACCACGAGTCGGGCCACGCGGTGATCGCGAAGCTGCTGCCGAAGGCCGATCCGGTACACAAGGTCACGATCATCCCGCGCGGTCGCGCGCTGGGCGTCACGTGGCAGCTGCCGGAGCATGACAACGAGACGTATTCGAAGGATTACCTGCTCGACCGCCTGGCGATCCTGTTCGGCGGCCGCGTGGCCGAGGAGCTGTTCCTGAACCTGATCAGCACCGGCGCGTCGGACGACTTCAACAAGGCCACGCAGACGGCACGCGCGATGGTGGCCCGTTTCGGCATGACCGACGCGCTCGGGCCGATGGTCTACGTCGACGACGAGAGCGACAACGGCCCGTTCGGCCGAGGCTTCACGCGCACGATCTCGGAAGCGACGCAGCAGAAGGTCGACGGCGAAATCCGCCGCGTGCTCGACGAACAGTACGGCCTTGCACGCCGCCTGCTTGAAGAGAACCGCGACAAGGTGGAGGCAATGACGGCCGCGCTGATGGAGTGGGAAACGATCGACGCCGATCAGATCAACGACATCATGGAAGGGCGTCCGCCGCGCTCGCCGAAGAGTTCGCCGGCTGTCGGCGGCGATTCGTCGGGCGGCGGCACCACCGCCGAAGTGAAGCCCGGCAACGCGCCGGCGCCTGCTTCGCCGGCCTGACCTTCGCCGTAGCACCGTTCACGGGCTGGTGTGGCTTCACACCGGCCCGTTTTGCATTCATCAACGCCTCCCGCCCGTGCCCGATTCCGCTGTTTCAGCATCCATTCCAGCGCCGCTGCAGTGCGGCCGTTTCTCCCTGACGTTCGAGCGCCCGCTCGTGATGGGCATTCTGAACGCCACCCCCGATTCGTTCTCCGACGGCGGCCGCTTCCTCGCGCGCGACGATGCGCTGCGCCAGGCCGAGCGGATGATCGCCGAAGGCGTCGACCTGATCGACATCGGTGGCGAGTCGACACGCCCCGGCGCGCCGCCCGTGCCGCTCGACGAGGAACTCGCGCGCGTGATCCCGCTGGTCGAAGCGTTGCGGCCGCTGAACGTGCCGCTGTCGATCGACACCTACAAGCCGGCCGTGATGCGCGCGGCGCTCGCTGCCGGCGCGGACCTGATCAACGACATCTGGGGTTTCCGTCAGCCGGGCGCGATCGATGCGGTGCGCGAGGGTAACAGCGGGCTGTGCGCGATGCACATGCTCGGCGAGCCGCAGACGATGCAGGTCGGCGAGCCCGATTACGGCGACGTCGTGAGCGACGTGCGCGATTTTCTCGCCGCGCGCGCGCAGGCGCTGCGCGACGCGGGCGTCGCGCCGCAACGGATCTGCGTCGATCCGGGCTTCGGGTTCGGCAAGGCGGTGGTCGACGACAACTACGCGCTGCTGGCCGCGTTGCCGGACACGGCGCCGGCGCGGCCCGACGGGCGCGCGTATCCGATTCTCGCGGGCATGTCGCGCAAGTCGATGCTCGGCGCGGTGATCGGCGGCAAGCCGCCGATGGAACGCGTCGCGGCGAGCGTGGCGGCCGCGTTGTGCGCGCTCGAGCGTGGAGCTGCGATCGTGCGCGTGCACGACGTCGCGGCGACGGTCGATGCGTTGAAGGTCTGGAACGCCGTGCGCGAAGCCGCGCGGCAACGATAAGTCAGAAATCAGAAAGACGAAGGAGGAAGGTTCGCCATGGGACGTCGATATTTCGGCACGGACGGCATTCGCGGCACGGTGGGCGAGGCGCCCATCACGCCTGATTTCGTGTTGCGTCTCGGCTATGCAGCCGGCAAGGTACTGGCCGGTGCGGCCGACGTCGCGGCCGGTGCACGGCCGACGGTACTGATCGGCAAGGACACGCGCGTGTCGGGCTACATGCTCGAGGCCGCGCTCGAGGCCGGCTTCTCGGCGGCCGGCGTCGACGTGATGCTGGCCGGCCCGATGCCGACGCCGGGCGTCGCGTATCTCACGCGCGCGCTGCGCCTGTCGGCCGGCGTCGTGATCAGCGCATCGCACAACCCGTACCAGGACAACGGGATCAAGTTCTTCTCCGCCGACGGCAACAAGCTGCCCGACGAAACGGAAGCCGAAATCGAGGCATGGCTCGACAAGCCGCTCGAATGCGCATCGTCGGACCGGCTCGGCAAGGCGCGCCGCCTCGACGATGCGGCCGGCCGCTACATCGAGTTCTGCAAGAGCACGTTCCCGGCCGCCTACGATCTGCGCGGGCTGAAGCTCGTGATCGATTGCGCGCACGGCGCCGCGTACCAGATCGCGCCGCACGTGTTCCACGAGCTCGGCGCGGACGTGATCCCGGTCGGCGTCGCGCCGAACGGCTTCAACATCAACGACGGGGTCGGCGCGACGGCGCCCGACGCGCTGATGCGCGCGGTGCGGGCGAACCATGCGGACCTCGGCATCGCGCTCGACGGCGATGCGGACCGCCTGCAGGTCGTCGATTCGACCGGCCGGCTGTACAACGGCGACGAGCTGCTCTACGTGCTCGTGAAGGACCGCATCGCGACCGTCGGCAAGGTCGACGGCGCGGTCGGCACACTGATGACGAACCTCGCGGTCGAAGTTGCGCTGCAGCGTGAGGGCGTCGAGTTCGTGCGCGCGGCGGTCGGCGACCGCTACGTGCTCGAACAGTTGCGCGAGCGCGGCTGGCAGCTCGGCGCGGAAGGCTCGGGCCACATCCTGTCGCTCGACCGCCACTCGACCGGCGACGGCATCGTGTCGGCGCTGCTCGTGCTGGCCGCGCTCAAGCGCAGCGGCCGCACGCTTGCGCAGATGCTCGACGGCGTCACGCTGTTCCCGCAGAAGCTGATCAACGTGCGGATGAAACCGGGTGCCGACTGGAAGGGCAACGCATCGATTCGCGCGGCGATCGACGCGGCCGAAGGCGCGCTGGCCGGTCACGGCCGCGTGCTGATCCGCGCGTCGGGCACGGAGCCCGTGCTGCGCGTGATGGTCGAGGCCCGGCATGCGGCCGACGCGACGCGTCACGCGGAAGCGATCGCCGACGCGGTGCGCGCGGCGACGGCCTGAACCGGCTCGGCGACGGCGCGCGACGGTCCGGCCGTGTGCGCGCCGCCGCCCCGGTGATTCGACATGCGGCGCCTGCGGGCGCCGCAATTCGTCAGACGCAAAGGTTTGCGCTATTAAACAGAAGGCGCTTTCGACGCGGATTTCATCTGATCAAAGAAATCCTCCGTCCCTGAATCGTGACAGCCGCGGCAAGGGGCTTTCCGGCCCGCGCGCGCTGCGATACGATCCGCTCGCAACCCGCATCGGCGGGCGCGGATCTGCCTCTTCCCGACCGGCAATTCTTGCCGCCAACCCCGCCACGCCGCGCTTGTGCTGCTGCCCGAACCGGGCCCGCTACACCCTTTCAACCAGTCATGTTACTGTCACGCCAGTTTCATCGATTGTCACATTATCGTCATGAGGAGCCCCTAACCTTCGCGGTGCCGTAGTCATCCGCTCACACACTGGAGGTCTCATGAAATTGATGCAAACCGCGATTGCCGGCCTGGCTGGCGCGCTTTTCGCAGTCGCCGCGCAAGCTGCCGACATCACGGGCGCAGGCAGCACGTTCGCGATGCCGATCTATACGAAATGGGCTGCGGACTACCAGCAGTCCGGCGGCGCGAAGGTGAACTACCAGGGTATCGGCTCGTCGGGCGGCCTGAAGCAGATCGTCGCGAAGACGGTCGATTTTGCCGGTTCGGACGCGCCGCTGAAGGATGACGAACTCGCGAAGGAAGGCCTGTTCCAGTTCCCGACGGTGGTCGGCGGCGTGGTGCCGGTGATCAACGTGCCGGGCGTGAAGGCTGGCGAACTGACGCTGTCGGGCCCGGTGCTCGGCGACATCTATCTCGGCAAGATCAAGAAGTGGAACGACCCGGCGATCGCCGCGCTGAACCCGAAGGTCAAGCTGCCGGATACGGACATCGCGGTCGTTCGCCGCGCTGACGGCTCGGGCACGAGCTTCATCTGGACGAACTACCTGTCGAAGGTCAACGACGAATGGAAGTCGAAGATCGGCGAAGGCACGACGGTCAACTGGCCGACGGGTACGGGCGGCAAGGGCAACGACGGCGTCGCGGCGTTCGTGCAGCGCCTGCCGGGCGCGATCGGCTACGTCGAGTGGGCGTACGCGAAGAAGAACAACATGATCTACACGGCCCTGAAGAACTCGACGGGCACGGTGGTCGAGCCGAAGACCGAAACGTTCAAGGCCGCTGCTGCAGGCGCGAACTGGTCGAAGTCGTTCTACCAGATCCTGACGAACCAGCCGGGCAAGGAAGCATGGCCGGTCGTCGGCGCGACGTTCGTGCTGCTGCACGCGAAGCAGGACAAGCCGGAGCAGGGCGCCGAAACGCTGAAGTTCTTCAGCTGGGCGTTCAAGAACGGCGAGAAGGCTGCCGACAGCCTCGACTACATCTCGCTGCCGGCATCGGTCGAGACGGAAATCCGCAAGCAGTGGAAGACGAAGGTGACGGACGCATCGGGCAAGCCGGTCGCCGCAGAGTAAGCCATCCAGCGGTTCGCTGCCCGGTCGTGCCGGCCGGGCAGTGTGTGCGGTAAGGCCGGGCGTTACGGCGTCCGGCGATCCAGAACAGGCGCCCATGTCTGATATTTCGTACACGTCCTCCCGGTCCGATGCCGCGCAGCAACGCGCGCCGAGCCGTCTCGGAGACGTTCTGTTCGGCGGCCTCGCACGGCTCGCCGCGATCGTGACCCTGCTGCTGCTGGGCGGGATCATCGTTTCCCTCATCATTGCGTCGCTGCCGACCATCCAGAAGTTCGGCCTCGGCTTCCTGTGGCAATCCGAGTGGGATCCGAACTCGGATGTCTACGGCGCAGTCGTGCCGATCTACGGCACGATCGTGACGTCGTTGATTGCACTCGTCATCGCGGTGCCGGTCAGCTTCGGCATCGCGCTGTTCCTCACCGAACTGTCGCCCGTGTGGCTGCGCCGCCCGCTCGGCATCGCGATCGAACTGCTCGCCGCGATTCCGTCGATCGTGTACGGCATGTGGGGCCTGCTCGTGTTCGCGCCGATCTTCGCCGAATACTTCCAGAAACCGATCGGCCATCTCTTCAAGGACGTGTGGGTGCTCGGTCCGCTGACGGCCGGCGCGCCGATCGGCATCGGCATTCTCGCGGCCGGCGTGATCCTCGCGATCATGATCATCCCGTACATCGCATCGGTGATGCGCGACGTGTTCGAAGTCACGCCCGTGCTGCTGAAGGAATCGGCGTACGGGATCGGCTGCACGACGTGGGAAGTGATGTGGAAGGTCGTGCTGCCCTATACGAAGACCGGCGTGATCGGCGGCGTGATGCTCGGCCTCGGCCGCGCGCTCGGCGAAACGATGGCCGTGACCTTCGTGATCGGCAACACGAACCTGCTCGACAGCGTGTCGCTGTTCGCACCGGGCAACAGCATCACGTCGGCGCTCGCGAACGAATTCGCGGAAGCGCAACCGGGCCTGCATACGTCCGCCCTGATGGAACTGGGCCTGATCCTGTTCGTGATCACGTTCATCGTGCTGTCCATCTCCAAACTGCTGCTGCTTCGTCTCGAGAAGGGAGAGGGCAAGAAATGAGCGAGCCCATCATGAATTTCCCGGGGCCGAACGGCGCCGCGCTCGACGCGATGCGCAACCGCCTGCAGCGCAAGCGCAAGGTGACCAACGCGATCGCGCTGACCGCGTCGCTCGCCGCGATGGCATTCGGCCTGCTGTGGCTCGTGTGGATTCTCTACACGACGGTGCATCTCGGTGTCGGCGGCCTGTCGCTGCAGCTGTTCACCGAATCGACGCCGGCACCGAACACCGAAGGCGGCGGCCTGGCGAACGCGATCGCCGGCAGCCTGCTGCTGTGCGGTTTCGGCACGCTGGTCGGCACGCCGATCGGCATCCTCGCGGGCGTCTATCTCGCCGAATACGGCCAGAAGAACCTGCTGGCGAGCACGATCCGCTTCATCAACGACATCCTGCTGTCGGCGCCGTCGATCGTGATCGGCCTGTTCGTGTACGCGATCGTCGTCGCGAAGTCGGGGCGCTTCTCGGGCTGGGCCGGCGTGATCGCGCTCGCGCTGCTGCAGATCCCGATCGTGATCCGCACGACCGAGAACATGCTGAAGCTCGTGCCGAACGCGCTGCGCGAAGCAGCCGTCGCGCTCGGCACGCCGAAGTGGCGCATGGTGCTGAAGATCACGCTGCGCGCGTCGGTCGGCGGGATCGTGACGGGCGTGCTGCTCGCGGTCGCGCGGATCGCCGGCGAAACGGCGCCGCTGCTGTTCACGGCCCTGTCGAACCAGTTCTTCTCGGTCGACATGAGCCAGCCGATGGCCAACCTGCCCGTCACGATCTACAAGTTCGCGATGAGCCCGTTCGCCGAATGGCAGTCGCTCGCATGGGCGGGCGTGTTCCTGATCACGCTCGGGGTGCTCGGACTCAACATCCTGGCGCGCTCGATCTTCTCGAAAAAGTAACGGCGGAGCAATCCGATGAATATGGCAGAAAGCCACCTGAATCCCGTCGAGCGCACCGCTGCGCCCGCCGGCACGCACGATGCGTCGCATGGCCGTCCGCTGGCGCCGCTGAACGCGAAGATCGAGGTCAACAACCTCAACTTCTTCTACAACAAGTTCCACGCGCTGAAGAACATCAACCTGCGCATTCCCGAAGGGAAGGTGACGGCGTTCATCGGCCCGTCGGGCTGCGGCAAGTCGACGCTCTTGCGCACGTTCAACAAGATGTTCGCGCTCTATCCGGAGCAGCGCGCCGAAGGCGAAATCCTGATGGACGGCGAGAACCTGCTGACCACCAAGCGCGACATCTCGCTGCTGCGTGCGCGGATCGGCATGGTGTTCCAGAAGCCGACCCCGTTCCCGATGTCGATCTACGACAACATCGCGTTCGGCGTGAAGATGTTCGAAAAGCTCACGCGCTCGGAGATGGACGATCGCGTCGAGTGGGCGCTGACGAAGGCCGCGCTGTGGAACGAAGTGAAGGACAAGCTGAACCAGAGCGGCTACGGTCTGTCGGGCGGCCAGCAGCAGCGTCTGTGCATCGCGCGCGGCATCGCGATCCGTCCGGAAGTGCTGCTGCTCGACGAGCCGTGCTCGGCGCTCGACCCGATCTCGACGGGCCGCATCGAGGAACTGATCGCGGAGCTGAAGAGCGACTACACGGTCGTGATCGTCACGCACAACATGCAGCAGGCCGCGCGCTGCTCGGACTTCACGGCCTACATGTACCTGGGCGAGCTGATCGAATTCGGCGAAACCGAAAAGATCTTCATCAAGCCGGTGCGCAAGGAAACGGAAGACTACATCACCGGCCGTTTCGGCTGATGACGGAGAACCACAACCATGTCGGATAAACATCTGTCGAGCCAGTTCGACGCGGACCTGAATGCCGTGTCGTCGAAAGTGCTGGAAATGGGCGGGCTCGTCGAGTCGCAGATCGTCGGCGCGATGCATGCGCTGAACGAATTCGACCGCGATGCGGCCGAGAAGGTGATCGCGGCCGAGGAAACGCTGAACGCGATGGAAGTCGACATCGACCAGGAGTGCGGCAACATCATCGCGCGGAGGCAGCCGGCCGCGCGCGACCTGCGTCTTCTGATGTCGATTTCGAAAACGATTACGAACCTCGAGCGCGCCGGCGACGAGGCCGAGAAGATCGCGAAGCGCGTGCGCCGCCTGATCGAAGAACCGGCCGCGCGTGCGGTGAACATCGCCGAGATCAAGGTGTCGGGCGAGATGGCCGTGACGATCCTGCGCCGCGCGCTCGACGCGTTCGCGCGCCTCGATACGGTGGCGGCCGCGCAGATCGTCAAGGACGACAAGGAAATCGACCTCGAATTCCGCGCGTTCGTGCGCAAGCTCGTGTCGTACATGCAGGAAGATCCGCGCACGATCTCGGTCGGCCTCGAGTATCTGTTCATCGCGAAGGCGATCGAACGGATCGGCGACCACGCGAAGAACATCGCCGAATTCATCATCTACATCGTGAAGGGCACCGACGTGCGGCACCAGCCGCGCGACACGCTCGATCGCGAAGCCAACAGTTAATCGACTCCGTATAGGAAGAACAGAGGTGCCGATGCCCAGCAACATTCTCGTCGTCGAAGATGAGCCAGCGATTTCCGAACTGATCTCGGTGAATCTCCAGCATGCCGGTCACTGCCCGATCCGCGCGTACAACGCGGAGCAGGCGCAGAACCTGATCAGCGACGTGCTGCCCGATCTCGTGCTGCTCGACTGGATGCTGCCGGGCAAGTCCGGCATCGCGTTCGCGCGCGACCTGCGCAACAACGAACGGACCAAGCACATCCCGATCATCATGCTGACCGCGCGCGGCGACGAGCAGGACAAGGTGCTCGGCCTCGAGATCGGCGCGGACGACTACGTGACGAAGCCGTTCTCGCCGAAGGAACTGATGGCGCGCATCAAGGCCGTGCTGCGCCGCCGCGCGCCGCAGCTGACCGAGGACGTCGTGTCGATCAACGGGCTGCGCCTCGATCCGGCCACGCATCGGGTCGCCGCGCACGGCGACGGCAGCGAGATCAAGCTCGATCTCGGCCCGACCGAATTCCGCCTGCTGCATTTCTTCATGACGCATCCGGAGCGCGTGCACAGCCGCACGCAACTGCTCGACCAGGTCTGGGGCGATCATGTGTTCGTCGAGGAACGCACCGTCGACGTCCATATCAAACGATTGCGCGCGGCCTTGAAACCGGCCGGCTGCGATGCGATGATCGAGACCGTACGCGGCAGCGGCTACCGGCTCGCCAAGCACGCGTAACGTATCCGGACATGCCGTGTGCCGCGGCATGCCGTTCATTCTTTCGGACGCTGAATCATGAACATCATCTGGGCGCGCTTTCTGGTGTCGCTCGTGCTGCTCGTGCTGATCAGCGTATTGGTCGGCGTATTCGCCGGCCCGACCGCGGCCCTCGGGTTCGCGGTCGTGATGCTGGTCGCGCAGGGCTTCTTCAGCACCTTCCATACGCAACGCCTGTGGCGTCTGCTCGATGCGCCCGTCTATGGCGAGGTGCCGAGCGCACCGGGCATCTGGGGCGAAATCTACTACCGGCTGCACAAGCTCGCGAAGCAGTGGCATGCGCAGGTGCGCCAGGTCGAGCAGCAGCATTCGCGCTTCATCCAGGCGATCCAGGCGTCGCCGAACGGCGTCGCGATGCTCGACGACCATGACCAGATCGAGTGGTGCAACGCGATCGCCGAGGTGCACTTCGGCCTCGATGCGAAGCGCGACCTGCGCCAGCACATCACGAACCTGGTTCGTCATCCGGAGTTCGTCCGTTACCTGAACGCGCAGCATTACGACGAGACGCTCGTGATGCGCGGGATGGGCGACTCGCGGCAGAACGTGCTGGAAGTGCAGGTGTTCCCATACGGCGAGAACCGCAAGCTGCTGCTCACGCAGGACATCACGGAGCTCGAGCGGACCGACGCGATGCGGCGCGACTTCGTCGCGAACGTGTCGCACGAACTGAAGACGCCGCTCACCGTGCTGTCGGGCTTCCTCGAGACGATGCGCGAACTGCCGCTGAACGAGGAAGATCGCGCGCGCTATCTCGAGATGATGGAGCAGCAGGCGTCGCGGATGCGGCACATCGTCACCGACCTGCTGGTGCTCGCGAAGCTCGAGGGCGAAAGCAAGCCGCCGATGGATCACGCGATCGACATGCGTGCCGTGTTCGACCATCTCAAGGAGGATGCGCAGACGCTGTCGAACGGGCATCACGAGATCGCGTTCGCGATCGACGAGACGCTCGGTGTCACGGGCGCGCAGACCGAAGTGTTCAGTGCGTTCGCGAATCTCGTGACCAACGCGATCCGCTATACGCCGGACGGCGGCAAGATTCTCGTGTCGTGGCGGCGCGAGGGCGCGCAGGGCGTGTTCTCCGTCACCGACAGCGGCTTCGGCATTCCGGCCGCCGACCTGCCGCGGCTGACCGAACGCTTCTACCGCGTCGATCGTAGCCGCTCGCGCGATACGGGCGGTACGGGGCTCGGCCTCGCGATCGTCAAGCACGTGCTGCAGCGGCACGACTCGCACTTGTACGTGCAGAGCGAGGAAGGGCGCGGCAGCACGTTCACCGCGCGCTTCCCGGGCTCGCGGATCATCGCGATCCGGCCGGCCGCGTTCGAGGCGTGAGCGCGTCACGCGAAGCGGCGCCTCACATCGGCACCCCGGCGGAATGAAAAAAGCACAGCCCTCGGGCTGTGCTTTTTTGCTTGTTACGCGGCACGCGAAACCGCGCCGTATGTCTACGAACAGAACTTCGCGAGCAGCCCGAGTTGCGCATTGCGGATCGTCTTGCCCGCGCGCCGCCGGCGGTAGTGGCCGTCGCTGAGCATCTGCCAGGCCGACTGGTTGTCGCCGAGACAGACCGACAGCCCTTCGGCGATCACGCGGCGCTTCAGCTTGCGCTCGCGGATCGGGAACGCGACTTCGACGCGGCGGAACAGGTTGCGGTCCATCCAGTCGGCGCTCGACAGATACACGTCCTCGGCGCCGCCCGCGTGGAAATAGTAGATGCGGTGGTGTTCGAGGAAGCGCCCGACGATCGAGCGCACCGTGATGTTGTCCGACAGCCCCGGCACGCCCGGCTTCAGCGCGCACACGCCGCGCACGATCAGGTCGACCTTCACGCCGGCCTGCGACGCTTCGTACAGCGCGGCGATCACCGACGGCTCCAGCAGCGCGTTCATCTTCGCGACCACGCGCGCGCGCTTGCCGGCGCGTGCATTGTCGATCTCCGCGCGGATCGATTCGATGATGCGCGGATGCAGCGTGAACGGCGACTGCCACAGCTCGTGCAGCGTGAGCTCGCCGCCGATCCCGGTCAGCTGCTGGAACACGTGATGGACATCCTCGCAGATCTTCTGGTCGGCCGTCATCAGCCCGAAGTCGGTGTAGAGGCGGGCGGTGCGCGGGTGATAGTTGCCGGTGCCGAGGTGCACGTAGCGGCGCAGCGACGCCTTGCCGTTCTGCACGACGCGCCGCACGATCAGCATCATCTTCGCGTGGCACTTGTGGCCGACCACGCCGTACACGACGTGCGCGCCGACGGCTTCGAGCTGCGACGCCCAGTTGATGTTGGTTTCCTCGTCGAAGCGCGCGAGCAGCTCGACGACGACGGTCACTTCCTTGCCGTTGCGCGCGGCTTCCATCAGCGCGTCCATCAGCGGCGAATCGGTGCCGGTGCGATAGATCGTCTGCTTGATCGCGACGACGCTCGGGTCCTTCGCGGCCTGCTGCAGCAGTTCTAGCACCGGCTGGAAGCTTTCGTACGGGTGATGCAGCAGGATGTCGCCGTCGTCGATCGCGTCGAACATCGTCGGCGCGTTCGCGATCGCGGGCGGGATCGATGCGGTGAACGGCGCGAACTTCAGGTCGGGTCGATCGACGAGATCGGGGATCTGCATCAGCCGCACGAGGTTCACGGAGCCGGACACGCGGTAGCAGTCCTTCTCGCCGAGCAGGCTTTCCTCGAGCAGGCGTCGCACGATATGCGCGGGCGTATCGGCCGACACTTCGAGCCGTACCGCGTTGCCGAGGTGGCGCGCGGGCAGTTCGCCCTGCAGCGCGACGCGCAGGTTGGTGATTTCGTCCTCGTCGACGAACAGCTCGCTGTTGCGCGTGATGCGGAACTGGTTGCAGCTCTTCACGACCAGTTGCGGGAACAGTTCGCCGACGAAGCGTTGCATGAACGAGCTGAGCAGCACGAAGCCGTGCTCGAAGCCCGACAGCGCCTGCGGCATGCGCACGACGCGCGGCAGCGCGCGCGGCGCCTGCACGATGCCCATCACCGCCTGGCGGCCGAACGCGTCGCGGCCTTCGAGCTCGACGACGAAGTTCAGGCTCTTGTTCAGCACGCGCGGGAACGGATGCGCGGGATCGAGGCCGATCGGCGTCAGCACCGGCAGCAGTTCGTCGAGGAAGTAGCGGCGCGCCCATTCGAGCTGCTCGTCGTTCCACGAGTCGCTCGCGTGGAAGTAGATGCCTTCCTGTTCGAGCGCGGGGAGCACGGTTTCGTGCAGCATCGTGTACTGGCGGTGCACGAGCCGCTGCGCGCGCTCGACGACGAGATCGTAAGCGTGCTGCAGCGACATGCCGTCGGGCGTCAGGGCACCCGGGTTGTCGCGGATCTGTTCCTGGAGGCCGGCCATCCGGACTTCGAAGAACTCGTCGAGGTTGCTGCTGGTGATGCAGATGAAGCGCAGTCGCTCGAGCAACGGAATGTGCGGGTCGGCTGCCTGGGCCAGCACGCGCTCGTTGAAGCCGAGGATGCCGAGTTCACGATTGAGAAGCGGATAGCGGACGGACATCGGCAGAGTAGGGGGTGATTCGGGCGATGATTCGAAAGGACGCTCGGAAACTCTCACGGTACGATGACGTGCTGATGACAATAATGTATTTATATCGGGAAATTCTACGCTTGAACCGATTCGTCTCATAAATGTTTCGGCCATATACTTTCTACCCGAGTACATGCCCGTGAAGCGTGGCAATGGCAAGCGTTCCACGCTTAAAATATCGCCTTTGATTGATCGTCCAGCGAGGCCGGAGCGGCTGCCGCGGGCGAACGCGCACGGAGCCCCCTTCTGATGGTTACATCCCCCCACTTGCTGGCTGCCGTGGATCTCGGCTCGAACAGCTTCCGGCTGATCGTCGGGCGCGTCGAGGAAACGCCGGCGGGCAGCCAGATCTATCCCGTCGATGCGCTGCGCGAGCCGGTTCGACTGGCCGCGGGGCTGTCGAGCGACAAGATGCTCGATCGCGCGTCGCAGGAACGTGGCTGGGAGGCGCTCAAGCGGTTCGGCGAGCGCCTGCGCGATTTCCATCCCGATCATGTGCGCGCGGTGGCGACCAACACGCTGCGCGTCGCGAAGAACGCGGGCGAATTCCTCGGCGAAGCCGAAGCGGCGCTTGGTTTTCCGATCGAAGTGATCGCGGGCCGCGAAGAGGCGCGCCTGATCTATGCGGGTGCCGCGCATTCGGTGCCGGCGAGCGCGGGCAAGCGGCTCGTCGTCGACATCGGCGGCGGCTCGACCGAATTCATCATCGGCTCGCACTACACGCCGCTCGTGATGGAGAGTCTCTACATCGGCTGCGTGAGCCATAGCCGGGCGTTCTTCCCGGCCGGCAACGTCGACGAATACACGATGCGGCAGGCCGAACTCGCGGCCAAGCGCGAGATCCAGATCATTTCCAGCGAGTACAAGAAGGCCGGATGGGACCAGGCGATCGGTTCGTCGGGCACCGCGCGTGCGCTCGCGGAGCTCGTCGAGGCGAACGGCTTCAACGACGCCGGCATCACGCACGGCATTTCGCGCGGCGGGCTCGAACGCCTGAAGCGCGCGCTGATCAAGGCCGAGAACGTGAACCGGCTGAAGCTGATCGCGCTGAAGCCCGATCGCGTGCCGGTGCTTGCCGGCGGCCTCGCGATCATGCTCGCGGTATTCGAGGAACTGGGTGTCGACTACGTCGACACCACCGACGGCGCGCTGCGTCTCGGCGTGCTGTACGACCTGCTCGGCCGGGCCCAGCACGAGGACATGCGTGCGGTGACCGTCGAGGGTTTCACGCGCCGCTACGGCGTCGATCGCGCGCAGGCCGGGCGGATCGCCGCACTGGCGGTGCGGTTCTACGACGAGCTCGAGGCGTCCGACGACGAAGAAGCGCGCGAGGAAGGCCGGATGTTCCTCGGCTGGGCCGCCGCGCTGCACGAGATCGGCCTGTCGATCTCGCACAGCTCGTATCACAAGCATTCCGCGTATATCGCCAGCAACGCCGACATGCCGGGCTTCTCGCGCACTGACCAGGCGCGCCTCGCCGCGCTCGTGCTCGGGCATGCGGGCAAGCTCGGCAAGCTGTCGCAGGCGCGCGACGTCGAATGGCCGCTGCTGTTTTGCCTGCGGCTCGCCGCGCTGCTGTGCCGGCGCCGGACCGATGCCGGGCTGCCGGACATTTCCGTGTCGCAGATGAAGAAGGGCGGGTATGAAGTGCGCCTGCCGAGCGCATGGGTCGAGCAGAACCCGTTGACCGACTACAGCCTCAGCCAGGAAGCGGCCGAGTGGGAGAAGGTCGGGATTCCGTATCGCGTGGTTTATACGGGCGCGTAACGAGACGCTACCGAGGGCGCGGCGCCCTCGCGCCGCTTGCCTCGCGGCATGCTCAGTCGGAGCATACGATCGCGGTCAGGAACGGGAACGCCTGCTTGACGGTGGCGTCGCTGCCGGCATTGCGAACGGCCTGTTCGACTGCACTCTTCGTGCCGCGTACCACGACGCCGTACGCCCATTTGCCGATCGGCGTGCCGTCGCCCGGCTGGAAGATCGGATCATTCGCCTGGTAGCCGAGCACGACGTAGACGCCGAAGCCGTAGGCGGTCAGCGGATGGTTCGTGCGGAACGCGTTCACCGAATTCGCTTCGACGTGCATCGGCTCCGACTGGATGTCGCCGGCCGCGAGCAGCGGCGCGACGAACTTGTGGCCGTTCGAATGGCAGTCGAGCGCGTCGTCGAGCGACTTGGCCGACGCGGCGCCGGACGCGCCGAGGGTGCCGAATGCGCCGATTGCGAGCAGCGCGCCGAGCAGGGCGGTCTTGAAAACGGTTTTTTTCATGCGCGGTTGCGGGTTGGGTCGCGGACATTATCGCGTGTTCCCGCAAGATTCGTGCGCGGGCTCTGCATGGGGCGGCAGCGGTTGAGAAGGCGCACGGCGGAGCAAACGAAAAAGGGCTGCAAGCGCGATGGCTTGCAACCCTTATCGTGTATCGTGGTCGGAGCGAAAGGATTCGAACCTTCGACCCTCTGATCCCAAATCAGATGCGCTACCAGGCTGCGCTACGCTCCGACGAGCCAAAGATTCTATCGTCTAATGGGTGGCCGGGTCAATCACGTTTTGCATACGGCGCACATCATCACGAACCGCTCGCGATTGGCGACAATTCGAAGTGTGATCGTCCGGCCCGCGGGTGGTCGGCCGAACCATTCGTCGAAGCATGGAAGGAGACATCATGATGAACCTGATCCTGTGGCGCCACGCCGAAGCCGAAGACTACGCGGCAAACGACCTCGCACGCCAGTTGACGGCCCGCGGGCGCAAGGAAGCGCAGGCCATGGCCAAATGGCTGCGCAGCCGGCTCGAGTCGAACAGCGTGATCCTCGCGAGCCCGGCGGCGCGCACCGTGCAGACGGTCGAGGCGCTGACCGACCAGTACCGGACCGTCGATGCGCTCGCGCCGGGCGGTAGCGTCGATGACGTGCTGGCCGCCGCCGGCTGGCCGGACGGCATCGCGCCGACGGTCGTGATCGTCGGACATCAGCCGACGCTCGGCAGCGTCGCGGCGCAATTGATGGCCGGCAACGACGACAGCTGGAGCATCAAGAAGGGCGGCATCGTGTGGCTCGCGAGCCGCACGCGCGACGGCAACCATCAGGCCGTGCTGCGCGCAGTATTGACGCCGGAGCTGGCCTGAAGGGGTTTGCGGGCTTTGATCATACGGTTTCGCAAGCTTTCTGCTAAAGTCAATTCGGCGACACGTCATTGAAAGGACACGGTCGTGCCACAGAACGGTAACGACCGGTTACTACATTGGCTGGCATGTCGTCCTATTCCTTACGATCAGGAAAGCCTAATGCGAGAACTGCCGACGCCTACGCTCCCTTTTGCCTCGCTTCCCCTCGACACGACGCGGCGTCACCTGCCGCGCGCTGCTGAAACCGTCACATCCGAGTACCGTCTGCGTGCCGCCTGGGCGCGCACGGAAGACGAACTGCGCGAGGCCCAACGCCTGCGCTACACCGTGTTCGCCGAAGAGATGGGCGCGCAGGTCAGCGGTCCGTCCGGTCTCGACGTCGATCCGTTCGATGCCTACTGCGACCATCTGCTGGTGCGCGATCTCGACACGCTGAAGGTGGTCGGTACGTACCGCGTGCTGCCGCCGCACGAGGCCGCTCGGGTCGGCCGCCTGTATGCCGAGGGCGAATTCGACCTGTCGCGCCTCACGCACCTGCGCGGCAAGATGGTCGAGGTCGGCCGCTCGTGCGTGCACAGCGACTACCGCAGCGGCGCCGTCATCATGGCGCTGTGGGGCGGTCTCGGCGCATACATGATGCAAAACGGCTACGAGACGATGCTCGGCTGCGCGAGCGTATCGATGGCCGACGGCGGCCATTACGCGGCGAACCTGTATCAGTCGCTGCCGGCGAACGCGCTGACGGCGCCGGAATACCGTGCGTTCCCGCATACGGCGCTGCCGGTCGACGAACTGCAGACGGGCACCGTCGTCGCGCCGCCGCCGCTGATCAAGGGCTATCTGCGTCTCGGCGCGAAGATTTGCGGCGCGCCGGCGTGGGATCCCGATTTCAACTGCGCGGACTTCCTGACGCTGTTCCGGCTGTCGGACATCAACGCCCGCTACGCCCGGCACTTCCTGGGCTGAGCCATCCCGATCGCGGCGCGCTGCTCCAGGCGCGCGCAAGCGAACGCCGTCGCGCGGCAGGTTGTCGCGCGACGGCGTTCGACCATTCCGGGGATGTTGTCTTATCCGACCCTGTTAATTCGAGCGATATGCGCCGACCACCGTGCGGGTGGGCGCACGTTCGGAGCGGGCCCCGCGCGCGGCGGCCCGGACGACACGGCGGGCTTGCCTAATGCTTGCGCCGCCAGTCGAGCAGATGGTGTTCGGCCATCCAGTGATGGATCATCCCTTCGCCGCCATGGTTGCGCTTGTATTCGCGCGACTCGAAATAGGACAGGGCGACGAGCACCATCAGGCCGATGAACAGGCCGATCAGGCCGGCAATCTCTTCAGACGACATGGCTGCCTCCTTTCAACGGCACAGCGCCATGGATTCATATTAGGACACGCGCGGGACGATCCCTAACCCGGAATTCCGCTAGACTCGGCGCGGTCCTGGCGCGCGATGGGCGCGCCGTTTTACGGAGCCTTCCCGATGACCCGTTTCATGCTGGCCGTGCTGGCCGCGTCCATTCTTGCCGGCTGTGCCAGCGATCCCCGCCAGGCCCGTCGCGGCCACCCGCCACAAGATCCGGCCGATTACCACGGTGTGCCGACCGACATGACGCCGCCGTCGATGCTCGGCGAGCCGGCGCCGTCGGCACCCGCAGCCGTGCAGTGACGATGGCGGCAGGCCTTCGCGGCCGTCAGGTGCCGGCCGCGGCTGCGTCGGCGCCGATTCGCCGCGTCAGCGCCGGCAGGTAGCGCGCGAGCGTCGCGCCGCGCGCGACCATGAACAGCAGCAGCGCGAACCACAGCCCGTGATTGCCGAACGGGCCGACGGCCGCCAGCGTCGCGGCGATGAAGATCGCGAACGACGCGACCATCGCACGCATCAGCGATTGCGTCTGCGTCGCGCCGATGAACACGCCGTCGAGCAGGAATCCCCACACGGACACGATCGGCGAGACTGCCGCCCAGGGCAGGTAGCGCAGCGCGACCGCGCGGATTTCGGCCTGGTCGGTCAGCCGCGCGACGATCCAGCCGCCCGCGACCCAGTAGACGAGCGCGAACAGCAGCGCGCCGAGCGCGGACCACAGCAGCGTGACGCGCACGGCCTGCCGGAAGGCGGCGCGGTCGCGCGCGCCGGCGGCGGCGCCGACGAGCGCCTCGGCCGCATGCGCGAAACCGTCGAGTCCGTAGGCCATGAAGGTCTGGAAATTCAGTAGCAGTGCGTTGGCCGCGAGCGTCGCGTCGCCCTGTCTGGCGCCGAGATGCGCGAACCAGCCGAACGCGCCGAGCAGGCACAGCGTGCGCAGGAAGATGTCGCGATTGAGCGCGATCAGCCGCTTGAGTGCCGTACGGTCCGCGAGCGCCCGCGCGGCCAGTGGCGCGAGGCCGCGCGGCCGCAGCCGCCACAGCATCCAGGCGCCGAGCGCGAAGCCGCATGCGTCGGCGGTCGCGGTCGCCGCACCGATTCCGGCGATGCCCCAGCCGAAGCCGTACACGTAGAGCAGCACGGCCCCGATATTCACCGCGTTGATGAAGACCTGCGCGACGAGCGCGAGCCGTACGCGTTGCACGCCGAGCAGGTAGCCGAGCACGACGTAGTTGGCGAGCGCGAACGGCGCGCTCCAGATCCGTGCGTGGCCATAGGCCAGCGCCGTCGTGCGCACGGCCTCGCTGCCGCCCAGCGCGGTCAGCGCGAACGACAGCAGCGGCACCTGCAGCGCGAGCACGGCGGTGCCGAGCGCGAACGCGACGATCAGCGCGCGCAGCACGTTCAGCCGGATGCCGGCGGCGTCGCCGGCGCCGTGCGCCTGCGCGACGAGGCCGGTCGTGCCCATGCGCAGGAAGCCGAAGCCCCAGAACACGAAATTGAAGAACAGCCCGCCGAGCGCGACGCCGCCGAGATACTGCGCGCCGTCGAGGTGGCCGGCGACGGCCGTGTCGACCGCGCCGAGGATCGGCTGGGTCAGGTTTGCGAGGACGATCGGGAAGGCGAGCGCGAGGACGCGCCGGTGCGAGACGGCGGCCGACCCGGTGCCGGCCCCGTGCGGTAATGCGGATTCGGACATGGCGAACGCGTCAGGCGCGTTCCTGCACGCAGACCCACGGCGACACGACGACCGCCCACAGCTCCGGATTGCGCGCCGCGAAGTCGGCGGCGGTTTCCGCCGGCATGCGTGCGACGAGGCCGGACGACAGCCAGCGCGTGACCTGTTGCGCGTCGTCGCCGGCGATCGCTTCCGCGACGCTCACGAGATCGAGATCGCGTGCAACCGACAGCAGCTTGCCCTGTGCGAAGAAGCGCTCGAGATCGCACCAGTCGATCTTGGCGGTTTCGCCCAGGAGTTTGGCGTAAAGCGGGCTGTGCGACGCGCCCGCGGCGGATTCGTGTTGGTGGGAGGACATCGGTTGTGTGCTGGAAAGACTGCGTGGCGCCACTATAAACCATCCGGGCGCGCGGCCGGCCGCCCGGTACGGCCACGACCGTTTCAGGCGTCGCGCAACGCGCGCCGCACGATCTTGCCGGTCGGCGTCATCGGCAGGCCGTCGACGAACGCGATCGCGCGCGGGTACTCGTGCGCGGCCAGGCGCGTGCGCACGTGCGCCTGCAGCGCCTGCACGAGCGCGTCGTCGCCGACGTGGCCGGGGTTCAGCACGACGAACGCCTTGACGATCTCGGTGCGCGTCGGGTCGGGGACGCCGACGACGGCCGCCATCCGTACCGCCGGATGCGTGAGCAGGCAGTCCTCGATCGGCCCCGGGCCGATCCGATAGCCGGCGCTCGTGATCACGTCGTCGTCGCGGCCGACGAAGCGCACGAAACCGTCGGCGTCGATCGTGCCGGTGTCGCCGGTGAGCAGGTAGTCGCCCGCGAACTTGTCGCGCGTGGCGGCGGGATTGCGCCAGTATTCGATAAACATCACCGGGTCGGGGCGGCGCACCGCGATGCGCCCCTCGACGCCGGGCGGCAGCGGCGTGCCGTGCTCGTCGACGATCGCGACCACGTGGCCGGGCACGGCCTTTCCGATCGCACCCGGCTGCGCATCGAACAGCGCCGCGCACGACGACAGCACCATGTTGCATTCGGTCTGTCCGTAGAACTCGTTGATCGTCACGCCGAGCGCGTCGCGCCCCCAGGCCGTCAGCCCGGCGCCGAGGGATTCTCCACCGCTCGCGACCGATTTCAGCGCCAGCGCGTGGCGCTCGCGCGGCGCCGGCACCGCGCGCATCAGCTTCAGCGCGGTGGGCGGCAGGAACGCGTGGGTCACGCCGTGCCGCGCCATCAGCGCGAACGCGGCTTCGCCGTCGAACTTCTCGAAGCGGCGCGCCAGCACGGGCACGCCGTGATGCCATGAGGGCAGCAGCACGTCGAGCAGCCCGCCGATCCATGCCCAGTCGGCGGGCGTCCAGAACAGGCGTGCGTCGCGCGGGAAGCATTGCTGCGACATCTCGACGCCCGGCAGATGGCCCAGCAGCACGCGATGCGCATGGAGCGCGCCTTTCGGCTTGCCGGTCGTCCCGGACGTGTAGATGATCACCGCCGGATCGTCGGCCGCGGTGTCCGCCGGCACGAAATCCGGCGATTCGGCGGCGAGCGCGGCGTCGAAGCGCAGCACGCCGGGGGCGTCGGGTGCATCGTCGCCGATGCAGTAGCACGTGCGCAGCATCGGCAGTTGCGCGCGCAGCGACGCGATCTTCGCGTAACCGGCTGCGTCGGTGACGAGCGCGGCGGCTTCGCTGTTCGCGAGCCGGTATTCGAGTGCGTCGGCGCCGAACAGCGTGAACAGCGGCACCGCGATCGCGCCGAGCTTGTACGCGGCGAGATGCGCGATCGCTGTTTCCGGACCCTGTGCGAGGAAGATCGCGATCCGGTCGCCGCGTTGCAAACCTGCCCGCGCGAGGCTGTTCGCGAAACGGTTAGAAGCATTCTTCAGGTCGTCGAACGTGAGGCGCGACACGTCGCCTTGCGCCGTTTCGTGGATCAGCGCGAGCTGTCCGCTGCCGTCGGCCCACTTGTCGCAGACGTCCACGCCGATGTTGTAACGGGCCGGAACGTCCCACCGGAAGCGGGCGAGCAGGTCGTCGTAGCGGTCGGCGGCGGGCAGCATGCGAGTCTCCTTGGCGTCGATCGTCGGCATCGGTCGATAGATTACATCGGCATTTCACGCGACCGAAACCACAATGGCGTCGGATAGATAGGGAATGTGCGGACTCGTGCAACGGGTGCGGCTCAGTGCACGATTCCGTCATGACGCATAAGATCACGACAAAACAGTGATATGACCATGGATTTGCTTCTGATAGCTGCGGGGTTCAGCCTCTTCGGAATCGGGGCGCTGGTGGCGTTCGCCAGCCGTGTCGATCCGCTGTCCGGCCGGTTCACCGGCCGTCTGCGCAAGCGCTGACACAACCTTCCCGTTCTCCCTCTCGACGACATGCGATGCGTGCCGGCATCGCGTGTCGTCCGTCGTCTGCCGTCGACGCTGGCGCGCTCAGCGCGCCGGCAGGTAGCGTGCCGGATCGATCGAGCGGCCACCGTAGCGCAGCTCGAAGTGCAGCGCGGTGCGATCGCTGTCGCTGTTGCCCATCTCCGCGATCGTCTGCCCCTGCGTGACCGGCTGGCCTTCCTTCACGAGCAGCGCGCGGTTGTGCGCGTAGGCCGTCAGGTAATCGGCGTTGTGCTTGAGGATGATCAGGTTGCCGTAGCCGCGCAATCCGTTGCCCGCATAGACGACGGTGCCCGGCGCGGCGGCCAGCACCGGCGTGCCCGCAGCGTTCGCGATATCGATGCCCTTGGATTTCGAGCCGTCGAAGCTGCGCACCACGTTGCCGGCGGCCGGCCAGATCAGTGCGATGCTGGTGGCCGGCTTGACCGCCGATTCGACCGGCGCGGAAGGCGCGGGGCGGCTGCGGCCCGCGCTGCCGGTGCCGGTGGTCGACGCCGTCGTCGTGCCGGGCGGCGGCGCGACCCGCAGCACCTGGCCGACTTCGATCGCGTCGGGGTTCGTGATCTGGTTCCAGCGCACGATGTTGGCCGTCGACGTGCGATTCTCGCGCGCGATCTTGTAGAGCGTGTCGCCGCGCTCGACGCGGTAGTAACCCGGGCCGACGGGAGCGGAGCCGCACGCGACGAGCAGCGCGGCGCAGGCGGCCGCGAAGAGCCGCTTCGTTGTTGTTCCGATCATTGAACCTCGCAAAACCCTGCCGCGCGCGACGCGGCAGGCGATACAAAACGTCCGATTTTAACGGGTTCGACCCGCGCACCGCAGTTTTGGGCAGCGGGCGCGGCCGGCGCGCACCGGTTCGGCGCGGCCGGTGTCAGCCGGCGAGCGGCAGCACGCGAATCCGCAGCGTGGCCGTTTCCGTCGCGCCCGGCGCGAGCGTGCGCAGCCCGAGGCCGTTGTGGATCGCGTCCGGCAGGCCGAGCCAAGGCTCGACGCAGTAGAAGTCCGATTCCGGTTTTTCCGTCCAGGTCGTGACCGCGTACCACGGGATCGAGCCCGGTACGTCGAGCGCGATCTCGATCGTGCGGCGGCGGCCCGGCATCACGATGCGTACCGGCGTGGACGGCGCGCCGTCGAGACAGTGGAAGCGGTCGAGGATGTCCGGATCGCCGAGGCTGTACGACGCTGCGCCGGGCTCGAGCGGGCTGATCGAGCCGTCGGCGCGCTGCATGCAGCGGCGCGTCGGCGGCAGCTCGAGCGTGGTTTCTGCACGTTCGCCGTGCGGCAGCGCGAAATAGAAATGATGGCCCGCGTAGTAGGGCAGCGGCGTGTCGCCGCGGTTGGTCGTGGTGAGCGCGACGTCGAGCGTGTGCGCATCGGCGAGCCGGTAGGTCGTCTCGAACCGGAAATCGAACGGATAGCTGTCGCGCAGCGCGTCGTTCGCGTCGAGCGTCATCGACAGTGCGGCGCCGTCGGCCGACGGCCGTGCCGCGAACGGCAGGTCGCGCGCGAAGCCGTGCATCGGCAGGTCGCGGACCACGCCGGCGGCATCGCGCCAGCGGCCCAGTTCACCGTCGACGCGATGGCGGCCGAGGAACGGAAACAGCAGCGGATTGCCGCCGCGCACGCGCGCGAGGTTGCTCCAGTCGGCCGCGTCCGGCCAGAAGATGACCGGCTCGCCGTCGACGTGCCACGACAGCAGGCGGCCGCCGAATTGCGGGGCGACCCGGACGAGCGACGGGCCGGCGTGGAGTTCATGAATGTCGTGCTGCTGGAAGATCGGCATGGCGAATCGGTATGAACGGGTGGGCGGGGTGCGCGATGGCGCGCTCCATTATCGGGTTGCGAGGCGGTCGGGGAAAACCCTTCTCGGGGAAATTGCGAGTTTTTCAACCTGCCGACGGTCTGGATAATGCCTCTAAACCGGTGATGTTGCCGGGTCATGACACTTCGTGGAGGGGGCCATGGATCTGGCAATGGCAATGGGAATCGCACTGTTCGGCATGTTCACCGGCAGCACGGTATTGTTTTTCTATCAGCTCGGCCGCTGACGGCAATTTCTGCCGGAATCGCAAGGCCCGCCATGCAAATGGCGGGCTTTTTGCTTTCTGCGCGCTTACAAATTGCAAGCGTTTGTGTGCATTGCCGCAATAACCAGTCAAATGCCTTGGCGCAGTAATCTGGGCTGGGCATAATCGGGGCGCGTTTTTTCGGACGCGCGATGCGTCGTCCGCTCTTCTACCCGACTGATCACCACCAAAAGGACCGACGCGTGAGTCTCTGGTTTCTGGTATTCCTGAGCGTCCTGCAGGGCGTCACCGAACTCTTCCCCGTCAGCAGTCTCGGCCACACGCTGCTCGTGCCCGCGCTGTTCGGCATGCACATCGACAAGCATGCGCCGCAGTTGCTGCCGTTCCTCGTCGCGCTGCACCTCGGCACCGCGCTCGCGCTGCTGTGGTATTTCCGCGCGCGCTGGATCGCGCTGATCAGCGGCTTCTTCGCGCAGCTCGGCGGCCGCAAGAACGACGACGGGCACCTGATGTGGGCGCTGATCATCGGCACGATCCCGACCGGGATCGTCGGCCTGCTGCTCGAGAAGCGCATCGAGCGCGTGTTCCACGACCTGCGGATCGTCGCGATCGCGCTGATCATCAACGGCGTGCTGCTGTGGATCGGCGACCGGATCCAGCGCAGCCGTGCGCATCAACCGCCCGAAAAGATGACGTTCAAGCAGGCGTTCTTCGTGGGCCTGGCGCAGATCGGCGCGCTGATCCCGGGTTTCTCGCGCAGCGGGCTGACGATGATCGCCGGTAACGTGGCCGGGCTGACGGCGGAGAAGGCCGCGGAGTTTTCGTTCCTCCTCGGCACGCCGATCATTTTTGCCGCGGGCGTGCTCGAACTGCCGAAGCTGTTCCATGCGCGCGACCAGCTCGCCGATGCGCTGCTCGGCGGCGTGCTGACGGCGATTGCCGCTTATCTGAGCGTGCGGTTCCTGATGCGCTATTTCGAAGGGCGCGGGCGGTTGGCCTCGTTCGGCGTGTATTGCGTGATTGCTGGGGTGTTCTGTCTTGGCTGGTTCATGCTGCATCCGCAGCCGGTTTGAGGGGCGCGGTGCCGCCGGTCGCGCGTCGCGCGTGATGTGACGCGATGATCGGGTATAATTTCGGGCTCGGCTTCATGCCGGGCCCGTTTCGTTTCGGGGTTTCGAGTTTTGGGTTGTCGTGGTGGTGCTCGAAGCCTTTCGCGTGAAATGCGGTCCGGGTTTTGTCGCCGTGTCTTTTCCCCTCGACCGCCCTTAGCTCAGTTGGATAGAGCAACGGCCTTCTAAGCCGTAGGTCACACGTTCGAATCGTGTAGGGCGGGCCAATGGAATCAGTGCGTTAGCTGATATTTATTTTCAAATTTCTCATCCTCTGTCGGCGCGCTCGTGTGGGCAGCATGTAGGTGTTTGTAGTCAACCACGATCGCAACCAATCCATGTGAGACCGGCGGCTCACTCTGACAAGCATTTTTGACGGCGTCGTAAGCTGAAATGCCGAGCCGGTCGCACGACAAGATCGAGGCGTGGATGCTTGGTAGGCTGACCTCTGAATGGTTGGGATTCTGGCTGTAGTACGCATGTGCGACTTCCCGGAATCTGCCGCCGTGCGATTGAGCACCTCATTGCGACGCACCGACACTTCGACCGAATCCGCGCCGAACGTCGCGACCTTCTCGGCTATCGCAATCGAGGTTGCGGACCATTGCACCGCCGCTCCGCCATTCACGCCGACCTGTACCTTGGCGAACTTGAGGTTGTTCTGAAACATATCGCATCAACGATGCACCTTCGATGGTGAACGAAAGCGCGACGACTGTCGGCGCATTCGTATTGGACACTGGTGTTCCCGTGGTCCGCTGGTCGGATTTCCCGCACTCAGTCAATAGTCCAATGGCTACGCACGCCAATGTCATTGTCCTCATGCTTCCCCGAGATGTCGTTATTGTGTTGATTTGAAATTGTGAGGCGCGCTGCAGGGGGCCGATGTTCGGCGACACCTATAGATTGAAGCTACTGCTGCCGTTAACCTATTCGAGCTATCTCCTTTAGCGGGATGGCTTACAAAATGAATGAGTTACGGGGAATGCTATGCGATGGATCAAATCACTAACCGCTCTTGCAGTGGTTAGTCTGTGTTCGGGTTGCGCTTATAACGTGCAAGTGTCGTCCCAATCAGGGGCTGCTGAAGTAATGAGCACCAAGGTCAAGCAGGACAAGGCGTATGTGGTGTTCAGTGACAACCTAGCGACTGCCGGGAAGGAGGTGAAGCCGGGGTTCCAGTGCGGCGCTCACCGATACCCCATGTATATCGGAGAGACCCTCGAAAATTCCTTGTCGAAGACGGTTGAAGCGGCCTTTCCTCACGCGGTCAGGAACGGCGGTGCAATTCCCACATTGGGTGACGGACTGGTTTTCAAGTTCGACCTCGCTGAGTTCGATCCGCGCGTCCGTTTTACCCCCGGCTTCTTCGTCCCGACAGCAGATGCGAACGTAGACATAGCAATTCGCGCCCGCGTATCTGATAAGGCGGGTAAGGAACTGATTGCGACGACGTTTCGCGGACAGGGACATTCGAGTCAAGATGGGTCTTGCGGCGTAGGTGCAGACGCGTTGGCGGACGCCGGACAGAAGGCAATCGCGAATGCGATGGAGAATTTCGTGGACAAGGTCATCAATACCGGAATCCTCGATTCGTCAACGACGGCGAGCAAATAGCCATTCGACTTGCGATCCCTCTTGATTGATAGATCGCGGTTGCGCCAATTGAGGCTTCGGGCGGTGACGGGAAACGTATCCCCGTCCCGCCCCTTGCTCGGAGTCTGTCAGTCTAGCCTCAGAGCGAAATCGTCGGCTCGCAGGTGCATATACCGCCGCAGCATGGCAAGCGTCTTGTGCCCGGCGATACTGGCAACTTCCATGATGTTCAGTCCGTGTTCAAAAAACGGCTTGTCGCTTCGTACCGGGCGCGGGCCCGCTGCGTGGGCCGACGGAAAGCCCGCCCGAACGCGTTAGCGGTTAGCCGCTTGACGAGGCAGTTTCTCACCGGTGCCGAAGTACAAGTCCGCCGAGGATGATGTCATTCCACCAAAGTTGCATGGTAACAGCCGCTACTTGGTCCTTGGCGTTAGTGACCATCGCTGCAACTTTGTCGAGCATTGCGGCATCCGTCGGCGGCGTTGACTCATCGAGTTCTTACTTTCGCCTGAAGGCGAGAATAACGGGCAGCATGGTGGTGCTGCATGTCCGTAGGCATGCAATTTTTCAAGATAAAGAAAATGCGCGCCATTATCGAGCGCCATATGACATCGCGTGGCAAATGTGCGCGCGCATTATGGAAATGCCTGAACCTGAGGTTAGGGTTGTCCGATCTCGAAAAGAGCGGAGAAAGCGAGCCCGATGCACACCCGGGCCGTACAGTTGCCATTCAGGCGTGAAATAATCTTTGTTCAAAAACGAGAACAGTTTTCTGAGAGAACAAAGAGAAACGCAGCATGAAGGAAATCGAAAGCCAGCGCCATGAGGCCGTGACGAATCAGGAGGGGCAGTATTCGATCTGGCCGACTTCTACGGAGATTCCGTCCGGCTGGAAAAAGGCCGAATTCGGCGGCACCCGGGAACCATGTCTCGACCACATTCGAAGCGCCTGGACCGACATGCGTCCGCTGATCGTGCGCCAAGCGATGGCAAGCGAGGGAGGCGCGTGAACGCTGCGGGGAAGGCCGGCCTGCAGGCCGCGAACAAACGGGCATCGAGGACGCTGATAGGTTGGCGCATGAAGGCCTATTCGCGTGTGGTCGCACAGGCTGTCGCGCGTCATGCGAAGACGCTGGCGATCATCGTCGGCACCTTCGTGTTCGGGCTACCGTTGAATGCGCAACTCGACCTGCTCGGCATGCCGATGAAAGTGTTGCTGGCAGAACACGCAACCGGACTCGGCGTGGCATCGGTGCTGGCGACCTTGTCGATGCTGGCTGCCGCGTCTGTGGCCGTGCAGGGCGATACGGTGTTCGGTGGCGCCGCGCGCCGCTGGAGCGCGAGTTTGCCAGGCGGGATCCGCGCGCATCGTGCGGCCGATTTCATCGTGACGGGCGCTGCCCTGTGGCCGTTCTGGATCATGCTTGCCGCGGCGATTGCGCGACACGTGCTGGGCGCGCGCGACATCGTGACCGGCCCAACCTTTGCGCTGGTCGTCGCGACGCTTGCGCTCGTCTGGACGGGCGCGCCGCTCGCGCTGCTCGCACGTTCGCGCGCGGCGTTGGCGGCGGTGTTCGCGGCCAACGCATCGTTGTGGATCGCACTTCGCTTCGGCGGCGCAGGGACCGCCTGCGCGGCACTTGCCCTGGCGTGCGGCGTTGTCGCACTGTGGCGCGCGCGGCTTGACGCGTTCGTCGAGCGCGAACAGCACGGAGCGACGTTGCTCCGCGGTGGGAATCCGTTCGAACTCGTTCGTGCGGTAATGGTGAACGTCTATGGTCATTCACTGCGGCTGGGCGGCTTGATGCTGGCCGTGCTGGCGATGATCTGCGGATGGATCGTCTCGATGCCCGACTATCTGTCGCGACATTGGGGCATCGTGAACGTGGTGCTGCCGTTCGCGCTGTACCAGATCGCGATCCTGCATGGGTGGATGCGCGACGAATCAGGCCGGCTGACCAGTTGGCTGGGCAGCTTGCCACGCGCGATTGCCCGCTTCAATCGGGCGGCGGCGATGAGCATCGTGGGGCTGTCGAGTGCGTATGTGCTGGCGATTTGCGTGCCGTTCGCAATTGCAACCGACGAAGGCCGTCGCTACGCCATCGTCTTTGCGTGTTATGCCGGCCTCGCCACCGCATTGGCTGCATGTCGCTGGTGGGGCGCGAGGGCGTCTCGAATCGTCGACATGTTTCTGACGGCGGGCTGTGCCATCGCTTGCTACGGCATGCTGAAATAGATGGAAAACGACATGAGCATCTTGAGAGTGGCGGGGCTGGGCAAGCGATACGCCGGACGGACGATCTTCAGCGACGTCGAATTGGAACTGCAGGCAGGAGTCTATGCGCTGAGAGGCAAGAACGGCAGCGGCAAATCGACGTTGCTGAAATTGCTGGCAGGCGTGGTCCGGCCAGACGAGGGCGTCGTCGAAGTGGGCGGTCACGCGATCGACCGTGCAGCGGACAAGGCCAAGGCCTGTACCGGCTACATGCCGGACAGTGAGGAGTTCTACGATTTCGTGACACCATCGTCGGTATGGCGGCTGATTGCCGATGCGCGGGGGACGAATCTCGAGCAGGGTCTGGTGACGGCCGACCGCCTTGGGTTGACGCGATACGCCGACGAACCGCTTGGCGCGCTGTCGCAGGGAACGCGCCGCAAGGTATTTCTGGTCGGTGCGTTCATGGGCCCTCCGGCCTTGATACTGCTCGACGAACCGAGCAATGCACTCGATGCCGCCGCACATGCGCAGCTGTGCCGGATGATTGCGGCCGCGGCGCCGACGTCGGTCGTGCTGATGTCGACCCACGACGCGGAACTGGTCGCCGCGACCCGCGCGCGCATCGTCGAACTGACGGCACACGGTATCGTCCTGTCGAGACCGTCGAACGTTGCAATGCATGTCGAGCAGTGATGACGGGACCGGCGCGACGCGCATGACGCGCCGCGCTTCCCGGCGCCGTGGGCCGCACGCCAGGATGGCTGCTCGGACGACGACTTTCGCGGCTACATCGGCAGGATCGAATCGGCGGCCCCGTGCAGGTTCGGCGAGACGCCGCTGTCGTCGCAGCGCAAGTACCTGCTGAAGCAGACCGCGAGCACGGCGTTCGCGAAGATCTGCCGTTTCTCCTGTCGCGTCACGGGATACACGTGCGCTCCCGGTGCGTTGCACATTCTGCAGAAAATGCGAATGTCCCCCGGATGCCAAAGTGTTTTCGCGGAATAGCCCTTCCGCGGCACAGCGTCGGCCACGGATACTGACAGCCATACACGTTCCGCATTCGCGGACGCCACACCGATCCCTGCATGATCGATGCCGCGGACACCGGACGACTATGCGACGCCGCTCGGCGGCGTCGGCGAGCCGGGGCTGCCGCCGGTCGCACCGGCGCTGACCAACGCGATCTTCGCGGCGACGGGCACGCGCATCCGCAGCCTGCCCGTCGCGGACCAGCTCGCGAAGCCGAAAGCGGCGTGATGCCGTGCTGCGCGCCGGGCCGTCCGCAAGGCCCGGTGCGTATATTCGCCCGCGCGCCCGCCGTTGCGTGCGGCCCGTTCATGCACTCTGTTTGCATATCAATTCGACGGATTCCATCGGGCCGATCAGCCGCCACGACAATCACTTTCCGGCATCAACTGCGGGAATTCAATCTCGACATTTGCGCCCAGAATTCCACCTGAAAATAGAATCAATAGCCCTCTGATATCGGGTTTGCCCGATGGTGCGGTATCGTACAAAGAGGGGCCGGAAAGTGTCGGATCATTGGCCCGTGAATTAATTTTTTGTAAGAAATTCATTGAGCAAAACCTGACGCGGCTCAATCATTTCTTGAGGGTTGATTGGGCGGCTGGTAATCGGTGCGTATCTGATTTTTTGCTGATTATCGGGCAAGTATTCATTCGCGCTTTCATTCTTTTGTTCCGCGACGTGCACGGTGCCGCGAGGTCCACTCACGGGGTGTCTGCTCGCCTGCAGACTGAAGTCGTCGAATCGGACGCCGGGCGGCGCGAGGATTAATTGCATATCGACAAACAGCCGGTTTGTCGAATGCTGATCGATCGTGAGGGCGTTGCGAAAGAATTCATCGCGATATTCGATCCGATGGGACGCCGCACGCCATCTGGCTGGAATGATCGATGAAATATAAACGGGCGATGGAGTCGTTTCGTTCATAAATTTAACATATTTAACGTATTGACCTGCGTCGCGATTCGCGGCGTGGTTCGATGCCCCGCTAGATGGGTTATCTAGCATTCTCAATCTGGAGAAACGCAATGCAAGAACTGAATCAGCAGGAAATCGCACAAGTTTCCGGCGGCTACTACGGCGGCGGCTCGATTTTCGACACGCTGGGCAACGTGGTCGAGCTGTACGGCCAGACGCTCTACAACGTCGGCGAAGCGCTGACGACGGCTGTCGTGGGCACGGGCAACGCACTGCTCGGCCTGCTGGGCGGTCAGCACGCGTAAGCCGAACGCGATTTCCGTGCGATGGCGCGCGCTGCGCCGCCATCGCGTGAATCGCGGACCGCCGCGGCACCGAAGCGGGGTGCCGCGGCGATCTTCCCGGGCAACCGGAACGCATCCCGTCGAACCCAATTGACAGTCAGTCATCCCGTATCTTGACGAACCCGACTTCTCTCTTCCGGCACGAAGCACAAAAGGCGCAGCGCGCCGGCGCGCTGGGCGAGATCGTGCTGGTGCGCCCCGTGTCGCTGACGCTGCTGGCGGCCGCCGCGGTCGCGATGGCCGCGTGCGTGCTGCTGTTCTTCACGTTCGGCACCTACACGCGTCGCACGACGGTCAGCGGCGTCGTGATGCCGGATGCGGGGCTGGTGAAGGTCTACGCGCTGCAGCCGGGGATCGTCGTCGAGCGCGACGTGAAGGAAGGGCAGCACGTCGCACGCGGGCAGACGCTCTATACGGTGTCCACCGACCTGCAGAGCGCGGCGCAAGGCGCGACGCAAGCCGCGCTGATCGCGCAGGCGCGGCAGCGCAAGGCGTCGCTGCTCACGGAAATGGACAAGACGCGCAGCCTGCAGCAGGACGAACGCGCAACGGTGCGCGCGAAGATCGCGAGCCTGGGCGGCGAGCTTGCGCAGATCGACGATCAGCTCGCGGCGCAGCGGTTGCGCACGTCGATCGCGGCCGACGGCGCGAAACGCTATCGCGGCCTGCTGGCCCAGGACTACATCTCGAAGGATCAGGCGCAGCAGCGCGAAGCCGACCTGCTCGACCAGCAGTCGAAGCTGAACGGGCTGCTGCGCGAGCGTGCGTCGACGGCGCAGTCGCTGACGGAAGCGAACAACCAGTTGGCCGGCCTCGACCTCAAGCAGCAGAACCAGCTCGCGCAGATCGACCGCAACGTGATCGACGTCGACCAGAACCTGATCGAAAGCGAGGCGAAGCGCCGGATCGTCGTCACCGCGCCGGAAGCGGGCGTCGTGACGGCGGCGATCGCCGCCGTCGGCCAGTCGGTCGATACGTCTAGGCCGCTCGCGAGCGTGGTGCCGGGCGGCGCGCGCTGGCAGGCGCACCTGTTCGTGCCGAGCACGGCGATCGGCTTCGTGCGGGTCGGCGAGCCGGTGCTGGTCCGCTACCAGGCGTTCCCGTACCAGAAATTCGGCCAGTATCGCGCCGAGGTCGTGTCGATCGCGCGCACGGCGCTGTCGGCGGCCGAACTCGCGAACGACGGCGGCCCGGCGGCGACGCCGGGCGAGGGGCGCGACGCGACCTTCTATCGCGTGATCGTCGCGCTCGATGCGCAGCACGTCACCGCGTATGGCGCGCAGCAACCGTTGCAGGCGGGCATGACGCTGCAGGCAGACATCCTGCAGGAGCGCAGGCGTCTGTACGAATGGGTGCTGGAGCCGCTTTACAGCCTCACCGGCAAACTCTGACGAGGTCGCGCATGGCACTACTCGATCGACTCTCGTTCGGCCTCGGCCGCCAGCTGCCGATGATCCTGCAGACGGAGGCCGCGGAATGCGGGCTCGCGTGTCTCGCGATGGTGGCCGGCTATCACGGCCATCACGTGGATCTCGCGACGCTGCGCGGGCAATTCCCCGTTTCGCTGAAGGGCGCGGGGCTCGGGCGCGTGATCGAGGTCGCGCAGCGCCTCGCGCTCGGCACGCGCGCGGTAAAGCTCGATCTGGCGCAGCTCGGCCAGCTTCGCCTGCCGTGCCTGTTGCACTGGAATTTCAATCACTTCGTCGTGCTGAAGGAAGTGAGCGGCAAGACCGCGACGATTCATGACCCGTCGCACGGCGTCCGCAAGGTGCCGCTCGCCGAAGTGTCGCGCGCGTTCACCGGCGTCGCGCTCGAACTGTGGCCGGCCGCCGGGTTCGCGCCGCGCGCGGCGCGGCCGGCGGTGAAGCTGCGCGAACTGCTCGGCCCGGTGTCGGGGCTGTCGCGCTCGCTCGCGCAGATCCTCGCGCTCGCGATCGCGCTCGAAGTCTTCATGCTGGTGCAGCCGTTCTTCCTGCAGTGGGTGATCGACGAGGTGATCGTCAGCGCCGATCGCGACCTGCTGACGGTGCTGGCGCTCGGCTTCGGCCTGTTGCTGCTGATGCAGCAGGCGACCGGCTCGATTCGCGCGTGGGCGCTGATGTACGTCGGCGTCACGCTGAACATCCAGTGGCGCGCGAACGTGTTCACGCACCTGCTGAGCCTGCCGGTGCGCTACTACGAGCGGCGCCATCTCGGCGACGTCGTGTCGCGCTTCGGTTCGATCGACACGATCCAGCAGACCCTGACCACGTCGTTTCTCGGCGCGGTGATCGACGGGCTGATGACGATCGTGACGCTCGCGATGATGTTCGTGTACAGCCGCGTGCTCGGCCTGGTCGCGCTGGCGACGATGGCGCTGTACGCGCTCGTCCGGTGGCTGTGGTACGGACCGCTGCGGCGCGCGACCGAGGACCAGATCGTGCACGCGGCCAAGCAGCAGAGCCATTTCCTCGAAACGGTGCGCGGCGTGAAGACGATCAAGCTGTTCAACCGCCAGACGGAGCGCCGCGCGAGCTGGATCACGCTGCTGGTCGAGCAGGTCAATGCGAGCCTGCACGTGCAGAAGCTGCAGATCTTCTACCAGCAGCTCAACGGCCTGCTGTTCGGCATCGAGAACGTGCTGATCATCTGGCTCGGCGCGCGCATGGTGATGGACGGCCAGTTCACGGTCGGCGTGCTGATGGCGTTCAACGCGTACAAGAACCAGTTCGACAGCCGTGTCGGCAGCCTGATCGACAAGTACTTCGAAGTCAGGATGCTGCAGCTCCAGGGCGAACGGCTGGCCGACATCGTGTTCGCGGCAAGCGAGCCGGACCCGAGCCTGCGCAACGTGCCGGGCGAGGCCGACGCGCTCGACGCGAGCATCGAGATCGAGGCGCTGTCGTTTCGCTACGCGGAAGGCGAGCCGCTCGTGCTGGACGGCGTGAGCGCGACGATCGCGGCGGGCGAGTCGGTCGCGATCGTCGGGCCGTCGGGTTGCGGCAAGACGACGCTGATCGGCGTGCTGCTCGGCATCCACGAACCGACGGGCGGCACGGTGCGGATCGGCGGGCTCGACGTCGGCCGGCTCGGCGTCGAGCGGCTGCGCGCGCTGGTCGGCACGGTGCTGCAGGACGACGTGTTGTTCGCGGGCTCGATCGCGGACAACATCAGTTTCTTCGATCCGGACGCGGACCCGCGCTGGGTCGCCGAATGCGCGCGCGTCGCGGCCGTGCACGACGACATCGCCGCGATGCCGATGGGCTACAACACGCTGGTCGGCGACATGGGCACGGTGCTGTCCGGCGGGCAGAAGCAGCGCGTGCTGCTCGCGCGTGCACTGTACAAGCGGCCGGGCATTCTGGTGCTCGACGAAGCGACGAGCCATCTCGACATCCAGCGCGAGATGCAGGTCAACGCGGCCGTCACGCAGCTCGCGATGACGCGGCTGATCGTCGCGCACCGGCCGGAGACGATCGCGTCCGCGCAGCGCGTCATCATGCTGCAGGGCGGCAAGGTCGTGCTCGACCAGTCGACCGCCGCGATGCGCGCGGCGATGGCGGCAAGGACGTCCGCCGCTGCACCCGCCGCGCCGCAGCAGGCGACGCATGACGCCGGCGCGGCGGAACCGGTCGCGGGGCGCTGAGCGATGAAGCGTCCCCTCGCTACCGTGCTGGCCGTCGTCGCGCTCGCGGGGTCCGCGCCGCCGGCACGTGCGCAGCTGCTCGACGTGTACGGCACGCGCAATGACGTCGCGGCCACGCCGGCCGGGTCGATGGCGTCGGCCACCGCGTGCGGCGCACAGCCTGTCGACGCGCGGCCGCTCGCGCTCGAGGACGCGATCCTGCTGGCGATCTGCTCGCATCCGCAACTGAGCCGGACATGGTCGGATGCGCGCGCGGCGGCGGCCGAGGTCGGCGTGTCGAAGGCCGCGTACTGGCCGACGCTCAATGCGACGGCGGGTGTCGAGCGCGACAACCTGACGACGAACTACAGCGGCGGCTATTCGCAGGACCAGCGCAGCACCAGCCGCTACGGCATGCTCAACCTGAGCTGGGTGCTGTTCGATTTCGGCAAGCGCGGCGCGACGCTCGACCGTGCGCGCGCGCTGCTGCGCGCGGCCAACGCGGCGCACGACGATGCGCTGCAGAGTGTCTTCTACGACGCGGCGCAGGCGTTCTATGCGCTGCGCGACGCGCAGGCGGCACTCGCCGCCGCGCAGGCGGTCGAGCACGCGGCGCAGGAGAGCCTCGCCGAGGCGAGCGCGCGGCACGACGGCGGCGCGGGCACGCTCGGCGACGCATTGCAGGCGCAGACCACCTACCGCAAGGCGCTGCTCGATCGCGTGAGCGCGGAGGGCGACCTGCAGAGCGCGATCGGCACGCTCGCGACGACGCTGGGCGCCGACGCCGATACGCCGCTGCGCATCGCCGACGCGGAACCGTCGCCCGATCGCGACGACTTCACGCGCGGTGTCGCCGACCTGATCGCCGAAGCGAAGCGCCATCACCCGAAGCTGATCGCCGCGCGCGAAAAGCTCGAAGCGGCGCGCGACGAGGTGCGGGCGGTGCGCGCGCAGTCGTTGCCGACGATCTCGCTGACGGGCAGCCTCGCGCGCAACAACCCGTCCTACCAGCAGCAGGCGTCGTTTCTCCAGTTGCAGAGCAGTCACAGCAACTCGATCGGCATCCAGGTCTCGATTCCGCTGTTCGAAGGGTTCGCGTCGGGCTACCGGGTCGCGCAAGCGAAGGCGCAGGCGGACGCACAGGAAGCCGACGTGCGCAATACCGAACTGAAGGTGTCGCTCGACGTATGGAAGAGCTACCAGAGCCTGCAGACCGATACGACGAACCTGGACAACTCGCGGCATCTGCTCGATACCGCGCTGCATTCGCTCGACATCGCACGTGGCCGCTACAAGGCCGGCGTCGGCACGTTCACGGAATTGCTGAACGCGCAGTCGGCGCTCGCGGATGCGCGCCGGCAGCGTGTGCTCGCGGTGTCGAAGTGGCGGATCGCGAGACTGAAACTGGCCGAGAGCCTCGGGAGGTTGGGATTATGGAACGACGCGGGCTGAACGGCGCCGGGCCGGACGCGAGCGGCGCGCAAGCGCGCGGCTGCGCGTTCCTGTTCCCGGGACAGGGCGCGTTTTATGCGGGCGCGCTGCGGCAGCTGGGCCGCGAACACTCGAGTGTGCGGCTGACGCTCGACATGCTCGACGCGGTCGCGAGCGAGCGCCTCGGCCGCCCGCTGACGGGTGCGCTGTGGCGTGACGATGCCGGGCTCGACGTCTGGCTGCACGAAGCGCCCGATTTGCTGCAGCTCGGGATTTACGGCGCGTCGGTCGGGATGTTCGGCGTGCTGCGCGAGCGCGGCGTGACGCCCGACGTGCTGATCGGACACAGCTTCGGCGAGATCGCGGCGCTGGTGTGCGGCGGCATGTATTCGATCGAGCAAGGCGCGCGGATCGTCTGCGACCGGATTGCGTCGTTGCAGGCGGCGGCGCCGGCCGATGGGATGATGGCCGCGATCTCGACGGGTGCCGACGCGACGCGCGAGCTGATCGACGCGAGCGCCGTCACGCACGCGGTGCGCAACGTGTGCGTCGCGGTCGAGAACCATTCGTCGCAGACCGTCGTGTCCGGCCCGCGCGACGCGCTGGAGCGCTTCGTCGCGGCATGCGCGGCACGCGGCGTGACCGCACAGACGCTCAGGTCTCCGTATGGATTTCATCACACCGATCTGGCCGGCGCGCGCGAACAGTTCGCCGCGCGGCTCGCCGCGTATCGGCACGGCCCGCTCGCGATTCCGGTGTATTCGCCGATCCTCGGCCGCCGCTACAGCGGCGCCGACGATCCGGGCGCGCGGCTCGCGTCGCATTTCGTGCTGCCGGTGCGGTTCGCCGATGCGATTCGCGCGGCGTGCGCGGACGGCATCGGGCGCTACGTCGAATGCGGCGCGCTCAACGCGTTGGCGCGCATCGTCGTGCGCATCGCGGGGCCCGGCACGGTCAGGACGTTCGGCGGCCCGTCGAACGCGACCGAGGAATCGAGCGTCGTCACGACCATCACCCGTTATTTCCAGGAGGACAGCATCATGAAGGACGATATTCGCATCGGCAACGCCGGCTCCGGGTTCGACGCGTTCTGGCATGCGCGCGGACCGCACATCGTCGACTGGCTCAAGGGCGAGCTGCGTCACGCGTTCGATGCGGCGAGCACGGCGCCGGCCGGCGCCGCGCCGGTCGCGGCACCGACGCTCGCCGCATTGGCACCGCAGGCCGAGCCGCGCGGCGCGTCCGCGCCGCGCCTGGCAGCCGTGGCCGTGGCCGCGCCGACCCTGACGGCGGTGCCGTCGCCGTCGGCGCCGCACGAGCCGCTCGCCCCGGCGAAGCCCGCCCACGTGCCGCGCGAGCGGCTGTTCACGGAGCTCGTCGATATCTACGCGCAAGCGATGGAGTATCCGGCCGAGGTGTTCTCCGAAACGATCGAGCTCGAAGCCGAGCTCGGCATCGATTCGGTCAAGCAGACCGAGATCATCCAGCGCATCACCGCGCGCTACGCGCTGCCGCCGCTGCCGGCCAATTTCCGCAGCGGCGATTTCAAGGCGATGGGGCAGATCGTCGATTTCGTCTACGAGAACCAGGGGAAGGCGCTCGCCTGACGGCCGTGGGCTGAAACGTTGATCGGCAGGGGGGGCCCTGCCCGTAATGACAAGTTCTCGATAGGCAGGCGATCCATGTCGAATACCAGCATGCGCGGCAAGCTCGTTCTCGTGACGGGCGGTGCGAAAAACGTGGGCAAGGCGATCTGCAGGCGTTTCGCCGAGCAGGGCGCGCACGTGATCCTGAATTTCTTCCACTCGCTCGACGCGTCGAAGCAGACGGCCGACGAACTGCGCGCGCTCGGCGCGACGGTCGACGTGATCCGCGCGTCGGTCGCGCAGCAGGCGCAGGTCGACCGGATGTTCGACGAGATCGAACGGCGCTACGGCCGGCTCGACGTGCTCGTCAACAATGCGGCGTCCGGCGCGCTGCTGGGCGTCGACGAGATCGGCGCCGAGCATTTCGATCGCGCGCTAGACACCAACCTGAAGGGCGCGTTCTGGTGCGCGCGCCGCGCCGCGGCGTTGATGGCGCGCTCGGGCGGCGGCGCGATCGTCAACGTGTCGTCGGTGGGCGCGACGCTCGTGCCGGCGAACTATCTGGTCGTCGGCACCGCGAAGGCAGCGCTCGAATCGCTGACGCGCTATCTCGCGGTCGAGTACGCGGGGCGCGACATTCGCGTGAACGGCGCGTCGTCGACGCTGATCGACGGCGACGTCGCCGCGCAGTTTCCGGACCCGGAGAACACGAAGCGCTCGAGCATCGCGGCGACGCCGCTGAAGCGGCTCGCACGCGCGGAGGACCTCGCCGATCTCGTCGTGTTTCTCGCGTCGGATGCGGCGCGCTGGATCACGGGGCAGGTGGTCGTCGCGGACGGCGGGCTGTCGCTGTGCAGCGAAGGGTTGTCGCCGCGCGCGGAATGGGCGGGCGCGGCGCGTGCCGAGGGCGCGGGCGAGGCGGCGCCGGCCGCGGCGCCGCCCGTCTCCGTGAACGCGCAGCGGGCCGATGGTCCCGCCGCGCCACCGGACGACGCGCCGGACAGCGACGACATCGCCGTGGTCGGCATGGGTCTCGCGTTGCCTGGCGCGAGCGATCCGGACGCGTTCTGGCGCGCGCTGCTCGACGGCCCCGAACTGTTCGGCAACGTGCCGCCGGATCGCTGGGATTACCGCTCGTTCTATTCGCCCGACACGTCGGCCGAGGACAAGAGCTATCAGTCGCGCTCGGTCTTCATCGAGCAGTTCGAGCCGTGCCCGACGGTGCGCGCCGAACTCGACGCGGGTACCGCGCCGCATGAGCTGACGACGCTGTGGCTGCGTCACGCACTGTGCCAGTCGCTCGACGGCGTGACGCTGCGTGACGCCGATCGCGTGGCGTTCCTCGTCGGCTACACGGCGGACGGCAGCCAGCATCTCGAGGAGGGGATGGTGCTGGCCGCCGCGCGCGAACGCCTGAACGCGGTGCTGATCGAGGCAGGCGTGGACGCGGCCGAGCGCGAGCGGCGCGTGGCCGCGATCGATGCGGTGCTGAGCGCGCGTTATGCGCGCGGCGCCGGCGATCTCGCGTCGTTCTTCCCGCACCGGGTCGGCCTGAACGCGATGCAAGGCGTGCTGCCGGACGACGCGCAATGCATGATGGTCGACACCGCGTGTTCATCGTCGCTGTATTCGATCGATCTCGGGATCAAGGCGCTGCTGCTCGGCAAGCAGGACGTGGTTGCGTGCGGCGGCGCATTCGCGCTCGCGCCGCGCGGCTCGGTCCTGTTCTCGAAGCTGCACGGGCTGTCGCGCAGCGGCGAGGTGCGGCCGCTCGATCGCGACTGCGACGGCGTGCTGTTCGCGGACGGCGCGGGCGTCGTGATCCTGAAGCGCGTCGCGCGGGCGCGTGCGGACGGCGACCGCATCCTCGGCGTGCTGAAATCGTTCGGCTCGTCGTCCGACGGCAAGGGCAAGGCGATCTACGCGCCGAATTCGGCCGGCCAGCGCATCGCGATCGACCGCGCGTATGCGCGCACCGCGACGGTGCCGGCCGACGTCGACTGGGTCGTTGCGCATGCAACGGGCACGCCGGCCGGCGATCTCGCGGAATTCCAGAGCCTGCGCGACGCGATCCGGCGCGACCGTCCGGTGCAGGTGACGTCGAACAAGTCGCTGGTCGGGCATACGGGGTGGGCGGCCGGCGTCGTGTCGGTGATCCAGGTGCTGCTCGGGTTGCGCCATCAGGTGATCCCGCCGCAGCACCGCTTCAGCGAGCCGCCGCCTGAGTTCGACATCGCCGGCACGAACCTGCGGATTCCGGTGGCGCCGGTATCGTGGCCGGTCCAGCGTGAATCGGCACGCGTCGCGGCGGTGTCCGGGTTCGGCTTCGGCGGTACGAACGGTCACCTGATCGTGTCGGAATACCGCGCGGATCTGCCTGCCGGCGAGGCGAGCGGACGGTTCGAGCGCGAGCCGCTCGCGATCGTCGGCTGGTCCGCGAAGTTTCCGGGCCTCGACGGCGACGCCCAGGTCGCCGCGTGGCTGCGCGGCGAAGGCCGTGCGCCCGACGCGAGCTTCGGAACCGGCTACCCGCTGCCGAGCTTCGCGCGCGTGAAGATGCCGCCGGCGGTGCTGCGCGCGCTCGATCGCTGCCAGCTGATGGCGCTCGACGCCGCGCACGACCTGCGCGAACGCCTCGGCACGTTCTGGCACGCGCATGCGGACACGATCGGACTCGTGATGGGGCACATGGGGCCCACGCGCAATGCGGCGCTCTACGCGAGCCGCTGCTATCTCGACGACATCGCGGCCGCGGTGCTCGACGCGACGCGGCCGGACCAACGCGCGGCGACCGAACGCGTGCTGGACGGCTTGCGCGAGGCGACGAAGCAACTCGTCGCGCCGACGACCGAGAATTCGTTCCCGGGAATGATGCCGAACGTGATCCCGGCGCGCGTCGCGAACTATCACGACCTGCACGGAATGAACATGACGGTCGATGCGGGCCACGCGTCGACGCTCGCGGCATTCGAGGCGGCCGAGCGTTTCCTGTGCAGCGGCGAACTCGACATGGCGATCGTCGGCGGCATCAACGGCAACTCGGCGGAAGAGGTGCGGCCCGCGTTCGGGCTGCCGCTCGCGGAGGGCATCGTGCTGTTCGCCGTCACGACGGTGCGGCGTGCGCAGGCCGAAGGGCTGTCGGTGCTCGCGGTAGTGGGCGGCGGCGACGCGAGGGCTGCTGTCGAACCGGCTGCGCCATGCGATGCGACGGGCCGCGCGGTCACGTATGCGGGGGCCGACTCGGCGATCGACGTGCTGCGCGCAATCATCGCGCGCGATGCCGGCACGACGCTCACGCGCGACGGCGGCGGCGACCGCGCGCGCTACGCGCTGCACGTTGCATGTGAGCCGGCCGGCCCGCACGGGACCACGCCGCACGAGCCGCATCGCGACGCGCTGCGTGTGCCGCCTGCCCATGCGACGGCGCCGGCCGCCGCGACCGCGGAACCGGCCGCATCGACAACCGCGGCGACCGCACCCGTTGAACCCGGCACCCTGATACCCGGCCCGCTGCGCCGGACCGGCGTCGCGGCCGACGGCGAGCCGCTCGGCGTCGCGCGTTACCGGATCGAATGGCGCGACGCGCCGTGGCGGCCCGCGGGCCGGTCAACACCGTTCATCGCGCCGCGCTGCGTGATCGTGACCGACATGCCGGAGGCGCTGGCCGCACAAGCCACACAGGGCGGTGCGGGCCCCGGCTGCGTGGTGCTGTCGACGCGGCCGTTCGCCACGCACCGGCCGGGCTGGCACTGGATCGAGCGGATCGACGCGGCGGCGCTCGACTTCCTGCCCGACGACATCGGCCACGTGCGCGTGCTCACGTCGCTCGACGCCGGCACGCTCGCACCGGGCGCAGCAGCGCCGGCCGCTCCCGCGCGGCTCGCGCTGCACGACCTGGCGTTTCTCGCGATCAAGCGCTGCCATGCGGCACTCGAGCGCGACGGCAGCTTGATCGTATTGCTGCTCGACGCGCTCACGGGCGACGTGCCGCATCCGGATGCCGGCCTGTTCACGGGCCTCGTGAAGGCGCTGGCGATCGAGATGCCGGAAGCGCGCCCGGTTGCCGTGCTGACCGATGCGCGCGCGCTGCCGGACGCGCTGCGCGACGCGGAGCGGGAAAGCGGCGCCCGTCACTGGCTGCCGGTCGTCGCGCTGGGCGCCGGACGGCGCCGCACGCCGCGCGTGATCGCGGACGCGGGTGAACTGCGCGCGGACGAGCGGCTGTCGCTCGGCCAGGATTCGGTCGTGGTCGCGGTCGGCGGTGCGCGCGGGATCACCGGCGAGCTGATGAAGACGCTCGCCGCACAGGTGCGCCCGACGCTGTACCTGATCGGCAGCAGCGCGCTGGACGCGATCGACGCGGAACTGCTCGCTATGGATGACGAAACGTTCGCGAAGAGCCGTCCGGACTACATCCGCCAGCAGAAGGCGCTGCATCCGCAACGGTCGTTGCCCGAGATCATCCGCGCCTTCGAGCGGCGTGCCGACGCGCGCACGGCCTGCATGAACATCGAGGCGATGCGCGCGTTCTGCGGCGCGCACCGCGTGACCTACTTGCGCGCCGACGTGCTCGACCCCGACAGCGTGAAGACGGCCATCGACACGATTCTCGCGCGCGAGCCGCGCGTCGACCTGCTGGTCAACGCGGCCGGACTGAACCGTTCGGCATCGGTGCGCGTGAAGTCGCTGGACGATTTCGTCGCGGTGCGCGACATCAAGGTACGCGGCTACTGGAACCTACGCCGCGCGTTCGGCGCGCGGCAGCCGCGCCTGTGGTGCAACTTCGGCTCGTTCATCGGGCTGACCGGGCAGGCGGGCGAAACCGACTACGCGTCGGGCAACGACTTCCTGAACACGCAGGCGTCGTATCACCGCGCGGTGCTCGGTCACGACGAATTCACGATCGGCTGGACGCTGTGGCGCTCGGTCGGGCTCGGCGCGAACCCGGTCACGCGCGCGTTTCTCGAGAAGAGCGGGCTGTTCACGAGCATGCGCACCGCGGAGGGGCAGCATCACTTCATGCGCGAACTCGGGCTCGGCGAGCGCGCGGCGATGTCCGTGCATCTCGGCGACGCCGAGCGACGCGCGATCGAAACGCACCTGCCGGGTTACTTCGACCTCGACGAAGGCGCGCCGGCCGCCGTCGCCGCGTCGCGCGATCCCGATTTCTATCTCGGCGCGGAACGCGCGCGGACCGACGACAGCGTGACGTTCGAGCGCGTGTTCGACCTCGAGCGCGACGCGTACCTGCAGCATCACGTCGTCAACGGCTTTCCGACGCTGCCGGGAACCTTCGTGCCCGAAGTGGCCGCCGAGGCCGCGCTGCGGCTCGTGCCGGGGCTCAAGGTCGTCGGCTTCGCGGACGCGGCATTCCTGCACTTCCTGCGTGTGTACGACGCGAAGCGGCCGAGCGTGAAGCGCATCCACGCGCGGATCGCGTCGCGCGACGGCGACGCGGTGCACGTGCGCGTGCGGATTTCCGGCGACGTGCTGGCGCCGGGCGGGCAGGTGCTCGTGCGCGACAAGCCGCACTTCGAGATCACCGTGCGCCTGGCCGACGCCTACGCGCCGGCGCCGGTGTGGCACGAACCGGCAATGGCGACGTTCACGCCCGTCGCCGATCCGTATCACTTCGATGCGGCGCCGGTGCGGCTGACCGGCATGTTCGTGTCGACGACCGACACCGGCATGAGCGACGCGGGCAAGCAGGCGCGCTTCCGGCTGAACGTGCCGGACGGCGACCCGGTGTTCTCGCGCTTCGTGGTGCCGAGCATCCTGCTGGACGGGCTCGCGCGCGTGGCCGCGCTCGATCACGTCGCCGGCGACTACATTCCGCTCGCGGCGCCGATGTCGATCGGCCGCATCGATATCTACGAAGCCGGCAACGACTGCGAGCTGGCGAGCCGCCACACGTCGATCGCGCTGCGCGTGAGCCCGCGCGCGTTCGCGCTGGAAGGGCCGGCGAGCAGCGGCAACCGGTTCGTCGCGGTGCGCCCGGACGGCAGGATCCTGATGCAGATGCGCGACGTGACGGGCATCGTGATCGGCTACGTGCATCGCGTGACCGGCGCGTTCGCCGCGCGCGGCGAGATCGACGCGCAACTGGCCGGGCGCGCGCCTTCCGAACAGGTGTCCGCATGAGCATGAAGCGACTCGCGCCCGGCCCGCGCGGCAGCGTCGTGATGGGCAACCTCGCGGCGTACAAGCGCAATCCCGTCACGATGCTGCTGAAGCTGCAGCAGCAGTACGGTGACATCGCGCGCAACCGTCTCGGCCCGTTCCTCACGCACGCGCTCGCGCATCCCGACGGCGTGCAGCACGTGCTGCAGGACAACCACCGCAACTACGTGCGCGGCCGCTTCTACGACAACTTCAAGATGTTCTTCGGCGACGGCCTGCTGACGACCGACGGCGAATTCTGGCGGCGTCACCGTCGCGTGGTGCAGCCGCTGTTTCACCGCAAGCAGGTCGAGTCGCACACGGCCGCGGTCGGCGCTGCGGCGCTCGCGCTCGTCGAGGCGTGGCTGAAGCGGCCGGCGCATGCGCCGTTCGACGCCGTCGAGGAAATGATGCGCGTGAGCCTGCGCATGCTCGGGCTGATGCTGTTCAACGCGGACATCTCGCGGCATGCGGACGACGTCGGGCCGGCCGTGCGCTTCGGCATCGCGGCGATGATGCCGCAGGGCAACCTGAACGATTTCGTGCCGCGCTGGATGCCGACGCCGTTCAATCGCCGGATCGCGCACGCACGCCGCGGGATCGACACGATCGTGGACGCGATCGTCACCGAGCATCGCGCGGGGCGCTGCGACACGAGCGACGTGATCTCGCTGCTGCTCGCCGCGCGCGACCCGGACACGGGCGCGCCGCTGACCGAGCGCGAGGTGCACGACGAGGTGATGACCGTGTTTCTCGCCGGCCACGAAACCACCGGCAGCGGGATGGCGTGGGGGCTCTATGCGCTCGCGCAGCATCCGCAGGTGTTGCGCCGTTTGCGCGAGGAGCTCGATGCGGTGCTCGGCGGCCGCGCGCCCGATGCGGCGGATCTCGAACGCCTGCCGTACCTCGCGCAGACCGTCGACGAGATCCTGCGCCTGTACCCGCCGATCTGGGGCTTCACGCGCGATCTGGTCGACGACGACGAGATCGGCGGTTATCACGTGCCGGCCGGCTCGTCGGTGTTCATGTCGCCGTACGTCACGCATCGTCATCCGGCGCTGTGGGCGAACCCCGACGCGTTCGATCCGGAGAACTTCGGATCGCATGCGCCGGAGCGCCACAGGTACGCGTACTTTCCGTTCGGCGGCGGGATGCGCAAATGCATCGGCTATCAGACCGCGTTGCTGCAGATGCGCGTGCTGATCGCGGTGGTGGCGCAGCATGTCGACCTGAGCGCGGTGCCCGGTCATTCGCTCGACACCGGCGCGACGATCTCGCTGCGTCCGCGCGACGGGATCCGGTTGATCGCGAAGCCGCGCTTGCGCGAGCGGGTGTCCGCGGGGCAGGCCGGGGGGGATGCAAGCGCGCCGGCTGTCAGGACATCGGTGTGTCCGTTTACGGGCACGCAAGCGCTGGGGGCTACGTCGTTGCCGTTGCCGTCACCATCGCTGTCGCCAACGCCAACGCCAACGCCAACGCCAACGCCAACGCCAACGCCAACGCCAACGCCAACGCCAACGCCAACGCCAACGCCGACGCCGACGCCAGCGTCAACGCCAACGCCAACGCCGACACCGACACCGACACCCGGTGCCGAGCAACCGGCGAGCGCGGCATCACCCACGCCCGTTCATTCCGCCGGCCCTACGCTGGCGCCGGACGTGCTGGCCTTTCTGCAACGCGACGCGATCGCGGACGACGCGCCTCAGCGTACCGACGCCACGCCGACGCACCGCTTCACCTGGCGGCCGGTCGAGATCGAGCCGCTGCCCGACCTGCCGGCGGCCGAGCTGAGCGGCAAGCGGATCGCGATCGTCAACGGCCGCGGTCGCACGGTCGAGCGCGTGGTGGCGACTCTTACGCGCGCCTGTGCGAAACCGGGCGTGTTCGCGCCGGCCGACGGCGTCGATCCGGCAGCCGCCGCGAGCGCGTTCGCCGCGCAGTCGGGGCCGTTCGACGGGATCGTCGATCTCGGCATCGAAGCGCAGTTCTCGCTCGACGCGCGCGATCAATGGGAAGCGCCGCTGCGCCGTACGGTCGCACTGCTGCAGGCGTGCTACGGCGACTGGTCGCAGGAAGAATCGACGTCGCGGCTGTTCTATCTGGCGCTCACCTGGCAGGACGGCCTGATGGGCCATGGCCACGGCCCGCTCGTGCAGCCGCTCGGCGGACTGTGGGCCGGCCTCGCGAAGACGCTGCCGCAGGAACTGCCGAACTGCAACGTGCGCGTGCTCGACATCGCGCCCGACGAAACGGGGCGCGTCGACCAGCTGGTCGCGCGCGAACTGTACCGCTGGGGACGCTTCGAGGTCGGCCACCGCGGCGGACGCCGCCATACGCTCGTCGCGACCCGCGACGATCTGCCGGCCGACGCGGCGCCCGACTGGGCGCCCGACGACGTCGTGCTGTTCTCGGGCGGCGCGCGCGGCATCGGTTTCCTGGCCGCGTGCGCGCTGGCAAAACGCCATCGCTGCACGGTGGTCGTCACCGGGCGCGATGCGTTGCCCGCCGGCGACGAGCCGTGGCTCGCGCTCGACGACGCGGGCTTCAAGCGCTACGGGCTCGAGCAACTGCGCCAGGCGACGCCCGGGCGATCGCCGAAGGCGATCCGGGATGCGCTGCGGCAGCTCGAACGCCGGCGCGACCTGAAGGCGTCGCTCGACGCCGTGGCCGCGCTCGGCCTGCCGGTGCACTACCGCGTATGCGACGTGACCGACGCGGAGGCCGTGCGCACGCTGTGCGACGCATTCGGCGACCGGCTGCGCGCCGTGATCCACAACGCGGGCATCGATCAGCCGGTGCGCTTGCCGCGCAAGCGCGCCGACGAGTTCATCGGCATCGCGCGCGTGAAGGTGCTCGGCTTTCTCAATCTCTACGCGGCGGTGCGCAACCGGCCGCGCGTCGACTGTTTCGTCAACGTCGGCTCGCTGACCGGCCGCTGGGGCGGAATGACAGGCGAGACCGACTATGCGGCCGCGAACGAGGCGCTGGCGCGGCTCGGCTGGTGGGCGCGGCGCGACGCCGGCGAGCGCGTCGTGAAGACGATCGCGTGGCCGACCTGGGACGGTGTCGGGATGATCACGAACCTCGCCGTCACGCGGCGCTACGTAACGCCGATGCGAATCGACGAAGGCGTGCGCCACTGGCTCGCGGAACTCGCGAATCCAGCGAATTCAGCGACATCCGGCAGCGGCGAGCCGATGTACATGGGCGCGGTCGGCCGCGCACTGACGCCGATCCAACTGCGCGGGTTCGACGCGGTGGAAGGCTTGCCGAACCTCGGCGAACTCGCGACGCGCCGGCATCACGCGGGCGCGCCGCGACGCTTCCGGCCGTTCGCTTGCTTCTCGACGCGCTATCGCACGGCCGGCGCACCGTACACGCATGCCTTCCGCGTCGACGGCCGCGCGGCCGTGCCGGCGTCGCTGCTGCTCGAGCACGCGCGCGTCGTGGCCGACTGGGTCGCGCCGCCCGGCGGCGAGCGGGCCTGCCTGCAGGAAGCCGTCGACATCACGATCGCGCTCGACGCGCTCGCCGACGCGCTCGACGGCCATGGCGATCTCGCGCTCGACACCGACGTGAGCGGCCGCACGGTGGACGACGGCTGGCACGTGACGGTGCGCTGCGCGTCGCTTGCCGCCCGCGTGCTGCTCGATGCGACGTTCGTGTACCGCAGTCATCCACCCGGCGGCACGACCGTCGCGCTGCCGCGCGAGACGGAGGACGGCCCGGCCCGGCGGTCCGCACGCGCGAGCTGGCGCGACGACTTGTTGCCCGAGGCCCGATGGAGCGGCGGCATCGCGCAGGCGAAGGCCGCCGACCCCGCCGCGCTGTGGGGTGTACAGGGTGTGCAGGGTGATGCAGGGCGCGTGCCGTGTCCGCAGCTGTGGCTGCCGGTCAATCACCTGGAAAACGTGCTGCGCGTGCTGCTCGGCGCGTGGCCCGCCGACGGCGAGCCGCCGCACGCATGGCGCATCGGCCGCATCGTGTTCGGCTCCGCGCACGCGGGCGACGCCGACATGCTGCTGCGCTATCCGGACGATCGCTTCGCGATCGCGGATCGCGCGGGCGCATCGATCGCAGACCTGTACGACGCGCGGCTCGCCGGCGCGACCGACACGCAAGCCGTGACGGCGTCGGCTACTTGAACGGGAAGAGGAGGTTCACCATGACGGAGCGCAACGACGGCGCGCGGTACTGCATCATCGGCGCGGGCGCGGCGGGCATCACCGCCGCGAAGAACCTGCTCGCGGCCGGCATCGGCTTCGACGTGATCGAGCGCGAGGACGACGTCGGCGGCAACTGGTACTACGGCCGCCCGAGCGGCGCGGTGTATCGCTCGATCCACATGATCAGCTCGAAGCGGTTTTCCGAGTACACCGACTTTCCGATTCCCGACGACTATCCGACCTATGCACGCGGCGACCAGGCACTCGCGTATCTGCGCGCGTACGCGCGGCGCTTCGGCGTGTACGACCGGATCGAGTTCGGCCGCTCGGTGCTCGAGATCGCACCGGTGCAGGGCGGCACGCAGTGGCGCGTGGAACTGGATCGCGGCGAGGTGCGGACCTATCGCGGCGTGATCGTCTGCAACGGCCACCTGTCGCATCCGCAACTGCCCGACTATCCGGGGCGGTTCGACGGGCTGCAGCTGCATTCGTCGCAGTACCGCACGCCGGAGATCTTCGACGGCAAGCGCGTGCTCGTGGTCGGCGCCGGCAATTCCGGCTGCGACATCGCGGTCGAGGCTTCGCATCGTGCGCGCGCGGTCTTCCACAGCACGCGCCGCGGGTACTACTACTGGCCGAAATTCCTGTTCGGAATGCCGGCGGACGAGTGGGCGGAATGGCCGCTGCGGCTGCGCATGCCGCTGTGGGCGCGGCGTTTTTTCGGCGAGCGGCTGCTGCGCCTGACGACGGCCGGGCAACCCGAACACTACGGGCTGCGCAAGCCGGACCACAAGCTGTTCGAATCGCATTTCATCATCAATTCGACGCTGTTCTATCACCTCGGCCATGGCGACCTCGCCGCGCGGCCGGACGTGCGCGAACTGAAGGGCGATCGCGTCGTGTTCGTCGACGGCAGCGAGGAGGCGATCGACGTGATCGTGTACGCGACCGGCTACCAGCCGAGCTTCCCGTTCATCGAACAGGCGCACCTGCAATGGCGCAAGCAGCAGCCGTCGCTGTACCTGAACCTGTTCGACGCGCAGCATCGCGACCTGTTCTTCATCGGGCTGTTCCAGACCTCGACCGGCAACTGGCCGTTGATGGACTACCAGGCGCAGCTGCTCGCCCGCTACCTGCATGCGCGCGACGCGGCGCCGCGCAAGGCCGCGCGCATCGACCGGCTGATCCGGCGCGGCCGCTCGGACTGGAGCGGCGGCATCGCGTTCCATCGCACGCCGCGGCACGTGATCGAGGTCGAGCATTTCGCGTACCGGCTGCAGCTGCGGCGGCTGATACGCGGGTTGCCGGCCGTGCCCGGCGGTGCGGGCGCGGACGCATCGAAGGTGGCGCCGGCGCACGCGGTGCGCGCGGGAGGTGCGTCGTGAGCCTCGTGCATGTCGAACACCTGTCGAAGACCTACCTGCTCGACAGCGTGCGCGTGACCGGGCTCGCCGACGTGTCGGCGACGCTCGACGCGGGCCGCTTCACCGTGCTGAGCGGCCCGTCGGGCAGCGGCAAGACGACGCTGCTGAACCTGATCGGCTGCATCGACCGCCCCGACAGCGGGCGCGTGATGATCGCCGGTCACGACACGGCGTCGCTGTCGGACGATGCGCTGTCGGATTTTCGCGCGCGCCATGTCGGCCACGTGTTCCAGACCTTCAACCTGCTGCCGGTGCTGTCCGCGTACGAGAACGTCGAGTATCCGCTGCTGATGGCGGGCTGGTTACCCGCGCGGCGCGCGGCGCGGGTGCGCGACCTGCTCGACGCGGTCGGCCTGGCCGACAAGGCGCGGCACCGGCCGAGCCAGCTGTCGGGCGGCCAGCGCCAGCGCGTCGCGATCGCGCGTGCGCTCGCGGCCGAGCCCGCGATGGTCCTCGCGGACGAACCCACCGCGAACCTCGACAGCGCGACCGGGCACGCGATCATCGCGTTGATGCGCGCGATCCAGCGCGAGCGCGACGTGTCGTTCATCGTGTCGTCGCACGATCCGGAGGTGGTGAAGGTGGCCGACGCCGTGATCCGGATTCTCGACGGCCGCATCGTCGGCCACGAGCGGGCCGGCGACGACACGGCGACGCAGGAGGTGTACCGATGACCCATACGCTGATGCTCGCGCTGCGCAACCTGCAGCGCAACCGCCGGCGCTCGCTCACCACGCTGCTCGCGATGATCGTCGGCGTCAGCGCGATCCTGTTGTTCGGCGGCTTCAGCCGCGACATCACGCTCGGCCTGCAGACCGACTTCGTGCAGCGCAGCGGCCACCTGCAGATCCAGCGGCAGGGCTATTTCCTGTACGGCACGGGCGACCCGGCCGCGTACGGGATTCGCGGCTACCCGGCGCTGATCGAACGATTGCGGCACGACCCGCAGCTCGCGCCGCTGCTGCAGGTCGTCACGCCGACGCTGCAGTTCGGCGGGATCGCCGGCAATTTCGCGGCCGGCGTGTCGCGCACCGTGATGGGCTTCGGCGCGATTGCGGACGACCAGTACCGGATGCAGCAATGGAACGCCTACGGGTTCCCGCTGCAGCCGCGCACATTCGCGTTGCGCGGCAGCGCCGGCGACGCGGCGATCGTCGGCCTCGGCGTCGCGCGCGTGCTGCACCTGTGCGGCCCGCTGCGCGTGCCGGATTGCCGCGATGCGCCGCCGGCCCCGGCCGAGCCGCCTGCCGACGGCCCGGCTGCGACCGCGCCGCTCGACGTGCTCGCGCTCGCACAGGCCGAGGCCGGAACGCGGCCGGCCGCCGACGGCGCGCCCCATGTCGAAGTGCTGACCGCGAGCGCGGGCGGCGCGCCGAACGTCGGCCGCTTCTCGGTTGTGAAGGCGGACCAGCAGGGCGTGAAGGAACTCGACGACGTGTATCTCGCGGTGCAACTGCCGCAGGCGCAGCGGCTCGTCTACGGCGGCGCCGCGCCGCGCGCGACCGCGATCGAGATCCAGCTCGCGCGCACGGCCGACCTGCCGGCGGCGCGGGCGCGCATCGAGGAGCTGCTGCACGGCGGCTTCGACGGGCAGGCGCTCGACGTCGTCGATTTCGCGACGCTGAACCCGTTCTACGACCAGACCAACCGGATGTTCTCGGTGATCTTCGGTTTCGTGTTCGTGCTGATCAGCGCGATCGTGCTGTTCGTGATCAGCAACACGATGAGCACCGCGATCATCGAGCGCACCGTCGAGATCGGCACGCTGCGCGCGATGGGCATGCGGCGCGGCGGCATCCAGGCGCTGTTCGTCTGCGAGGGCGCGCTGCTCGGCGTGGCCGGCGCGTCGCTCGGCGTGCTGGTCGCGCTCGCCATTGCCGCGATCGTCAATCGCAGCGGGCTGGCCTGGACGCCGCCCGCGCGGATCGACGCCGTCGCGCTGACGGTGCGCGTGTGGGGCGAGTGGCGAACCATCGCCGTCACGTTCGCCGGGCTCGCGTGCGTGGCCGGGCTGTCCGCGTGGCTGCCGTCGCGGCATGCGGCGCGGCTGTCGATCGTCGATGCGCTGCGGCACGTGTGAGGTCGCCCGATTGCCGCGTTTTTCGTTCACTTCACTTTCGGGAGAGCGCCCGTGCGTCGCCTGTTCGTTTCATGCTGTCTGAGTCTTTCGTTCCTGGCCGGCGTCGCGCCTGCGCAGCCGGCGCCCGATCCGCAGAAGGTGCTCGCCGCGAGCGACGCGATCCGCACGCCGGAGAAATCGTTCGTGTTGACCGCGACGCTCGTCGAGTACCGGTCCGGCAAGCAGGTCGACGGCAATACGCTGTCGATCCATTCGAAGCCCGACGCGCCCGGCGGTGCGTTCCGCACGCTGGTGCGCTTCGTCGCGCCGGCGCGCGACACGGGCAAGCTGATGCTGAAGAACGGCAACGACCTGTGGTTCTACGATCCGGTGAACCAGGCCAGCGTGCGGATCTCGCCGGACCAGCGGCTGCTCGGCCAGGCCGCCAACGGCGACGTCGTGACGGTCAATCTCGCGCACGACTATACGGCCGCGCTGAAGGGCGTCGAGGACATCGTCGACGGCGACCGGCAGACCCGTCGCGCGTACCGGCTCGCGCTCGCCGGCCACGGCGACGGGCTCACGTACCGGCGCATCGAGATCTGGATCGACGCGGCGAACAACCGGCCGCTGAAGGCACGCTTCTATTCGGAAAGCGACCGGCTGCTGAAGACCGCGTTCTATCGCCGCTACACGATGCAACTGGGCGTCGAGCGGCCGACCGAGACCGTCATCGTCGACGGGCTCGACAGCAACTGGGTCACGGTCATGCGCTTCTCCGACTACGCGTGGCGCGACATTCCCGATGCATGGCTGCAGCGCGACTACCTGTCCCGCTTCCAGGCGCAATGACGGCGCGGCGCCGAGGCCGGATCGCGGCGCTCGCGTTCGTGCTGCTGCCCGCGCTCGTACATGCAGCGGATGCGGGTGGGGAGGGTGGAGCGGGTGCGGCGGATGGCACGGCCGGCGTCGACGCGGCCGATGCCGCGGCGCTCGCGCTGGCCGACCAGCCGGCCGCGCCCCCCGCCGATACCGCGAAGCCGTGGAAGCTGAACGTGCAGGACGCGCTGCGCACGAGCCGCTATCGCGACGGCGGCGAGGCCGGCCGCAACCAGCTGTCGATCGAGTTCGAATACGGCCAGTGGCTGACGCCGTCGTTCGCCGCGCATTTCTCGATGCGCTTCGACCGCTTCGATCCGCTCGGCACGTCGCGCACGTCGTCGCGCGACGTGACGCTCGTGAAGGAAGCGTATGCGAGCTGGCGCGCGTCCCCCGCGTTCGTGGTCGACGCGGGGCGCGTGAACGAGCGGCTCGGCGCGGCGATCGGCTACAACCCGACCGACTTCTTCCGGGCCGGGGCGGTGAGTCTCGACGTGCCGCCCGATCCGGACAGCCGGCACACGAACCGGCTCGGCACGGTCGGGCTGCGCGCACAACAGGTGTGGGACTCGGGCTCGCTCGCGGCGCTGCTGTCGCCGCGGCTCGAGCGCCGCAGCCTGCCGGGCGATCCGGCCGCGTCGTCCGACCTGCAGCGCACCAACGGCGTCGACCGCTGGATGCTCGTCGCGAGCCAGCGGCTCACCGCGGCGATCCAGCCGCAATGGATCGTCTACGGCGAAAGCGGGCAGGCGCCGCAGTTCGGCCAGAATCTGAGCGTGCTGCTCGGCAACTCGGTGGTCGCGTACCTCGAATGGACGGGCGGCTACCGGCGCTCGCTGATCGCGCGTGCCACCGGCGCGGCCGACGATCGTGCGTTTCGCACCAGTTCATCGGTGGGCGCGACGTGGACGCTGCCGGTCGACCTGTCGCTGACCGCCGAATTCCAGAGCAACGGCGGCGGCGCAAACGCGGCGCAATGGCGGTCGCTGCAGCGCGCGAACCCGCTCGCATGGGGCCGTGCGGTGCAGACCTCGATTGCCGCGCAGGAACTGCAAACCCGTCACGGCGTGTTCGTGATGGCGGCGTGGCGTAATGTCGGCGTGCGTCGCCTCGACCTGTCGGGTTTCGTGCAGGCCGATCTCGGCGGCGGCCGGCAATACTGGCTCGAGTTGCGGCGACGTTTCGACCGCTTCGACGTCGCGCTGCAATGGCTGCATCAGGGCGGGCCGTCGTGGAGCCGCTTCGGCGCGATGCCGGAGTCGACGAGCGTTCAGGTGCTGGGCATTTTTTATCGATGACGCAAGGAGAATTCGAATGAGCAAACGCGCGCTTCAGGCGGCGACCGCCGTGCTTGCGCTGGTTCCGACGATCACCGGGGTGCTCGGCATGATGGGCATCCACGATCCGCTGTACGCGTCGCTCGGCATCGCGCTGCCGGCCGACGCGACGCTGGACGGCAACCTGCGTTTCTATGCGGGCGTCTGGCTCGGGCTCGGGCTCGCGGCGTTTTCGGTGATCCCGCGCATCGAGCATCAGGGGCGGCTGTTCGCGACGCTGTGGACGATGATCTTTCTCGGCGGTATCGGGCGGCTGATTTCGCTCGCGGCGCTCGGGCTGCCGTGGCCGCCGTTCGTCGGTTTCACGGCGCTCGAAGTCGTCGGCGCGCCGCTGTTCATCGCATGGCAGCGGCGCGTGGCCGCGCATGCCGCAGGGGAGCACGCGAATGCATGACATCGACATCGACCAGCGCATCGCGCCGCGTCGTGGCGCCGACGCGGCCGTGCGGGGCATCGCGGTGGCGTTCCTGCACGCCGTGTCGGCACGCTGCGTGCCAATCGGGTACGCGCGGTTCATCGCCCGTATTGCCCTGCTCGCGTGGGTCCTGCTGGGCCCGGTGCAGGCTGATGCGCAGACGGCCGTCGACGACTACGCGGCGACCCGCTATCCGATCGTCCTCGTGCACGGGTTGACCGGGACCGACGACTATTTCGGCGTCCTGCCGTACTGGTACGGCATCCAGGCCGATCTTCAGCGGCATGGCGCGACCGTCTACGTCGCCGACCTGTCCGGTTTCCAGGGCGACCTCGGCCCGAACGGGCGCGGCGAGCAGTTGCTGGCGTACGTCAAGCAGGTGCTCGCGGTCACGGGCGCGGCCAGGGTGAACCTGATCGGCCACAGCCAGGGCGGGCTGACGTCGCGCTACGTGGCGTCGGTCGCGCCCGCGCTCGTCGCGTCGGTCACGACGATCGCGACGCCGCACCGCGGCTCGCAGTTCGCCGATTTCGTGCTGGGCGCGCTGAAGCTCGACCCGACCGGCCTGTCGACGCCGATATTCGGTGCGCTGCTGAACCTGTTCGGGATCCTCACCAGCGACACGCACAACACGAACCAGGATGCGATCGCCGCGCTCAACGCGCTGAGCACGCCCCGTGCCGCGCAGTTCAATCAGCTGTTCCCGAGCCCGGGGCTCGGCGCCGGCGCGTGCGGCACCGGCGCACCGATCGAGACGATCGGCGGCAACGTGCATCTTCTGTACTCGTGGAGCGGGGCCGCGTATCAGCCGGTGTCGCTGCTCGGCATCGTGACCGGCGCGGTCGACACCAGCGTGATTCCGGTCATCGATCCGGCGAACGTGCTGGATCCTTCGACGCTCGTGTTCCTGACGGCCGGCAACGTCATGGCGCTGGCCGGCGCCGGCCCGAACGACGGTTTCACGTCGACCTGCAGTGCGCGGTTCGGCACGGTGATTTCGACGCGCTATCGCTGGAATCACTTCGACGCGATCAACCAGCTGCTCGGCGTTCGCGGCGCCTATGCGGAAGACCCGGTCGCCGCGCTGCGCGTGCAGGCAAACCGGCTGAAGCAGCAGGGCGCCTGAGCGATGGAGGTCCGGACCATGCTGTCCCGCGCGGTGTTGTACGGCGCGACCGGGGCGATCGCCGCGGCCGCCGTTTGGCACGCGTTCGGTCGTCAGGCTGCGTCGACGGCTGCCGTGGCCGCCACGGATACCGCGCCGCCCGGCCACGCCGCGCCGAGCGGTGCGGCGGTGCCGCGGCCGGTGCTTGCCGTGTCGGATGTCACGCTGCCGGCATCGCTCGCGGGCGCGCGTGCGCCGCGCCTGCCGGTCGGGCCCGGCGGGCGCCTCGCGCACGCGCATGCGGTGCGGGAATTCTTCGATTACTTTTTGCTTGCGCAGCATGACCTGACGCCCGCGGCGCTCGATGCGCTGGTCGCGCACGAAATCGCATCGCAGCCGATCGGCGAGCCGGCCCGCCGCGATGCGCTCGATCTGTGGCCGCGCTATCGCGCGTGCATCGCCGCGTTCGACACGCTGCCGGGCGCGCTGCCGGCAGGCGCCGGTCTCGATCCGGACGGCATCGCAGGCGAACTCGAGCGGCGTGCGGCGCTCGCGCGCCGCTGGCTCGGCGACTGGAGCGCGCCGTTCTTCGACGCGGAATTGCGGCGGCAGCGCGGCGATCTCGACCGGATCAGGATCGCGCGCGATCCGACGCTCGACGACGCGCAGAAGCGCGCACGCCTCGCCGCACTCGATCAGGCGTTGCCGCCGGACGAGCGCGACGCACGCGAGCGCGCGGCGCGCCAACGCGATGCGCTTGCAACGCTCGCGCGGCTCGACGGCCAGCGCGCGACGCCCGATGCGCTGCGTGCGCAGCTCGGCGCCGAAGTCGCCGCGCGCGTCGAGCGGATGCAGCAGGGCGACGATGCGTGGCGGGCACGCTATCGCGATTACGCGGCCGAACGCGACCGGCTCGACGCGCAGCCGCTTGCGCCCGACGCGCGCGATGCGCGGCTCGCGCAATTGCGGCAACGCGACTTCCCGGATCCGGCGGACGCATTGCGGGCCGCATCGCTCGACGCGGGCCGGGCCACGGCATCGGCGCACTAGCACCCGTCTCGGACGTGCACGCCGTCACGGCGCTCACCTGACGAGGGAGAAGTGTGGGATAACCCACACTTTCCGCATTCTTTTCGATTCGGGAATGATTTTAATTTCCAGTGTAAATCGCATTACCGCGCATTGACATTCATGCACCGTTTTCAATGATTCATTGCGCAATCCGTTTTATATGGGTGGGATTTAAATCGCCAATTTTTTATTGACAATGCAAGTATCTTCGGATGGCGAGCCGAACTGTCAAATTACTTCATGTAACAAAAGCGGAGTGTCGCGTACGGTTGGGCTGCGTGATACCTTTTTGCTCAATGTCACCGCGCTGAAAAGGCGGAGAAACCGTTAAACCGGTGCGGTGAAAACAGCAGGAAGGTCCGGTGGCCGAGGGGCAGGGATACAACGTACGAGGTGCGCCGTGATACATCAGGCCAACAACGTCATCGAGTTGCCGCATGCACTTGGTGCCAATCATTTCCTGTCAGCGCTCGACGGAATTAACCGTTCCGAATTGGCGCCTCATCTGATGCTTTCGAATCTCGAGACCGGCCAGGTGCTGTGCGATGCCGGCGAGAATCTGGAGGCCGTCTATTTTCCGGTGACGGCGGGCATTTCCCTGCAATACACGGCGGGCGGCAAGACGACACTCGGCGTGACGGAAATCGGCCGCGAAGGCATCGTGTGCGACGACGTCATCGGCAGCGCGATGCAGCGCCGCGTCGTCGTCTATCGCGGCGGGTTCGCGTACCGGCTGTATGCGCGCCGCTTCGCGGACGCGTGCGACGTGTCGGCGGCGATCCGGCGGCAGGTCTTCGTGCGGATGCAGCTGGCGTTGTCCCAGGCGTCGCAGGTCATGTTCTGCAGCCGTCATCACGTGATGCGGCAGCAACTGGGCCGCTGGCTGCTGATCGCCTACGAGCGCGCACGCAGCATCGAAATCCCGGTCACGCACGGCATGCTGGGGCAGATGCTGGGCGTGCGCCGCGAGACCGTCACCGATGCCACGCGGCAGCTTCACGAGCTTGGCCTGATCCATCAGCATCGCGGTGCCATCGTGCTCACGGATCTCGCCGGTCTCGAACGGCAGGGCTGCGATTGCCATCGGGTCGTGCGCGACGAAACACGCCGCATTCTCGCGACCGATGCCGGTACGGATGCCGGCGCCGAGTTGTCGCGCCGCGTCCGGACGACATAGTCGCCGGCACCGCGTCGTGGCGCGATGGCATGCACGGCGGCGCGGCGCGCAAAGGGAACGGGGAGGTGCCTGGCGCAGGCGGTGCGGCGACGCGTCGGGCAGGCGGCATCGACAAGAATCAGAAAAACAGTCATTCAGGTATGGAAAACATTTCGAAGCTCCAGAGTCAGCGCAGCTCGTTCCACGTGTGGCCATGGAGTCCGGCGCTCGGCATCCTGCCGATCGTCGTCGTGGTCGTCGCGCTGGCCGGGTTCGTCGCCGTCAGCCTGATCGTGATCATGTCGTTGCGCGTGTACGTCGGCGGCGAAAGCAGCTGGTCGAAGGCGCAGAAGGACGAGATCCTGCTGCTGAGCCGCTACGGGCAGACCGGCGACGAAAAGCTGTTCGACGAATACCTGGCGGTCGACCGGACCCTCACCTTCCTCGGCGCCGCGCGCCGCGCGATGACCAGTACGCCGCCGGAACACGGCGTGGCGCGCCAGGCGCTGATCGAGGCGGGCATCAATCCGGTCGATGCGGCGGCGGTGGTGTGGTTCTACCCGATCCTGAGCAGCTTCGCACGCCTGAACGCCGCGTTGCAATACTGGGAGGACGCGGACCGGCAACTGGTCGACCTGCGCAGGATCGCCAACGCGCTGCACGCGTCGGTGCATGCGGACGACGTCCGGCGCACGAGCAGCCTGAACCACGCGATCTGGGATCTCAACGCGCACATCGAACCGCTGCCGAAGCGCTTTTCCGACGAACTGAGCGCCGAATTCCGCTCGGCCGTCATCCAGCTGTTCCTGTCGTACATCGTGGCCTCGCTGCTGATCATCCTGCTGTCGGTGCGGTGGGCGAGCCGCGCGCAACGCCAGCAGGTGTCGATGCAGACCGAGCTGGACCGGAGCCAGGCATTCGCGGCAGCCGCGCTGCGCTCGGTCGCCGATGCGATCGTCACGATCGGCCTCACGCGCGGTATCGAGACCGTCAATCCGGCGGCCGAGCAGCTGCTCGGCACGTCGTCGCGGCAGTGTGTCGGCAAGCCGATCAACGACGTGCTGGACCTGATCGACACGTCGACGGGCATGTCGATCAAGCTGCTCGCGTCGCTCGGCAACCGCAGCGACCCCACGTTCACCCGCGATCTCGACCTGATCCGCGTGTGCGGCTCGGCGGTGTCGGTGCGCGCGTCGCTGTCGAAGATGGACAACGCCGCGGGCCGCTGCGTCGGCTACGTGCTGATCCTGCGCGACATGACGCGCGAACACCAGTTGATCGAGAAGCTGACCTGGCAGGCGTCGCACGATGCGCTGACCGGCCTCATCAATCGCACGGCGTTCGAGCGACGCCTGGGCGACGCGCTGGCGCAGCGCGGCGGCGGGATGCTGCTGGTGCTCGACCTCGACGGCTTCAAGGAAGTCAACGACGTGTGCGGCCACGCGGCGGGCGACGCGCTGCTGCGCGACGCGACCGCGGTGTTCGCGCGCAGTCTCGGCCACGACGACGTGTTCGGCCGGCTGGGCGGCGACGAATTCGGCATCCTGCTGCCGGCCGGCCGCGACGGCGCGCCGGACGGCGGCAAGGCGGAACGCCTGCGCGCGAGTCTCGAGGACTTCACGTTCCTGTGGGAAGGCGAGCCGTTCAAGCTCAGCGTGAGCATCGGCGTGCTGGATCTCGCGTGCCGGCCCGAGAGCGTCGAGAAGGCGATGCAGATGGCCGACGTCGCGTGCTACGTCGCGAAGGATCGCGGCCGCAACCGCGTGCATGTCGCGGATTCGCGCGACATGCATTCGAGCCGCCAGGCGTATCACACGCAGTGGAGCCGGCGCGTGAAGACGGCGCTCGAGACGAATTCCTTCCAGTTGTATGCGCAACCGATCGTGCCGATCCAGCCCGCGCTCGGCGCGCGGGAGCGCGCGGAGATCCTGCTGCGCATTCCGGACGCCGACGGCAAGCTGATCTCGCCGGTGTTCCTGCCGGCCGCCGAGCGCTACGGCCACATGACGATGATCGACCGCTGGGTCGTACGCACCGTGATCCGGCGCCTCGCGCGGCTCGAACAGCGCCGCTACGTCGAATACAACGTGAACCTGTCGGCGATGTCGATCACCGACGAGCGCTTCGTGGAGTTCGTGATCGCCGAACTGTCGGCGTCGGGGCTCGACCCGTCGCTGCTGTGTTTCGAGATCACGGAGACGAGCGCCGTGCGCAACCTGGAGGTCGCGTCGCGCTTCATGTGCGAGCTGCGCGACCTCGGCTGCCGCTTCGCGCTCGACGACTTCGGCGCCGGCATGTCGTCGTTTTCGTATCTGCGCCAGTTGCCGATCGACTACCTGAAGATCGACGGCGGCCTCGTGTCGACCATGACGTCCGACAGCATCAAGCGCGGCATCGCGTCCGCGATCAACGACATCGCGCACGTGATGCAGTACCGCACCGTCGCCGAGCACGTCGAGGATACGGCGACGGCCGAGATGCTTCGCGCGCTGGGCGTCGACTATTGCCAGGGCTATTACTTCAGCCGCCCCGCGCCCTGGCAGGAAGGGGGATTCCATTGAACCAAGCGAGGAACGAACGCATGAGTGCTCCATTTGAACTGACCGGCGACCTGATGGACCTGGCGAGCTATCCGGCCTGGCTGCGCGACGTGGTCGGCGCGACCGACGAACTGAAGGCGCGCGTCCGTGCGCATCCGGTGTTCGCGGCGATGAGCGGCGGGACGCTGCGCGCGTCGCAACTGCGCGCATTCTTCGTGACCGGCTGGGCGGTGGTCAGCCAGTTTCCGGAATACATGGCGATGAACCTGGTGAAGACCGCCGCCTACCGGTCGCGCGGCGACGAGAAGGCGCGGCGCTATCTGATCCGCAATATCCGCGTCGAGCAGAACCACGTCGATCACTGGGCCAACTGGGCGGCGGAATCGGGCGTGACGATCGACATGCTGCTGCGCGGAGACGCGCCGCTGGCCGGATTCTCGCTGAGCCACTGGTGCTGGAAGAGCGGCAGTACCGACGCGCTCGCGCCGAGCATCGCCGCGACCAACTATGCGATCGAGGGCGTGACGGGCGAGTGGAGCGCGCTGCTGTGCGCATCGCCGTACGAACGGCAGTTCGAACCGGCCGTGCGGCATCGCGCGATGCGCTGGCTCAAGCTGCACGCCGACTACGACGACCGGCATCCGTGGGAGGCGCTCGACATCGTCGCGACGCTGCTCGGCCAGTCGCCCGCGGCGCGCGACGTGCGGGACGTCGAGACGTCGATCCGCAAGAGCCTGAGCTATTTCCTGACGAGTCTCGATTGCTGCATGCATGTGTAGTCGCCGGCGTCGTGCGCGCGCGGGTTCGTGCGGGCCGCACCCGGCCGTTCCGGCTGGAAGGCGGGCCGGCGTGACGTCGCGATGCGCCGTGCGGGCCGTCGTGCTGGACGATTTTCCATGGCCACCCAAGTTCTCGTCGTAGAGCCCGATCCGCGCATGCGCGACAGGATCCGCGTGCTCCTGCGCGGCTGCCAGATCGATACGTCGGCGCTCGACGATGTGTCGATGCTGCTCGCGCACGTGAGCGCGGCACCGCCCACCCTGATCGTGTTGCGGGTCGAACGGCCAGCCACGACGTTCTACATGGCGCTCGGCGCACTGCGGCGGGCCGGTTACGACATGCCGGTGATCGTGATCAGCCGCGACGCGCAGGTGGTCGACAAGGTCGTCGCGCTCGAGATCGGCGCGGACGACTATGTCGTGGAGCCGTTCGAGCCGATGGAGCTGGTCGCACGCGTGCGCAGCGCGATGCGCCGCTACGCGCCGAACCGGCCGGAGTCGCCGCGCGGGCCGCGGAATGCCGAAACCTATGCGTTCGGCGACATCGAGGTGAATTTCGTCACGCGGCGCGCGACCCGCGCGGGAGACGACCTCGGGCTGCGCGCGAGCGAATTCGCGCTGCTCGAACTGTTCATCTCGCAGCCGCTGCGCGTCCTGTCGCGCGCGGAGATCCTCGCGCTGCTGGGGCTGACCGTGGCCGGGCGCTCCGAGCGCGGGCTCGACGTGCTGATCTTCCGGCTGCGCAACCTGATCGAGCAGGCGGTCGGCGACTATCGCTACATCCGCACGGTGCGCGGCAAGGGCTACATCTTCGTGCCGCTCGGCACGCTGGCAGACGACGCGGCCCCCCCGCCGCACGCGTGAGCGGGGCGCGGGCACGTCGGGCATCGCGCCCGGTGCGTCGCGCGCCGGCATCGACCAACCTTCGCCTGCGCATGCCGCCATCGCCCCGGTTCACCATCGGGGCGACCCGCCATTGTCGGTTTAGAACGACCGTGCTAAATTTCCCGCCAGCATTGGCAGTCGCCGACCCGATCATCCGGTTTCGGAGCCTTTGGTCATCGGGTCGTCGCGTGGCCGTGGCTCGACGTGACGCTCGCCGCGCACGCGTGCGATCGCGATTTCCACGCCGGCAAGCGTGCCGCCGCGCGTTACTTCTTTCGCCGGGAGCTGCCGAAGGTGGATGCGCAGCTCGACCTGCTGGCGAGCGCCGATACGACGACGCTCGAGATGCGCGACGCGTGGTTCAGAGCGCCGCGCAGCACGAATGATGGTGACGCGGCGCGGGCCGATGCGCGTGCGCTGCGCGCCGATCGCGCGGGCGCGTCCCGCTGCCGTATCGATGCCGTATCGCTGCGCGACGACGTCGCGCGAGGAGAGAGGAGAGCATGAAAGCCCTGTTGTGTACCGCATTCGGCCCGATCGACCGCTTGCGCATCGAGGACGTCGCGGTTCCCGAACCGGCCGCCGGCCAGGTGCGGATTCGCGTGAAGGCGGCGTCGCTCAACTTCCCCGATGCGCTGATCGTCCAGGGGCTCTATCAGGTGAAGCCGGCGCTGCCGTTCTCGCCCGGGGCGGAATTCGCCGGCGTGATCGACGCGGTCGGCGACGGCGTGAGCGCCTGGCGGCCCGGCGACGAGGTGGTCGCGTTCACCGGTCATGGCGGTTTCGCGGAGCATTGCGTGGCCGACGTGCAGCAGATCGCGGCGCTGCCGCCGGGGATGACGTTCGAGCAGGGCGCGGCGCTCGTGCTGGCCTACGGCACGTCGCTGCATGCGCTGCAGCAGCGCGCGCGCCTGCAGCAGGGCGAGACGCTACTGGTGCTGGGCGCGGGCGGCGGTGTCGGGCTCGCCGCGATCGAGATCGCGAAGGCGCTGGGCGCACGCGTGATCGCGGCCGCGTCGAGCGCGGACAAGCTCGCGCTGTGCCGCGCGGCCGGCGCCGACGACACGATCGACTATGCGACCGAGGACCTGCGGCGCCGTGTCGACGAACTGACCGGCGGACGCGGCGCGGACGTCGTCTACGATCCGGTCGGCGGCGCGTACAGCGAGGCGGCGCTGCGCGCGACCGCGTGGCGCGGCCGGTTCCTCGTGGTCGGCTTCGCGGCCGGCGAGATTCCGAAGATCGCGCTGAACCTCGCGCTGCTCAAGGAGCGCGACATCCTGGGCGTGTTCTGGGGCGACGCGGTGCGGCGCGACCCCGCGCAGCATGCGGCGAACATGCACCAGCTCGCGCAATGGTTCGCGGCCGGCAAGGTGCGGCCCGTGATCACCGAGCGCGTGCCGCTCTCGGGCGCGGCCGACGCAATCGCGCGCATGGCGAGCCGGCAGGTGAAGGGCAAGGTCGTGATCCTGCCGGACGCGTGACGACGCCGGCGCGGCATCATGCGGCGGCGACCCGAGCGGGCGCCGCCTTCGAGCGGGTTTCTTTCGTGTGACGTTACCGGAGTCGTTGAGCATGCAACCCCTGTCGAATCTGCAACCTGCCGTCGCGACATCGCTCGCGACGTGGCACGCGATGCTCGCGCGCAAGGATTTCAGCGAACTCGACACGATCGTCCATCCGGACGCCGTGTTCCGCTCGCCGATGGCGTTCAAGCCGTACGGACCGGCGCCCCCGCTGCTGCTGGCGCTGCGCACGGTGCTCACGATCCTCGAGAACTTCGAATACCACCGCGCGTTCGCCGACGACGACGGCACGAGCGTCGTGCTGGAGTTCAGTGCGACGGTCGGCGACAAGCGGCTGAAGGGCATCGACATGATCCACTTCGACGTCGACGGGCGGATCGTCGAATTCGAGGTGATGATCCGGCCGTTCAATGCGCTGCAGGCGCTCGGCGCGGCAATGGGCGCGCGGCTCGGGCAGCAGTTGCCGGGGTTCAAGATCGGCGGGTGAGCGGCGGGCCGCCGGCCGGTGCGGAAAATGTCGCCGGCGCAACGCGACGGTCGCGCTCGCGTGCGGCGCCGGCCGGGCGCGCGTCAGTGAGTCTTGATCCTGACGCTGTAGCCCGCATCCTCGAACGCGACGACGAATTCCTCGGGGAACAGCCACGACTCGACCTTCACGTGCGACGTCGCGCGATCGATCTCGACCTTGGCGTCGGGATCGACGCGCCAGATTTCATGTTCGACCGCGCGGGCGGTATCCTCGTCGAGCGAGTGGTCCAGTACGAATTCCATGATCAATTTCCTGTTTTGACGGCCGCATTCACATGAGCGAGAGCGGCCGGTTGGCGAACGAAGCCGATGACGTCGACGGGATCGGACAACATGGGTCGACGATACGCGCGATCGCGTCGAACGATAAGCCGGCATGCGCGTGACGCACTGTCGCCCGTTGATCAACGAATCCGGTGAAGCGTGTGCGAACGGGCCTCGGGAGTGCGAAAGATGCGTTGCAGCCAAGATCGACTTGGCTCGCAGCGATGCGCGGCTCGCTTCGCGCCAGTGAATTGCCGATGAAGCAAGTACCGTTCCGCGCGATCGATGTTGCACGACACGGCACCGCATCACACCACGCACAACGCACAACGCACAACGCGCTCCGCGCATCACGCATCACGCATCACGCATCGAGCGACGCCACCGCATCTGCCGCGATCATCGCGAGGTGATTCGCGGGCCGCGGCCGGCCGGTCGGACGAAACACGGCCTCGCCCTGCACGATGGCGCGGCCCGAATACGCGCACCGTCCGTCTCGCCGGGCGACCGCGCGGCGCCATTTCTGTTCGCCGTAGTGCAGGCGGCCGCTTTCGACCCAGCGGACCAGTAGCGAATCGTGCGACCACTCCAGCAGCGTGACGTGAATCTGGCTGCGACCGGGTGACGAGATGCGCGGCGCGATGCCGACGAAAGAGACGTTCAGCATGATCGATTGCTTTCGGCGCGACCGCCGCGGCGCCGATCCGCATCGCGCGGCAACGAACGGCACTGCATCGGCCGCCCGGTGCGGCGCCGGAGTTCGTGAGTTAAGCTGAATGCCATTGCCAGTCTCCTGCCGGCCGGCGAGGCCGGCGCGGGGTCGATCGAGGCCGCGCGCGCTCGACGCGGCCGGTTCGGGATGCGTCGACGGAGCGGGTGCGCAGTACATACCGCTCGCATCGCCGACGAATGCCCAGTGTAAAAGCGCATGCCGGGCCACCGGAAGGCGCGCGAACAAGAACACGGTGTTGCCCGATATCGAACACGGGCGTGTGTGCCTACGGCCGCACCACGGCATCAAGTGCGCGTATCCGGCGCCGCGCCGCGCGCCATCGAGTGCGGCATCGGGCGCAGCGTGACCGTGCAGGTCGTGCCCGCCGCGAGGAAGCCGTCGCGCGGCATACCGTCCAGCCGGATCCGGACCGGCACGCGCTGCGCGAGCCGCACCCACGTGAAGATCGGGTTGAGGTCGGCGAGCAGCGTCGCGCCGGCCGGATTGTCGCGATCGCTGAGGCCGCGCGCGACGCTTTCGACGTGTCCGGTCAGCGACGGCCCGCCGGACAGCAGCCGGATCGCCGGCATCATCAGGATCACGACCGTCACCATCGCCATGCGCGGCGCTGCCAGCTCCAGCCGCATCGACACGCCCACCGCCAGCACGACGGCGACGATGGTCTTCGCGACGTGGATCAGGCGCGCGCCGTCGGTTCGGCCGTATTCGCGGCTCATGCCGAGCAGCATGCGAGCGAACGCCGCTGCGTTGACAGGCCTGGCCAGCGCGGGCTTGGTCGGCGGCATGGCGTGACGGCAGGACGGATCCGGCGGGACGGCGGCGACACGGTGGCGCGCATCGCGTCAGACGGAATCCGTCGACAGCATTTCGACATGCAGCTCCTTGTCCGTGCCGGCGGACGGCGGCGGATCGAGCAGCGCGATGCGCACGTGTTCGATGAACAGCTTCAGCTTGTTGCTCGCGTACGGATTGCGCGGATAGACCGCGTAGATCACTTCGTCCTGCGGTGCTTCATCGGCGAGCACGCGCACCAGCCGGCCGTCGCGCAGGCAGTCGTCCGCGATGTAGCGCGGCAGCATCGCGATGCCGATGCCTTGCACCGCGGCGTCGCACAGCGTTTCGCCGTTGTTGGACAGGAACACGCTGCCCGGGCTGATTGCGCGCGGCTTGCCGAGGCTGCCGGGCGTCGTGAACGTCCAGGTGGCCGACGGCGCCGTATGGCTGTAGTTCAGGCAGCGGTGCTCGAGCAGCGCGTCGATCGAGTCCGGTTCGCCGTGAGCGGCGAGGTAGTCGGGACTGCAGACGACGACGCGCTCGCATGCGGCGACGCGGCGTGCGATCAGCGCGCTGTCGGGCAGTCGCGCGGAGCGGATCGCGACGTCGAAGCGCTCGACTTCGAGGTTCATCGTGCGATCGTCGGTGTCGAGCGTGACGCGCAGCTGCGGATGCGCGGCGGCGAAGGCCGCGACCGCCGGCCCGAGCAGGCGGCGAGTGAGACTCACCGGCGACGTGATGCGCAGCTCGCCGCACAGTCCGTGCGAGCGTTCCGCGATTTCTTCGGCGACGTCGACGAGCCGGCGCATCGATTCCGACGCGGCACGATAGAAGATCATGCCGTCTTCGGTCGGCGTTACGTTGCGGGTCGAGCGCATCAGCAGCTGCACGCCGAGCGTGCGCTCGAGGTCGCTGATGCGCTTGCTGACGACGGACTTCGACAGGCCGAGCCGGCGTGCGGATTCGGTGATGCTTTGCCGCTCGACGGCGAACAGGAAGGCCTGGATATCGTCTATGTTCAGGGATTTCATGATGCTGTCCGAGGGGCGTCGGGCATGAGTAAAGGGCGGCCGTTTGCTGCGCTGCCACGCATGCCGAGGCGATCGACGGGCGACGCGACGGCGGCGGCCGGCCGCGCGAATCGTGTGACGAAAGCGCGGCGCGCGGCGGCATGCGCCGAAACGGCTGCAACGCGTGGGAAACGCGACGCGCCGCCGGCATGTCGCAGCCGCGCGAACGACTTCGCGCGGCTGCGCTGCAACGCGGCACGAACGGGCGGTTCGGGGGCGTGGCGGGTTACGCGAGCTTGATGCGAGTCCGATGCCGTTGGCAATCCGTATGAGTCCAAGCGTAGTGGAACGTGTCGCCTGTCGATAGCCGGGCCGGATGGTCCTCAGTGTTCCGTGCAGGGAACAATCGATCGCGCCACCATCGGGGACGGCACGATCTGCGAATCGCTGCCGGTGCTTGCCGGCGCGGCGGCGGGCTTCAGGCGATCTGATCGAGGCGATAGACCTCCACCGTGTCGACGGCATCCCAGTCGCGAGCCTGGAACGCCGCGATGTGCGTGCGTATTCGTAACGGATCGGAGGGAATGCGTCGACGCAGGGTGGTGTCGCGGTTGCGACCGCCGGTATCCGGACGGTCGCAACCGCACGAAACGGCATGCGCCGTCGCGGCTCAGTTCTTGTCGTACGAGAACTGGATGCCCGCGGTGCCGCCGGTTTCGATGAACAGGTTGATGAATGCCGGAACGGTTGCGCTGCGCGCCCAGTCGCGCTGCAGTTCGCAGAACAGCTGCGCGACGCTGATCATCTGGCCGCCGGCCTG
>NZ_QTPZ01000015.1:0-175234 GCF_003853505.1 Burkholderia sp. Bp9015
GCGGAGACCAAGGAAGGGCTCGAGCGCATCCAGGCGGACTTCCGCCGCGTGCTGACGGCCGCGAAGCCGGACGTCGAGCTGCCGTTCTGAACCCCGGCGGCCTGCGGGCCGCCGCCGGTGCGACGACGGTAGAAGGATCGTCGCGCCATTCCCGAAAAGCGGCGCACGCTGACGGCGTGCGGCCGCTTTTTGCCTGTGTGCCTCCCCGGGCGCGATAAAATCGCGTCTTTATGCCTGTCGCCGGCTGTCCGCCGGCGTTTTTTCAGCGTGCAAAAGATCCTGATCGTGCGCGTGTCGTCGCTGGGCGACGTCGTGCACAACATGCCGGTGATCGCCGATATCCGGCGTCGCCATCCCGACGCGCAGATCGACTGGCTCGTCGAGGAGAGCTTCGTCGACCTCGTGCGGCTCGTCGACGGCGTGCGCGACGTGCTGCCGTTCTCGTTGCGCCGCTGGCGCAAGAAGCCGTTCTCGGGCGCGACGTGGCGCGAGATCCGCGCGTTCCGCAAGCGCCTCGCGGCCGAGCAGTACGACCTCGTGATCGACTGCCAGGGGCTCATCAAGACGGCCTGGGTCGCGAGCTGGGCGCGCGGCCCGCTCGCCGGCCTCGGCAATCGCACCGACGGCGCCGGCTACGAATGGCCGGTGCGCTTCTTCTATCGCAAGCGCGTGCCGATCGCGCCGCGCACGCACGTGGTCGAGCGTTCGCGCCAGCTGGTCGCGGCCGCGCTGGGCGACCCGGCACCAACGCCGGCCGATCCGGTCGACTTCGGCCTCGATACGCGCGCGGCGGCGCGCGCGGTCGCGACGCTCGGCCTGAACCTGCCGGTGCCGTACGTGGTGTTCGTGCATGCGACGTCGCGCGCCGACAAGCAGTGGCCGGATGCCGCTTGGATCGAGCTCGGCCAGGCGCTCGTGCGGCGCGGCGCGTCGCTCGTGCTGCCGTGGGGCAACGACGCGGAGCGCGCGACCAGCGAGCGGCTCGCTCAGTCGTTCGGCGCGGCGGCGATCGTGCCGCCGAAGCTGTCGCTGCCGGCCGTCGTCGGCCTGATCGACGGCGCGGCCGCGACGGTCGGGGTTGATACAGGTCTGGTTCACATCGCGGCCGCGCTGAAGCGTCCGACGGTCGAACTGTACAATTTCGCGACGGCCTGGCGCACCGGCGGATACTGGTCGCCGAACGTCGTCAATCTCGGCACGGCGGGGCAGCCGCCGTCGATCGCGCAGGTGAAGGCGGCACTCGCGGGCTTCGGCCTGCTGTGATGCCCGTCATGCCTGTCCTGCCTGCCTTGCCTGTCACGCACGCGAACCGATCATGAGCGAATCCCAGATCATCGAAGTCCCGTCCGCCGACTGGAGCGGATACAACCTGTCGACGCCGCGCGAGCAGCTGCTCGCCGCGGTCGAGGAAGGCAAGGTGCTGTATTTCCCGCACCTGCGCTTCGCGATCGAAGGCGGCGAGGAAGCGTTGCTCGATCCGGCGCTCGCCGACCCGAAACGCAAGAACATCAGCCTCGCGCCGAACGGCGGCGCGCTCGTCGGCGTGCTCGGCGACAGCGTCACGCAATCGGCCGTGCGCGCGCTGGTCGCGCGCTTCCAGCAGCAGGCCGGCACGCTCGTCGACGGCCTGTTTCCCGAATACCGCGGCAAGCTGCGCGTCGCGCCGACGAGCCTGCGGCTGATGCAGGTCGAGACGCGCCAGACATCCTGGCGCAAGGACGACAGCCGGCTGCACGTCGACGCGTTCCCGTCGCGGCCGAACTACGGCGAGCGGATCCTGCGCGTGTTCACGAACGTGAACCCGGCCGGCGTGCCGCGCGTGTGGCGTGTCGGCGAGCCGTTCGAGGACGTCGCGAAACGCTTCCTGCCGAAGATCCGGCCGCAGTTGCCGGGCTCGGCGTGGCTGTTGAACCTGCTGCACGTGACGAAGTCGCCACGCAGCGCGTACGACCACCTGATGCTGAACCTGCACGACGGGATGAAGGCCGATCTCGACTACCAGAAGACTTGTCCACAGCAGACGATGCCGTTTCCGCCAGGCAGCGTGTGGATATGTTTCTCCGATCAGACTTCGCACGCTGTGATGTCCGGCCAGTTCATGCTCGAGCAGACCTTCTTCCTGCCGGTCGACGCGATGGTGCGTCGCGAATGCGCGCCGCTCGGGATTCTCGAGCGCCTGCAGGGCAGGGCGCTGGTTTGAGCTCGACTTTTCACCGACGCAATACGAGGGCTGCTGCATGCTGAGGGCGATCTATCGCGCGCTGTGGTGGCTCGTCGCGCCGATCGCGGTGATCCGGCTCCTCGTGCGCTCGCGCAAGGAGCGCGGTTATCGCGAGCACATCGGCGAGCGCTTCGGCCACGTCGCCGGCCGTTCGCCGGACGATCGCGCGCCGCTGATCTGGGTGCATGCGGTGTCGGTCGGCGAGACGCGCGCCGCGCAGCCGCTGATCGACGCGCTGATGCGCGCGCGGCCCGACGCGCGCATCCTGCTCACGCACATGACGCCGAGCGGCCGCGCGACCGGCGAGCAGATCTTCGGCGAGCGCGTGCTGCGCTGCTACCTGCCGTACGACATGCCGGGCGCGGTGCGGCGCTTCCTGCGCGCCTGGCGGCCGACGCTCGGCCTCGTGATGGAAACCGAGGTGTGGCCGACGCTGATCGACGAGTGCCGCCGCGCGGACGTGCCGCTCGTGCTGACCAACGCGCGGATGTCCGCGCGCTCGCATCGGCGCGCGGCGAAGTTCGGCGCGGCGACGCGCGACGTGTTCGGCGGATTCTCGCGCGTGCTCGCGCAGAGCCCGGCTGATGCGGAGCGGCTGACGTCGCTCGGTGCACGCAACGTGGCGGTGCTCGGCAACCTGAAGTTCGACATGACGACGCCGCCGGAGCTGGCGGCGCGCGGCCACGCATGGCGCGACGCGATCGGCACGCGGCCGGTGTGGGTCGCGGCCAGCACGCGCGAGAACGAGGAGGCGCTGGTGCTGCAGGCGTTCGCCGCGATGAAGACGGCCGGCGCGCTGCTGATTCTCGTGCCGCGTCATCCGCAGCGCTTCGCCGAAGTCGAAGCGCTGGTCGCGCGCAATGGGCTCAAGTGCGTGCGGCGTTCGGTGTGGGCCGCCGACGCCGCGGCGCTCGCGGCCGGCCGACCGGCCGCCGAACCGTTGCCGGCCGACGTGACGGTGCTGCTCGGCGATTCGATGGGGGAACTCGGCGCGTACTATGCGGCCGCCGACGTCGCGTTCATCGGCGGCAGCCTGCTGCCGCTCGGCGGGCAGAACCTGATCGAGGCGTGTGCGGTCGGCGTGCCGGTGCTGATCGGCCCGCACGTGTTCAACTTCACGCAGGCGACCGCCGATGCGGTCGCGGCCGGCGCGGCGATGCAGGTCGCGGATCCGCTCGATCTCGCGCACGTGCTCGATGCGCTGTTCGCCGACCACGCGCGGCGCGTCGCGATGGGCGCGGCCGGCGCCGCGTTCGCGTCGCGCCATCGCGGCGCGACCGCGCGCTCGGTGGACGTGCTCGCGGCGCTGCTGCCGCCCGTCGAGCGCGGCGGGCGTGCGATGCACGGCGCGGCCGACGCATCCGACGACTGAGCGGGCGGCGCAAGGCCGTCCCCCGGACCGACGTGGCGGCGGCATGTCGCCGCCGCGTCGCTCACACCGTCAGCAAGCCTTTCCTTTCGATGAACGCGACGACATCGGCGACGCCCTCGAGCGCTTTCAGGTTCGTCATCACGTAAGGCCGCTCGCCGCGCATCTTCTGCGTGTCGGACGCCATCACGTCGAGGTTCGCGCCGACGAGCGGCGCGAGATCCGTCTTGTTGATCACGAGCAGGTCGGACTTCGTGATGCCGGGCCCGCCCTTGCGCGGAATCTTCTCGCCGCCGGCCACGTCGATCACGTAGATCGTCAGGTCAGACAGCTCGGGGCTGAAGGTCGCCGCGAGATTGTCGCCGCCCGATTCGATGAACACGATGTCGGCGTCGGGGAAGCGCGACAGCATGCGGTCGACGGCCTCCAGGTTGATCGACGCATCCTCGCGGATCGCCGTGTGCGGGCAGCCGCCTGTCTCGACGCCCATGATGCGTTCCTCGGGCAGCGCGCCCGCGACCGTCAGCAGGCGCTGGTCTTCCTTCGTATAGATGTCGTTCGTGATCGCGACGAGGTCGTAGCGCTCGCGCATCGCCTTGCACAGCATTTCGAGCAGCGTGGTCTTGCCGGAGCCGACCGGGCCGCCGATGCCGACGCGCAGCGGCGGCAGTTTCTTGGTGCGGCGGGCGGAGGAGGTTGCGGGTGCGTTCATGGCGTGGATCGGGTTCAGGAGCGGAACAACCGCGAATACTGGGTTTCGTGCCGCGCGGACAGGATGCCGAGCTGCGGCGCGAACGTGTTGATGGCGTCGGGCGGCGTCGCGAGCGCGCGGCGCACGGCCGCGTCGATCGCGCCGCGCAGCGCGACGATGATGCGCTGGCCGGCGAGCTGGCCGAGCGGCACCGCTTTCAGCGCGGCCGACGTCTGGTTCTCGACCCAGCCGAATGCGTACGCGGCGAGCGTGGCGTCGGCACTGGCGTCGTGTGCGGCGGCCGCGTATGCGAATGCGGTCGGCAGCGCGATCGGCGTGAGCGATGCGAGCGTCGCGCGGCGTGCGGCATCGCCCCATTCGAGCGACGCGCACAGTTGCGCGAGCGACCAGCCCATCTGTTCGGTCTCGCGGCGCAGCTCCGCCGATTCGCGGCTTGCGACGAACCATGCGTTCTCGCGCGCCAGCGCGTCGGCGTCGTGCGCGTGCCAGCGCGCGAGCTGGTGCGCGAGGAACGGCAGCTCGCCGTGTGCGAGCACGTCGGTCAGCCCGCTCGCGATCCAGTCGCACGCGGTGTCGGCGTCGCGGATCAGGTTCGCGTCGAGCGCGGCTTCGAGTCCCTGCGAATAGCTGAACGCGCCGATCGGCAATGCGGGCGACGCGAGATGCAGCAGCGCGACGAGCTCAGTGGTGGTCATGACCGTGGTGGCCGTGCGAGCAGCCGGGACCATGCTGATGATCGTGATCGTGATCGTGATCGTGATCGTGATCGTTCGAGTGCGAGTGCGAGTGCGAGTGCGAGTGCGAGTGGCCGTGGTGTTCGCCGAAGACCTGCTGCGCGAGCGCGTAGTCCTCGGCGAACGTCGCATCGTGCCCGTGCTTGTGGCCGCCGCCGTACGCGCCGGCTTCCGGCTGGAACGGTGCGCTCGTTTCTTCGACCTGCGTGCCGAGCCGGCGCAGCATGTCAGCGAGCACCGGATCGGCTTCGAGCTTCAGGTAACCGTCGCCGATCTCGACCGGCGTGTGACGGTTGCCGAGGTGATACGCGGCGCGCATCAGCGTGAGCGGGTCGGCCGCGCGCACGAGCAGCACGGTCTCGGAGGCAGCTGCGACGCGCACGAGCGCGCCGTCGTCGGCGACGAGCACGTCGCCGTCGCGCAGCACGGTGCCGCGCGGCAGCAGGACCGCGACGTCCTCGCCGGTGTCGAGCGTGGCCGCGAGGCGGCTCTTGCAGCGGGCGTCATAGGCGAGCGTGAGCGTCGGCGCGCGCGCGACGAGCGACGCGGCGAGCTTCACGTTCGGGGCAATGCGTTTGTCGAGGGTGCGCATGGAACGGAAAACCGGAAATCAGAACAGGAAATAGCGCTGCGCCATCGGCAGCACCGTCGCCGGCTCGCAGGTGAGCAGCTGGCCGTCGGCGATCACGTCGTAGGTTTCGGGATCGACGCTGATCGACGGGCGCCATGCGTTGTGGATCATGTCGGCCTTCGTCACGTTGCGGCAGTTGCGCACGGGCACGACGCGCTTCGCGAGCCCGTAGCGTTCGGCGATGCCCGCGTCGGCCGCCATCTGCGACACGAAGGTCAGCGACGTGCGCGCGAGCGCACCGCCGCGCGTGGCGAACATCTCGCGGTAGTGGACCGGCTGCGGCGTCGGGATCGACGCGTTCGGGTCGCCCATCTGCGCCATCGCGATCATCCCGCCCTTCAGGATCATCGACGGCTTGATCCCGAAGAATGCGGGCTCCCACAGCACGAGGTCGGCCCACTTGCCGGGTTCGATCGAACCGACTTCGTGCGCGATGCCGTGCGTGATCGCCGGGTTGATCGTGTACTTCGCGACGTAGCGTTTCGCGCGGAAGTTGTCGTTGCGCGCGCCGTCCTCGGGCAGCGCGCCGCGCTGCACCTTCATCTTGTGCGCGGTCTGCCAGGTACGGATGATCACTTCGCCGACGCGGCCCATCGCCTGCGAGTCGGACGACAGCATCGACAGCGCGCCGAGATCGTGCAGGATATCTTCGGCCGCGATCGTCTCGCGGCGGATCCGCGATTCGGCGAACGCGAGATCCTCGGCGATCGACGGATCGAGGTGGTGACACACCATCAGCATGTCGAGATGCTCGTCGAGCGTGTTGATCGTGTACGGGCGCGTCGGGTTGGTCGACGACGGCAGCACGTTCGCTTCGCCGCACACCTTCAGGATGTCCGGCGCATGGCCGCCGCCCGCGCCTTCGGTGTGGTACGTGTGGATCGTGCGGCCCTTGAACGCGGCGACGGTCGATTCGACGAAGCCGCCTTCGTTCAGCGTGTCGGTGTGGATCGCGACCTGCGTGTCGGTATCGTCGGCGACCGACAGGCAGTTGTCGATCGCGGCGGGCGTCGTGCCCCAGTCTTCATGCAGCTTCAGGCCGATCGCGCCGGCCGCGATCTGCTCGACGAGCGGCTGCGGCAGGCTCGCGTTGCCCTTGCCGAGGAAGCCGAGGTTGATCGGCCAGCCGTCGGCCGCCTGCAGCATCCGCTCCATGTGCCACGGGCCCGGCGTGCAGGTCGTTGCGTTGGTGCCGGTGGCCGGCCCCGTGCCGCCGCCGAGCATCGTCGTGACGCCCGACGCGAGCGCTTCGTCGATCTGCTGCGGGCTGATGAAGTGGATGTGCGTATCGATGCCGCCGGCCGTCACGATCAGCCCTTCGCCGGCGATCACTTCGGTCGCCGCGCCGATCGCGATCGTCACGCCGGGCTGGATGTCGGGATTGCCGGCCTTGCCGATCGCGGCGATCCGGCCGTGCTTGATCGCGATGTCGGCCTTCACGATGCCCCAGTGATCGAGGATCACCGCGTTCGTGATGATCGTGTCGGGCACGTCGGCGGCCACGCGCTGCGACTGGCCCATCCCGTCGCGGATCACCTTCCCGCCGCCGAATTTCACCTCCTCGCCGTAGGTCGTGAAGTCGCGTTCGATCTCGATCAGCAGTTCGGTATCGGCGAGCCGCACGCGGTCGCCCGTCGTCGGCCCGAACATTTCCGCGTACGCGCGGCGGCTCAAGCGTAGTGTCATGTGCTGTTCCTGAAGAGCGGGGCGCGGCTTACAGCGGCCCCATCACCTTGCCCTGAAAACCATAGACGGCGCGTTCGCCGGCCAGCTCGACGAGCTCGACGGTGCGCGTCTGGCCCGGCTCGAAGCGCACGGCCGTGCCGGCCGCGATGTTGAGCCGGAAGCCGCGCGCGGCCGCGCGATCGAACGACAGCGCGTCGTTGACTTCGAAGAAGTGGTAGTGCGAGCCGACCTGCACCGGGCGGTCGCCGGTGTTCGCGACGACGAGCGAGATCGTCGCGCGGCCCGCGTTCAGTTCGTGCTCGCCGTCGTCGGTGAGGATTTCGCCGGGGATCATGCGTGCTACCTCGGTCACGGAATCGGGTGGTGGACGGTGACGAGCTTGGTGCCGTCCGGGAAGGTCGCCTCGACCTGGATGTCGGGGATCATCTCCGGCACGCCGTCCATCACGTCGTCGCGCGTGAGCAGCGTCGTGCCGTAGTGCATCACCTCGGCGACGGTCTTGCCGTCGCGCGCGGCTTCCATCAGCGCGGCGGTGATGAACGCGACCGCTTCCGGATAGTTGAGCTTCAGCCCGCGCGCGCGGCGGCGCTCGGCCAGCAGCGCTGCCGTGAAGATCAGCAGCTTGTCCTTTTCTCGGGGAGTCAGTTTCATGAAGGCAGTCGTTCAGGAAAACGTAATTTTTATCGGTGCGCGGGATGCCGGCGGGGGCGCGGTTCATCGTAGCACCGCGCCGTTGTTCCCGCGTCGTGTATCCGATATGTAAGCAGCAAGGTACGTGCCATGTCGGTGCGGCGTGCGGCGATGCGCGATCGTGGTGCGCGATGCATGGATCGTGGGCAGCACGGGCGGCGCTGCTGCGCCGAAACGGTGCGTGCCGGGCCGCGTGCTCAGGTCTGCCAGAGGCGCAGCGGTCGCGCGTCGACACCGTGCACGAGCGGGCGCAGGTGGAGCCAGCAGCCGGCGAAGTGACGCTGCAGCGCTTCCATCGACGTCGACACCGCGCGCACCAGCACGACGCCCGGCGTCACGCAGGTCGCGCCCGCGCGCAGCGTGTCGTCGAACGGCATCCGCGCGGCAAGCATTTCGGCGAGCGCGGCATCGCACGCGGCGCCGGCCGCCCACAGCGTGCCGTACACGGGAAAGCCGGCGAGGCCCTGCAGCGAGCCGCGCAGCGGATCGTGCGCGTCGAGCAGCGCGCGCTCGGTCCACAGCGGCCGGCCGTCGGCATCGACGAGTGCCGAACCCGACACGATGCGGCCCGCCGACCACGTTTCGCCGGCCGCCTGCCGGCCGAGCTGCGTCGCGTCCCAGCCGATCGCGCTCGCGCCCGCGCCGAGCGTGACCGTGAAGTCGAGCGCGGCGTGGGCCGCGTCGAAGAACAGGTTGTTCTGCGGCAGCCAGTCGAGCTTCGCGTGCGCGCCGACCGTGATGCCGATGCGTTGCGTCGCGTCGAGGCCGTTCGACTTGTACCACTTGGTCGCGCCGGGCGTCGTCAGCACCGCGTGCGTGCCGTCGCCGAGCGCGATGTCGATGTCGAGCCGGTCGCCGCCCGCGACACCGCCCGGCGGGTGGACGATGACCGCGTGGCAGATCGCGTCGCCTTCCGGATACAGCGGCCGCTGCACGCGCAGCGGGCCGTCGTGCAGCCGATGGACGAGCGTCGTGCGCGCGCCGTGCCGTTCGAAGCCGAGTTCGAGACGGCCGCGCCACGACTTGGCGACGGCGGGGCGGGACAGCGGGGCGTGGGAATCGAGGGCGGACATCGGCGGGAAGCAGGGAACGGGCGCGGTGATCGAGGATGCTACCGCAACACTATACGCTTGGGTGTTCGGGTTGCCGAACGTGGCGAAGGGGAGCGGCGACGGCGCCGGCCATCGCGTGACATGCGTCGACCGTCGGCGCCACGCGTCGGCGCAATCATGCGCTGCGTGGCGCGCTACACCGCGATCAGCTCGCGCACGCCGTTCGTTTCCATGTCCCGCGCATCGCCGCCGGCGATGACCTCGCCGCGGCTCATCACCCAGTAATGGTCTGCGATCGAGCGCGCGAAGTCGTAATACTGCTCGACGAGCAGCACGGTCATCTTCGATTCGTCGACGAGCTGGCGCAGCGTGCGGCCGATGTCCTGGATGATCGACGGCTGGATACCCTCGGTCGGCTCGTCGAGGATCAGCAACTGCGGCTCGCTCATCAGCGCGCGGCCGATCGCGAGCTGCTGCTGCTGGCCGCCCGACAGGTCGCCGCCGCGCCGGGCGCGCATGTCCTTCAGCACCGGGAACAGATCGTAGATGCGGTCGGGCACTTTCGATGGCGCCTTGCGGCTTGCCGCGCCGACGAGCAGGTTCTCCTCGACGGTGAGCCGCGGAAAGATGTCGCGGCCCTGCGGCACGTACGCGAGCCCGGCCGCGACGCGCGCATACGGCGGCAGTGCGCCGAGCGCGGTGCCGCGCCACGACACGCTGCCGCTCTTCGCGGCGACGACGCCCATCAGGCAGCGCAGCAGCGTGCTCTTGCCGACGCCGTTGCGGCCGAGCAGCACGGTGAGCTTGCCGTCGTCGGCGGCCAGCGTCACGTTGCGCAGGATGTGGCTGCCGCCGTAGTACTGGTTCAGTGCATCGATCTTCAGCATTGCGTCACCGTCCGAGGTAAGACTCGATCACCGCGTCGTCGCGCTTGACCTGGTCGAGCGTGCCTTGCGCGAGCACCGCGCCTTCGGCCATCACCGTCACGCGGCCCGTGTCGCCCGCGAGCGCCGCGACGAACTCCATGTCGTGCTCGACGACCATCATCGAGCAGGTGCCGCGCAGCGTGTTCAGCAGCTTCGCGAGCTCCATCGTCTCGTGGTCGGTCATCCCGGCCGCCGGCTCGTCGAGCAGCAGCAGGGCGGGGCGCTGCATCAGCAGCATGCCGATCTCGAGCCGCTGCTTCTGCCCGTGCGACAACTCGCCGGCCGCGCGATACGCGTCGCTTTCGAGGCCGATCAGCGCGAGCGTCTCCTCGATCTTCGCCTGCGCCGCGCGGTCGAGCCGCGCGCGCAGCGACGCGAGCCAGCCCTTGTCGGTCTGCATCGCCAGTTCGAGGTTTTCCCACACCGGATGCTGTTCGAACACGGTCGGCTTCTGGAACTTGCGGCCGATCCCCGCGCGCGCGATCGCGGGTTCATTCATCCGCGCGAGGTCGATGGTCTGGCCGAGAAACACCTTGCCCGCATCGGGCCGCGTCTTGCCGGTGATCACGTCCATCATCGTCGTCTTGCCCGCGCCGTTCGGGCCGATCACGCAGCGCAGCTCGCCCGCATCGATCGCGAGCGACAGCTTGTTCAGCGCGCGAAAGCCGTCGAAGCTTACCTCGATGTCCTCGAGGTAGAGGATCGTGCCGTGCGACGTGTCGATGCCGGGCGGTGCCACGCGGCCCATCGATGCGCTGCCGCTGACGGCCAGCAGCTCGTCCTCGGGCGGTGGCGTGAACTGGTAGAGGGCGGTGCCGTTCATCCGCGTTTCCCCTTTGCGAGCAGCGTGTCGACGAGGCCCATGATGCCGCGCGGCAACAGGAGCGGCACGAGCACGAAGATCAGGCCGAGAAAGAACAGCCAGTATTCGGCGAAGTACGCGGTAAAGAGGCTCTTCGCGCCGTTCACCGCGAACGCGCCGACGATCGGCCCGATCAGCGTGCCGCGCCCGCCCACCGCGACCCAGATCGCCATTTCGATCGAGTTGCCGGGCGACATCTCGCCGGGGTTGATGATGCCGACCTGCGGCACGTACAACGCGCCCGCGATCCCGCACAGCACGGCCGACAGCGTCCACACGAACAGCTTGTACGCGAGTGGGCTGTAGCCGAGGAACATCAGCCGCGTCTCGCCGTCGCGCACCGCGGTGACCACGCGCCCGAGCTTGCTGGTGACGATTGCGCGCGCGACGATGAACGCGAGCACGAGCGTCGCGAAGGTCAGCAGCAGCAGCACCGTGCGCGTGCCGGGCGACGTGATCGGAAACCCGGCGATGCGCTTGAAGTCGGTGAAGCCGTTGTTGCCGCCGAAGCCCGTCTCGTTGCGAAAGAACAGCAGCATCGCCGCGAACGTCAGCGCCTGCGTGATGATCGACAGGTACACGCCCTTCACGCGCGAGCGGAACGTGAAGAAGCCGAACACCCACGCGAGCACGGCCGGCACGAGCACGACCAGCGCGAGCGCCCACGCGAGATGCTGCGTGCCGCTCCAGTACCACGGCAGTTGATGCCAGTCGAGAAACACCATGAAGTCGGGCAGGTCGCTGCCGTACTTGCCGTCGCGGCCGATCTCGCGCATCAGGTACATGCCGATCGCATAACCGCCGAGCGCGAAGAAGAGGCCGTGGCCGAGGCTGAGAATGCCGCAGTAGCCCCACACGAGATCGAGCGCGAGCGCGGCGATCGCGTAGCACATCAGCTTGCCGGCGAGCGTCATCGCATACGCGGACAGATGGAACGCGCTCGACTCGGGCGCGACCAGCGCGGCGAGCGGCACGCCGATGCCGATCGCGACGCACAGCGCGACGAGCGCGAGCCATGCGCGACGCGACAGCAGCGCGGGGCGGGGCGGCAGGCCGAGCGCGAATTTTTCTTCCGCACGCGCGGCGGCAGCGGGCTTCGGCGCGTCGGCGATCGGCTTCGACAACGAATCGGTGATTGAAGTCATGTCAGGCCTCCGCGCTGCGTCCCTTCGGGGCGAACATGCCCTGCGGACGTTTCTGGATGAACAGCACGATCATCACGAGCACCGCGATCTTCGCGAGCACGGCGCCCCAGAACGGCTCGATCGCCTTGCTGACGAGGCCGAGCCCGAAGCCGCCGAGCACGGTGCCGGCGATCTGGCCGACCCCGCCGAGCACGACCGCCATGAACGAATCGATGATGTAGTTCTGCCCGAGGTCGGGGCCCACGTTGCCGATCTGCGACAGCGCGCAGCCGCCGAGGCCCGCGATGCCCGCGCCGAACGCGAACGCATACGCGTCGACGCGCGCGGTCTTCACGCCGACGCACGCGGCCATCCGGCGGTTCTGCGTGACCGCGCGCACGAACAGGCCGAGCCGCGTCTTCGTCAGCACGCCCCACGCGACGCACACGACCGCGAGCGCGAACGCGAGGATCGCGAGCCGGTTGTACGGCAGGATCAGGTTCTGCATCACGGTGACGCCGCCGCTCATCCACGACGGGTTCACGACCTGCACGTTCTGCGCGCCGAACAGCATGCGCGTCGCCTGGATCAGGATCAGGCTCACGCCGAAGGTCGCGAGCAGCGTCTCGAGCGGGCGGCCGTACAGGTGCCGCAGCACGAGCCGCTCCAGCACGACGCCGACCAGCGCGGCCGCCGCGAACGAAACGGGCACCGCGACGAGCGGATACCAGTCGAACGCGGCCGGCGCGTAGCGCTGGATCAGCGTCTGCACGACATAGGTTGCGTACGCACCGATCATCAGGAATTCACCGTGCGCCATGTTGATCACGCCGATCAGCCCGTACGTGATCGCGAGCCCGAGCGCCGCGAGCAGCAGCACGCTGCCGAGCGACAGGCCCGCGAACACGGTGCCGGCGATTTCGCCGCGGCGCTGCAGCGCGTGCAATGCGTCGAGGCCTTGCTGCGCGGCGTCGCGCACGCGCGCGTCGGGTTCCGTGTAGCTGCCGTCGGCATTCTTCGCGACGAGGGGGCGCAATTGCTCGATCATGTCGAGGTCGCGGCGCGCGGCCACCACCTGCACGGCATCGAGACGCTTCGCCGGATCGGCGTCGTGCAGCGCGGCGATGGCCCACAGTGCGTCGAGGCGGCGTTTCAGCGCGGGATCGGTTTCCTTCGCGCGCGCGCGATCGATCATCGGCTTGAGCGCCGGGTCGGGCGACTTCAGCAGCGCATCGATCGCGTCGCGGCGCGCGGCGACGTCGGGCGACGCGAGGGCGAGGCCCGACAGCGCGCCGGCGATCTTCGTGCGCAGCAGGTTGTTCAGCATCACGGGCTGCGCGTCGCCGGCCGGCGTCGCGGCTTGCGTGAGCGCGTCGCGCGCGGTGTCGCCCGTCTGGATCAGCAGGCGGCCGTCGCCGGTCGCGAGCGCGTCGCCGCTCGACAGCGCATTGAGCAACGCGACGGCGCGCGGGTCGGCATCGGCGGCGAGACGGTCGACCGCGGCCGTCTTCGCGTCGAAGTCGTCGCCGGCGAGCGCGGCGGTATCGGCGGCCGTCAGGGCGAACGCGGCGCGCGGCAGTGCGCCCGCCAGCGCGGCACAGGCGACGACCGCGACGGCGGCGCGGCGAAAGCGTGTAGGCATCGGGAGATCCTGTCGGGCGTGGGAAAGCGGGTTCGTGCGGCGGTGCGCGTGCGATGCGTTACGGTGAGTACCGGCATTCGCGCACCGGCCTGCAAGCGGAGCGCCACGCCGGTGCGCCGCGCCCCGCATCGCATCAGGCCAGCGTCGCGCGCTGCCGGCGCAGGAACGCCGGGATCGAGCTGACGATGTCCGGCTTGCCCTGGTTGCCTGCGATGAACGGGCTCCACGGCTGCGCGCGCACCGCGGTCTTCGTCTTCCACACGACGTTGAATTGCCCGTCGCCGCGGATCTCGCCGATCATCACCGGCTTGTGCAGGTGATGGTTGCCGTCCATCGTGAGCGTGAAGCCCGAGGGGCCGGCAACGGTCTGGCCGATCATCGCGACGCGCACCTTGTCGACGTCGGTGCTCTTCGCCTTTTCGACGGCCTGCTTCCACATGTGGATGCCCACGTAGGTCGCCTCCATCGGATCGTTCGTCACGCGCTTCGCGCCGCCCGGCAGGTTGTTCGCCTTCACCCACGCGGCAAACTGGTCCTTGAACTTCGTGTTGGTCGGGTTCTTCACCGACATGAAGTAGTTCCACGCGGCGAGATGGCCGACGAGCGGCTTCGTGTCGATCCCGCGCAGCTCTTCCTCGCCGACCGAGAACGCGACCACCGGCACGTCGGTCGCCTTGATTCCCTGGTTGCCGAGCTCCTTGTAGAACGGCACGTTCGAATCGCCGTTGATCGTCGAGACCACGGTCGTCTTGCCGCCCTGGGCGAAGTTCTTGATGTTCGCGACGATCGTCTGGTAATCGCTGTGGCCGAACGGCGTGTAGACCTCCTGAATGTCGGCGTCCTTCACGCCCTTCGATTTCAGGAACGCGCGCAGGATCTTGTTGGTCGTGCGCGGATACACGTAGTCGGTGCCGAGCAGGAAGAAGCGCTTCGCGCCGCCGCCTTCCGCGCTCATCAGGTACTCGACGGCGGGGATCGCCTGCTGGTTCGGCGCGGCGCCCGTGTAGAACACGTTGCGCGACATTTCCTCGCCTTCGTATTGCACCGGGTAGTAGAGCAGGCCGTTCAGCTCCTCGAACACCGGCAGCACCGACTTGCGCGACACCGACGTCCAGCAGCCGAACACGCACGCGACCTTGTCCTGCGTGAGCAGCTGGCGCGCCTTCTCCGCGAACAGCGGCCAGTTCGATGCGGGATCGACGACCACCGGCTCGAGCTTGCGGCCCATCACGCCGCCGTTCTTGTTGATCTCGGCGATCGTCATCAGCGCCGTGTCCTTCAGCGACGTTTCGGAGATTGCCATCGTGCCCGACAGCGAATGCAGGATGCCGACCTTGATCGGGCCCGTGCCCGCATCGGCCGCGTGAGCGAACGGACTCTTGCCTGCCAGCGCGAGTGCACCGGCCATCGAACCGAACTTCAACAGACTGCGACGTTTCATCGGGATCCCCTTGTCATGTTGGATGTGCGTGCGCCGTGGCGGCGCCGGCATCGGAGTAACGCAAGGCATGTGCCAGTCGCGCCGATGCACGCCGGGCGTGCCTGTGCGGGGCGGCGCGGGGCGCCGGCGCGGTGCGCATGACGCGTCGTGCAGCATGCGCGATCCGTTGCGGTGCGCTCGCACGGGCGCAAATGGTGCACGGCGGGCGCCCGTGTTCGAGCGCGTGCGTCACACGTCGAAGGGGGGCGGCGCGGGATTGATGCGCACGCATCCGGCCGTGTCGTGTCGGCGTCGCGTGCACACGGCTTGGTCATGAAGTGCCAGGGGAAGGGCGAGGCGCTCCGCTCGACGGGTGCGTTGCCCGGGTTCTCGCCGCCTCGCGTCATCGAGCGGACGCGGATGGCCGGCGTGCGGAAACAAACGGAAGAGGATGGAACGGTGCAGCAGAAACGCAAACGGGCGCGCGATGCGCGCCCGTTCGGCGGGACTGGAGCGATCGGCTATTACTCGCCGGTCGCCGTGGCGGCGCGCGATGCGCCGCCGGGAAGGTCAGTAACGCGGTACGGACGGATCGACGTCACGCGACCACGCGTCGATGCCGCCCTGCAGGTTGTACAGCTTCGTGAAGCCGCGCGATTCGAGGAACATCGCGACTTGCGCGCTGCGCATCCCGTGATGGCACACGCAGACGATTTCCGCTTCGTCGTCGAGCTCCTCGCTGCGCGCGGGGATCTGCTGCATCGGGATCGACACGCTGCCGGCGATCTGCGCGGTCGAGATTTCCCACGGCTCGCGCACGTCGAGCACGACCGGCGCGGGGCGCGCCGGATCGCGAAGCCATTCCGCAAGCATCGCGGGCGTCAGGATCTGCATGGGGCCGCCGCTCAGAACTTGAAACGCGACGGTTCGATCGCGTTGACGAGGTGGTCGACGTAGGTTTCGAATACGTCGGCGACGCGGTACTGCTTCTCGTCGATGCGCGTGATGACCTGCGCCTTCATCACCGGACGGCCGCCGACGAACGCCGACAGGCGGCCGCCGATCTTCAGCTGTTCGAGCATCTGCTGCGGCACGACCGGCAGGCCGCCCGCGACGCAGATCACGTCGTACGGCGCCTTGTCGGGCCAGCCGAGCGAACCGTCGCCGAGTGCGACTTCCGCGTTCGTCACGCCGTCGTTGCGCAGGTTGTCGGCCGCGAACTTCGCGATGGCCGGATCGATCTCGACGGCCGTCACGTGCTGCGCGCGATGCGCGAACAGCGCGGCCAGGTAGCCCGAACCCGCGCCGATCACGAGCACGTTCTCGTGCTTCTTGACCGCCAGTTCCTGCAGCACGCGCGCTTCGACGCGCGGGAACAGCATCTTGCTGCGGCCGCCGGGCAGCGGCAGCTCGAGGTCGGCGAACGCGAGATCGCGGTGTTCGGGCGACACGTAGTGTTCACGCTTGACGATCGACAGCAGGCCCAGGACGTCCAGATCCAGCACGTCCCACGGCCGGATCTGTTGTTCGATCATGTTGAAACGCGCGTTTTCGATATTCATGGTGTGGTCACGCAGCCAGGTCGGCCATCAGCGGGGATAGAGAAACTTCGTGATTGTACCAAACGGGGCGGCGGCGAAGCCTTCAGACGGCCTGCAACAGACCTTTACGCCTTGCTCTTCTTGATCTGCGCCTCGAACGCGAGGTCGAGCTTGCTCGCCTTGCGCGGCTTTTTGGGGCCGAATTCGTCGACGAACCTGACGAATTCGTCGAGCGGCAGCGGCTCGCTGCGTTTCTCGGCGGTGCCGCCGGAGCGGTCGACCAGGTAGAACAGGCCGCCCGCCATCGCGACGGCGGCGAACTGCGGGTTGCCGGAACGGGTCTTGAGGCGTTCGACCGCGTGGGTTGCTTTGGTGGTGCGCATCGTGCGGGTTCTTGCAGGGGCGTGGAGCCCCTTACTTTATCAAACCGGCCGCCCGCATGCGGCCGTGCGGTGTCAGACGGTGCGCGAGTAGCGCTGATGCGGCGTCTGGCCGAGGTACGCGTCGAACGCCATCGCGATGTTGCGCACGACCATCCGGCCGGCCGCATGGATCGTCAGGCGGTCGCCGGCGACGGTCAGCAGGCCGTCCTGCTCGAACCCGCGCAGCGCGTCGAGCTCGCGCGCGAAGTGATCGGCGAAGCGGATCCCGTGCGCCGCCTCGATATGCGAGAACGGCAGTTCGAGGTTGCACATCAGCTGCGTGATCACGTCGCGGCGCAGCCGGTCGTCGGGCGTGAGCCGCACGCCGCGCGCGATCGGCAGCTGGCCCGCGTCGAGCGCGGCGCCATAGGCCGGCAGGTCCTTCGCGTTCTGTGCGTAGACGTCGCCGACCTTGCCGATCGACGACACGCCGAAGCCGATCAGGTCGGTATCCGCGCGCGTGCTGTAGCCCTGGAAATTGCGTTGCAGCGTGCCGTTGCGCTGCGCGCGCACGAGTTCGTCGGAAGGCCGCGCGAAGTGGTCCATCCCGATGTACACGTAGCCGGCCTGCGTCAGCATGTCGATCGCGAGGCCGAGCAGTGCGATGCGCGTTGCGGGCGGCGGCAGCGTCGCGTCGTCGATCTGCCGCTGCATCTTGAACAGGTGCGGCATGTGCGCGTAGCCGAATACCGACAGGCGGTCCGGCGCGAGCTCGATGATCGTCTCGAGCGTGCGCGCGAACACGGCGACCGTCTGGTGCGGCAGCCCGTAGATCAGGTCGACGCTGACCGATTGGAAGCCCGTCGTGCGCGCGGCCGACAGCAGGTCGGCCGTCATCGCGAGCGGCTGGACCCGGTTGATCGCCTGCTGCACGACCGGATCGAAATCCTGCACGCCGAGGCTCAGCCGGTTGAAGCCGATGTTGCGCAGGTGGACGAGCGTCGCGGGCGTGACCGTGCGCGGGTCGATCTCGATCGAGAACTCGGCGTCGGCGTCCGGCGCGAGCGCGAAATGTTCGCGGGTGGCCGCCATCAGCTCGGCCGTTTCGTCGTCGGACAGGAAGGTCGGCGTGCCGCCGCCCCAGTGAAGCTGCGTGACCGGGCGCGCGGGATCGAACAGCGCGGCCTGCAGCGCCAGTTCGCGCTTCAGTTGCTCGAGATACGGGCGCGCGCGGCGGCGGTTGTTGGTCGCGATCTTGTTGCAGCCGCAATAGAAGCAGGCCGTATTGCAGAACGGGATGTGAAAGTACAGCGACAGGTCGCTGGCCGACGCGCCGGGATCGCCCGCGGCGCGCACGTAGTCGGCCGGGTCGAATTCGTCGCGGAACTGCAGCGCGGTGGGGTAGGACGTATAGCGCGGCCCGTTCGCACCGTACTTCGCGAGCAAATCGGGACGGAACAGTGTGTCGGCAGAACCGGAACTCATGATGGTCTCGCGCTTTTTGGATGCTTTGGAGTATATGAACGCGCGTTCCGGCTGCATTGTGTAATAACGTCGCAGCCGGCGGTGGCACAATGCGCGGTGGGCTGCCGCACGCTGCGTCCGGTTGCCGCACCGTTTTTTGTTGTTCGTGAGAGAGCCGAGTGTCCGTCGAAATGCCTGTCCGTCCGGCGCCCGCCGAGGTCCCGCCGCCGCATGCGTGCCGCGAGGGGTGCGGCGCATGCTGCATCGCGCCGTCGATTTCCTCGCCGATTCCGGGAATGCCCGACGGCAAGCCGGCCGGCGTGCGCTGCGTGCAGCTCGGCGACGACCTGCGCTGCCGGATCTTCGGCCGGCCCGAGCGGCCCGCGTGCTGTTCCGGGCTGCAGCCGTCCGCCGAGATGTGCGGTGCGTCGCGCGACGACGCGCTCGCGTGGCTGACGCGCCTCGAGATCGCGACGCAGCCGTCGCCCGGCGCGGCCCGCTGACGCGCTGCCCGCGCTGTCGTTTGCCGGCACGCGCATGGAACCGGCGACGCGCGTCGAAGCACTAACTTGGGTCCCCGGCGCCACATGGGGCGGAGCCGATAACCGGACTGCCGCTTCGCCCGATACAGGAGATTGTTCAGCATGACCGCATCTTGCACGCCTGGCCGGCGCCGCTTCCTCGCCGCTTGCGCCGGCGCCATCGGCGTGTCGGTATCGCTCGCCGCCTGCGCGTCGACGTTTCCGTTCATTCCCGATCACTACACGTTCTCGCGCGGCGACGTGCAGAAGGCCGTCGCGCGCAAGTTTCCGTACCAGAAGACGGTCGCGCAGGTCGTCGACGTGTCGCTGGCGAATCCGGCCGTCAACCTGCTGCCCGACCAGAACCGCGTCGCGGTGCAGCTCGATGCGCATTTCGCGAGTCCGTTCCTGAGCGAACCGGTGAGCGGCAAGTTCACCGTGTCGGGCCAGCTGGCCTACGACGCGCCGAGCCGCTCGGTCGTGCTGAAGGCGCCGGCCGTCGACAGCCTCGTGCTCGACGGCAACGCGCAGATGTACGCGCAACAGGTCGGCGCGGCCGCCGGCCTGCTCGCGACGCAGGTGCTGACCAACTATCCGATCTATACGTTCAAGCCCGAGCAACTGCAATTTGCCGGCGTGAACTACGAACCCGGTACAATTACGATTCTTACAAACGGCATACGCGTGGCGATCGTCGAAAAGTGACGGCGCACCGCGCGCGGCCGGGCGGGCCGCGGCGGTGACGCGGCCCTTTCTTTCGACTACTTCGGAGTTGGGCCACGGATGGACTGGATCCTGATCTGCAAGGCATTGATCCTCGGCGTCGTCGAGGGGCTGACGGAATTCCTCCCGGTGTCGAGCACCGGCCACCTGATCGTCGCGGGCAGTTTCCTGAATTTCAACGATGCGCACGCGAAGACCTTCGACGTCGTGATCCAGTTCGGCGCGATTCTCGCGGTCTGCTGGGAATACCGGCAGCGGATCGTGTCCATCGTGTCCGGGCTGCCGAGCCGGCCCGACGCGCAGCGCTTCACGCTGAACGTCGTGATCGCGACCATTCCCGCGATCGCGCTCGGCCTGCTGTTCGAGAAGAAGATCAAGGCCGTGCTGTTCTCGCCGGTGCCGGTCGCATTCGCGCTCGTCGTCGGCGGCGCGATCATCCTGTGGGCCGAGGCGCGGCAGCGCGAACGCAGCGAGCCGCCGCGCGTGCAGTCGGTCGATGCGCTCACGCCGCTCGATGCGCTGAAGGTCGGCCTCGCGCAATGCTTCGCGCTGGTGCCGGGCATGTCGCGCTCCGGCTCGACGATCATCGGCGGGATGCTGTTCGGCCTCGACCGGCGCGTCGCGACCGAATTCTCGTTCTTCCTCGCGATTCCGATCATCTTCGGCGCGACGCTCTATGAAACCGTCAAGGACTGGCAGGCATTCACGGTCGACTCGCTCGGCCTGTTCGCGCTCGGGCTGGTTGCCGCGTTCGTCAGCGCGTTCGTGTGCGTGCGCTGGCTGCTGCGCTTCGTCGCGACGCACGACTTCACCGTGTTCGCGTGGTACCGGATCGCGTTCGGCCTGTTCGTGCTGCTGGTGGGCTACAGCGGGTGGCTGAACTGGGCGTGATGCCGGTGCGGGGGCGCAGGTGCTCCCGACAGATGGATGAAGAACGGCCCGATCGGCAAGATGCCGGTCGGGCCGTTTTTCATGGCGCGGCGCGCAGCGTGCGCCATGCCGCCGCGAGCCGTGTTCAGCCGGCGCGCTTGCGGAACACCAGGTCCCACACGCCGTGGCCGAGCCGCAGCCCGCGCCGTTCGAACTTCGTGACGGGGCGGTAGTCGGGGCGCGGCGCGTAGTCGGCGGCCGTGTTCTCGAGCGTCGGTTCGGCGCCGAGCACTTCCAGCATCTGTTCCGCGTAGTTCTGCCAGTCGGTCGCGCAATGCAGGTACGCACCTGGTTTCAGGCGCGATGCGAGGTGCGCGACGAGCGGCGGCTGGATCAGCCGGCGCTTGTGGTGACGCGCCTTGTGCCACGGATCCGGGAAGAAGATGTGCACGCCGTCGAGGCTTTCCGGCGCGAGCATGTGCTCGAGCACTTCGACCGCGTCGTGCTGGATGATGCGGATGTTCGGCAGGTCCTGCTCGCCGATCAGCTTCAGCAGCGCGCCGACGCCCGGCTCGTGCACCTCGACGCCGAGGAAGTCGTCGCCCGGGCGATGCGCGGCGATTTCCGCGGTCGACGCGCCCATCCCGAAGCCGATTTCCAGGATGCGCGGCGCGCGGCGGCCGAACACGGCGTCCCAGTCGGGGATTTCAGCGGCGTACGGCACGACGAAGCGCGGGCCCAGATCGTCGAGCGCGCGACGCTGGCCGGTCGACACGCGGCCGGCGCGCGTCACGAAGCTGCGGATGCGGCGTCGGTGCAGCGGATTGACTTCGTCGGCGCCGTCGGCGGCTTCGTCGGGAAGGGCGGCGTCGTCCGGCGGCAGGCCGGCTTCGTTCGGATCGTCGTGCATCATCGGTGACAGAGAAAGGCTTGGTTCGGGCGCGGGCCCGTTACGCCCGCTACGCGCAGCGGTGCTGCCGGATGGACAGGCAGATGGTACAAAAAAGCCGCCTTCGACGAGGCGGCTCTTGCGCAGGCTGCCGAGCAGCCGAAGGTGGAGCGGGCGATGGGAATCGAACCCACGTCATCAGCTTGGGAAGCTGAGGTAATGGCCATTATACGACGCCCGCAGAACGGGTGATTCTACAGGGGTTTGGGTGGGGATGGCAAGCGGGTGGATTCGGCGGCTGGCGTGAAAAGTGGCGCCACTGCGGCGGTTCCCGCTGGCCTGACTGGTGAGACACCTATTTGGCGGGACGTGTTGCGACCGTTGTTGTACGTGGGAGCCGCTTCCTGCAGGCGATCGCGCAGACTTCGTGGCGACCGCCTTTTTCATTGCGCTAGTGCTCAGTCTGGCAGTGCGGTTTGGGGCGAGTCGCTAGGCTCGTGGTCGTCACGGTCGTCATCGTCGCCGTAATCTTCGACTCCCCACGGTCCGTCGCTTACCTCCATGTCGGATGCAACTTCGGCGATCAATTCAGACGGAAAGCGGTCGCCAAATTCGGCCTCCAACTCTTCGTGCAGATCCACACTAGGCCAAGCGAAGCCGTTTTCCGACTCTGAATCGTAAAACGCGAACTCGATCAGGCGAGTGAAGCTGCCTTCGACGTATTCACGCATCTCTGAGCGAGCGGCCTCCTTGTCCAGCGACTCATAACGCTGGAAGTCTTGGACTTCAGGAGAATTAGATACTCGCGTTGCCAGATCTGAAAAGCGATTCTCCGGCATGCGGATTACATCCTTATGGAGCAGCGACCAGTTGCGGTAGCCCAGCGATACGGCGATTTGATCGAGCAGGGTCGACAGCTGTACAGTTTCGAACTCATCGTCGCGCAGTCGCGTCTTTTCCCGCTTCGCGACCCGTTTCAGGAGTTCAATGAGAGTGACGCGATTCGACGGCGCGCCGTGATTTTGATGGCGTGATGACATTAGTTTATCCTCCGAGCGCACGGATTTACTTAGGTACGACCCGCAGTCCCCGGTGGCGCTCAAGGGAATAACCAGTGTCAGAAAGACGTAAGCGAGATGCATTGCTTCGCAGCGCGGGCCAGCTGGCTCTCTCGCGGGAACCAATTTTTACTATGGCAGAAACGTCTGTTCGTGTCAAGAGCAGAGGTGGAGCAACCGGCGGTTCCTGCTGCTCGTATCCAAGCGGGAGCCGCACGGGGGAGTGTGGTAGCGGCGCAGGCAGTGATGAATTGCGGCTTGGGATCGGGCCAAAGCAAGACCCAGCCAGCGGCGGAACGTTGTGCCGCAGCCTTTCTTAGCGGATCGAATGGGAATTGGGTGGCACAGCAAGGGCTGGATGGGCATACTAATTGGCGAGTAACAAAAAAAGGGCTAGCCCATGCCGCTCGACTACAAGCAATACCAGGAAGAAGTCACCGCTGATGTCGCGAAGGTTCTCGCAGATGCCGAGTGCCAACCAATCCTGTTCGTCGGATCCGGATTCTCAAAGCGGTACGCAGGTGGGCCGAATTGGGAGGAATTGCTGACGGTCCTGGCAAAGAAGTGCCCGCAGATCGACAAAGATTTTGCCTACTACAAGCAAACCTATAACGGCGATTTCAAAAAGATCGGCTCGGTCTTCACCGACCTTTATCGCGAGTGGGCGTGGGGTAAGGGCAAACACGAATTTCCTGCAGATTACTTCAGCGCGAGTGCGCCGGCCGACATTTTCATAAAACACGCGATTGCGGAGTCGGTCAGCGGGCTTGGCCCGAACGCGAAGGGGTCGTACGGCTCGCCGGAGCTCGACGCCGAAATAGAGGCGTTGAAGAACATCAGTGCGCACGCGATCATCACGACCAACTACGATGAGGTGATTGAGCCGCTGTTCCCGGAATACGAGACGGTCATTGGACAGCAGATCATGAGGAAGGGCTACCTCGCGATCGGCGAGATTTTCAAGATCCACGGCTGTCGGACGATACCGCAGTCGCTCGTTGTAAATGAAGCCGACTATCAGCGGTTTGACGAAGATCACAAGTACCTCAGCGCAAAGCTGCTGACATACTTTATCGAACACCCCCTTATCTTCGTCGGTTATCGCGCGGACGATCCGAACATCAAGGCGATCCTGTATGACGTATACCGCATGGTGCGTGCCACGACGACGGACGTCGTCCCAAATATCTACATCCTGCAGTGGGATGACACGATCAATGAGGCGTCGAATCCTGCTCGCGAATACGTGATTTCGGTCGCACCGGACATCAACATTCGGATTAAAAGCATTACGGCGAACTCTTTCGAGTGGGTGTTCAGAGCGTTTGGGCAAGCGGGAAACCTGGAGAAAATCAACACGAAGCTCCTGCGGGCCCTGATGGCTCGCTCGGTCGAACTAATCCGTTCAGATATTCCAAAGAGGCACGTAGAGATCAACTTCGAGCAGTTGGAGCATGCCGTAGAGTCGGGCGAGAGCTTCGCGAAGCTGTTCGGCGTCACATCGCTCGCCGACCCATCAAAGGTCAATCTCGACTATAAGTATGCTGCGACAGGGGTTGGCCAGCAGCTCGGCTACGACACGTGGCACGAGGTGAGGAAGATCATCAACCACATCAAAGAAGAGAAGGGTTTCGACATTACCGCCACGGACAACAAGTATCACATCGCGCTAAAGCTCGGCCACAAGTCGCCGCAGCTAACTCACCGCTATACAGACGCCGCGGTCGATCTCTTCCGCAAGGTTGTCAATGGAGAACCTTACGAACTCGACACCGGCGCCGTTGATATTGACAAGGCTGCTCTCGTCACAGCGGCAAAGTGCGTTGCATAGGCCATTGGGGATTCTCGCAATGAAAGCAATGGATGCAATCCCGATTCTTGACGCGGCGACGGCCGAGCTCGAATCGATGGAACCTTCTTGGCGGAACTGTAGGGCCTGTCCGCACTCAGGGAAGTGCTGCGATAACGCTCGCATTAATCTTGTCTTTCCAGAGGAGGCGACCGCGATAGTTCAGTACCTGAGGGCGCACCCAGAAAAACTGGCATACGCAAAAAGCCGCTTTTCACGAGGGAAGGACTGCTACTTCCATGATCCGAGCGCGAATCAATGTTTGATTCACGGTGTACGCCCGATTCTCTGTAGGTGGACGCCTTATACTGCATTCTTCAATGGGGATGGCCCATGGACGGGGAAAATTCGAGATGCAAACTGTAATTTTTCGGCAATCGAGAAAGATGATCGAGTTGTATCGATAAAGCCTGGGTTTGTTGAAATTTGGCCCGCACGCGGGGCTGTAGTGCAGCAGAAGTTCATACATCTTCAAGCAATCAATGCATTGCACCCTTTGCTGGCTCGTGTCCGCGAGGCCGTGGAAATGCGGGTCGTTATGAATGCTGCTCTTAGCGTCGATTGATGCGCGGGAAAGAGATCCCTGCCGTCAAGCAAGTATAGCGAACGTGCTGTGGTGACCGGTATGCTGCGTTGTTCGGCTCGCGTATTAGAGGGATGGTGGCGTCATGAACACCATCCGACACTCCGACGAATTTCCACCGCTGACCATCGAACAGATTCGCGAGCTGTCTACGGCAGTGCGCGAAGATTTCGGCTCCGGCCTCTCGCGAGCAGATTTCACCGAAAGTCTGCTGATACTTCTCGAAGACGTTCCGGGGTTCGAGGCGAGTGAAGTGGATACGAGGCTCATCGAATCGGCATGGGCGACGTACAGCGGTCGCCCAGCCAATTCCTGAGATTTCTACTCGCGCACCAGCTCAGCCACCTTTCCATAGAGCGTTTCTCGGTATGCAAGTGCATCCTTGGAGAAGTGCAGTCGCCGATGGCAGTTCGGGCAAACGGCCACGGCATTCGTAACAGTGTCCGATCCGTCATCCGCGAGCTTGCGGAGATGATGAACTTCCAGAAACGGAAAATCGTCTGCTCCGAGAAACGGAGCGGGTTGGTCGCAAGCCTCGCATGTCCCGTTCGCACGTTCAAGTACCCAAGCTTTGACCTGGAGATTCCGAACGAAGCTGCTAGTTGTTGACGTGCTCTTCTCAGGAGTTTTGCTTCCATCGGGGCGTTGCCTCAGCGTATTGCGAAGCTTGGCTACGACCACGGCTTCGGCAGCACGAGGCGATTCGTGCCGGCCTTCCAATTCGCAAATGAGAGCTTCTATCTGCCCAGCGACCCTCACTCCGACATTCTTTGCTGGTGGGAGGCCGGGTATCCAGTCTCGTCCCATGAGAGCTAAGACATGGGAAATGTTCCTCATCCTGAATTCACACGATTGTTCGGACCGCCCAATCTGGTTGGAAAGCTCTCTGTAGATCTGCTTTTTTACGACCGGTTGCCCATCCCGGAAACGACGTGCCATGTCGAGGTATGCAGCGACGGAGACTTTTAACTCTGACTCGGACCAATCCGATTCGAGCCGATTTTGGAGCAACTCGGTTGGCTCCCCCAAGTTGGCGCGCGAGTCGCTCTGGATTTTTTCGTCGATCCTCCTCGCCCAGTCTCGCATCAGGAGCAGACTCGTCGCCTCGTCTTTGACCCAAAGATACGAACCGCTGTTGTCACTATTGACGTGCAGCAGATCCGGGTCGCAACCATGGCGTTCAGCGAACGCTTTCTTATCGAAGCCTTCGGGAGCCTTGGCACTATTCTCCGCGAACCTGTACAAACAGGCATATGGCAGTTTTCGCCCCCAAAGTTTCGCCTCCATCAATCCGATGTAGACGCCGCGCCACGTGATACGCAGAGTTTTTCGCTTGTCATTAGGGCCCTGCGTTGTGGCAGTGACCTCAAAGCCCTCCGCTTGTAGTGCGCGGATGAGGTTCATGGCGAATGCATTTGGCTGGGCGTCCCCGTAGTTGTTTGTAGGCATGGAGCAAATAGATCTCAGGGGATAAAGGGGTCCCGCTCGTTCTGATATTTGGGCGGGCTGTCTTATTTGCGCCGTTTGCTCTTGGTCGCATGTTTGGCCTTCAGCATGTCGGCGAACTGCTGAACGAAATTCACGACGAGTTCTCGTTCGTCGCTATCTAATCCATGGAGCGCGTCCGCAATCATAGCCAGTTGGTCGTCTGGCCGCTTCGATCCACGCTGCAATAGCTGATCTACGGAGCAGTCTAACGCGTCACTAAGCTGCTGGAGCCGATGCAAGGTCGGCATCCTCGTGCCGCGCTCCCATCGACTAATCGCCTCTTGTTCCAGATCGATCATCTCTGCGAGCTTAGCTTGGGTGAGGCCGCGTGCGCGTCGTTGTTCGGCAATGGCGGTCCCAACGCGCGCGGCAAGCAGCGCGTCTTGAGCGTCTTCGGACGGTGGGATAGGGCGAGTCGTCATAGACCGATATGGTCGTCTTCATTCCGATTGCGATGAACAACCATATTGGAATAAAATATTCCAATATGGTTGAATTTGTAAGGGCTTTGCCGTATCGTGCGGGGGATGCCAGAGCCGTCGGGGATGTTCATGAGCACCGTCAGGCAGGTGGCCGCAAGTGGGGCGCGGCCTTGTCGGTTCCAGAAAAATCAACGAACTATGACCACAAACGATTCGCTGTCCCGGTTTCACGCCTTCATGGCAGCCTATGACGGTTGTCGTGCTTCGGCACTCGCAAACGCGTTGCAAGTAACGCCGATGGCCGCGCGAGCACTCGGCCTGATTAATGCATTTCCCGGCATGACCCTGCACGAGTTGAGTTGCATTCTCGGTGGTAGTCAGGGGCAAGTGATCGGGGCGGCATTCGACCTCAAGCACTTCGGCTACATCGACATGACCGATGAGCAAAACGATAATCGGCGGTGCGTGCTCCGGCCTATCCGGGACAGGATGTTCGGCTTCGACGGGTATCAGCGGCTCGTGAATAATCTGGCTGCGGAGGCCGGGCTTGCCGATCAATTGGAAGCATTGCTGGCCCTATACCAGGACGTCTTGATGAAAGCGCTGGAAGAATTGCAGGGCGACGCGCAGAACGTCCAGTGTCAGGCACAACGGCGGATACTAGCGCGGGTCGCGTAATCGCGTGCTGAGGTTTCGAACATGGAATTCGAGAGATTGTTCGAAGAGAAGCCGTGGCCTGCGACGACGGAGCGGATCGGCATCATATCGGTCGACTCGCTCGACCGGCAATGGGTGCTTGTTGCCGACGAATGCGGCTATCTCGTCGCGAAGTCGAGGGACGGTGAAGCTGCATTGCTGGGACGCATGTGCAAGCGCGACGACGGCAAGTACTGCATCGAAGTCCTCGTGCGCGCCCAGATTGAAAACAGTGAGCTTCGTCACTACGAGTTCTGGTATGCCGATGCGGCTGACGAGCTACGTTATGCCCGGCGCCTCCGCGAGTTGATGTCTGGCAATATTTGCGGCATCCAGCGGGACGGCGACTGATAATGCTTCGACCGACGAGGGAAGACTTTCAACGATGGAGCGGGACCGGGTTTGCGTTCTTCGGAACCTACCTACATCCGAATCCGCGCTGGTACAAATACGTCTGGCACATATGGACGCCGGACTCGCCGCTCGAAGGTCCGGAGTTCTTCGAGCATGGCCCACGCTACTGCACGGCGCAATTCCATGAGGTGCAGGAGCGGTTGTCAGGCGCGGGCGTCTCGGGTTTCATCTACAACCAGCAACTTCCGCGCCAAGGGCTCGGCAAACCGTTCAATTTGACGCATCCCCGATGGGCAAACCGGAAATGGGCACCAGCATGGGAAGATGATCCCGATCCCGAGTGGAACGGGCACAAATAATCGGGTGCCCGCTTCCGGGATCCCCGGCCTCGGGAATCTCGGTTTTGTACGCCTTTAATAAGACATGGAAAGTGCCCTAAATTCGGGGTGCGCTGAGGGCGGCACACCCCACGATTCACGCGGGATTGAGCAGTAGCGAGTCGATGACTTTTACGGCCTTCCGGCTCGCGTCGTTCGGGCTGAGGTGCGCGTAACGCTGCGTCATCTTCGGATCGCTGTGGCCGAGCAGCACCGACACCTCATAGAGACTGACGCCCGCTTTGACCAGCTTGCTCGCGAACGTGTGCCGGAGCGTGTGTAGCGTAACGCGGCCGCCGCGTTCCTTGACCAGAGCCGGATCGTTGAGCCCAGCGCGCTCGATTGCCTTCTTGATCGACTTCGTGCTGTAGCCGCGTTCATTGCCAGTGCGGTCTTCGAAAACGTATCGCTGCCCAGTCCGGCGTTCTTCCCACCGACGACGAAGAATAGCTTCGAGCCGGGATGTCATGTGCAGCACGTCCTCGTTCCGCACCTTGCTCCGATAGAGACTGATCGTGCAGGCATCGAGGTTGATTGCCGACCACGGAATATTTGCGACCTCGGAGTAGCGACACCCCGTATCGAGCAGGAAGACCGTGATGTCGTAGTTGTCCTGCATATTTCGCGTCATCTCGGGTGTTAGGGGTTTAGACGCGTTTATACGCGCTCTAAGCCGTTCCGGGTCGAGTTCGCGCAATAACGCCGACTCGTCGTTAGAATCCAGATATCGAAGCCTATACGAAGTCCTAAGCTCTGGAAAAACGATCTCACGACTGACTTTGAATCCGAGCTTCGCCATCTCGTTGATGGTTGCACGCAGCAATCCGATCTCATGCTTGATCGTCGCAGGCTTGTCGCCTTCGGCCTTGCGCTTCGCGACGAGAAGATCGAAATCCCGCGTCGTCAGTTCATGAAGCAGCGTATCGGGCGACATGCCATAGCAGGGGAGCTTGGCCTTCGTTCGCGGATGAAGCTTATAGCCAAGCGTCTTCCGAACGATTGAGCACATGTTCCGGTGATAGGACGTTTCGCTTCGTGCCTCGACATATTGTTCCAGCGCATCTTTGAGCGTGATGGGCTGCGCATCCCCGAGGTACTGCTCGGCGTGGGCGCGATTGCGCATCTCACGTTCGACCTGAGCGGCCTTCGTCTTGTTCGGCGTCCCGGTGGAACCGAAGAATTTCTTGCCCTGAATCTGGAACTGGTAATACCAGTTCTTGCTGTTGTTTCGACGGATGAGTGTCATGGCGTTGCTCCTTGAAAAACGTAATCAATGAGCAACACCATCCGGGCTGATGAGAGGTGTGACAACAGCTTTCGCCCATGCCAGTAGCAATATTTGCGACCGGCATCCACAATGAATCGGTAACTTAAAGAATGAGATCTGCTTTGCTCAGGTCAATGCCAGTTGATTCGCTGGAATAATCGCATTGGCAACAAATTCCGTACAGACCAAGCGAGCCATGGCTGACTGGAACTCCACATTCCCTGCATGGAATTTCCTGTTCGGATAGCGACCAATAACTAATGTCGCATTCCTTGCAATAGAATCCAAGCGAACTGGAATATTCGATATATGGGCGGCAGAAAATATTTTCGCCACCATGATTCGGGCACGCGAGCGGGATATGTTCGCTATAAAAGAACGCCATATCGTGCTCATTTCCATGTTCGTCTTTGAAAAGCGCGTCGTCGGCGAAGTAGACTGAGCCCGGCATATCGATAGGCGCGTAAAGTTCCTTATCGATGCAGGCAAAAAGTTTGCGGTTAAGTGGAATCCGCTTTCCGCGGATATCGAAGTTGGTAGTCATCGAGATTTGTGAGAGATTGATTGTTGCAGGCGACAGTCCCGTCGCCGATCAAAAAAAATAATAACGGTCGTTTAATGGACGATCAAGAAAAATGTGAATGCATAGTAAACCGCGATCGCATGGATCTCGATGGGCAGATATGAGGAAATAACAAAGCCGACAAGTGACCGTATATTTCTTTTTGAAGTTGAAAAGATGCGCACTTGTCGGCTCGAGGTCAGTTCGGTACTGCGCGGGCAGTCGATTCGCGTCCCGCGCTGTCCATCATCGGTCCCGTACCTTTATTCCTCGAAGGTGGGCTCGGTCAGATACACTTTCTCGCCGTCCGGGTTCAGCAGGTAGGGTGTCCCGATGTATGAATAAACGGAGGGGCGTGTCCGCGTCTTGAGCCGATATTTCGCGAAGCCCATCGTACGCTCAAGCAGGTCCGAGTCGAGCCGGTAGAAGTGTGTGCGCTTGCCGCCTGCATCGCTCTTTCCGTCCGTCATGGTGTCGAGGCCGATCAGGTTGAGGAATTCCTTGAACTGGGCCAACGGCTTTTCTTCGATGTCCCTGCGCAGCGCCATGTCGAACAAGTGGGCGATTTGCGCCCTGTAGTTCAGGCAGCAATCAACGAAGCCCCGCATGTTGTCCTTATGCATCCGGTGAGATGTGTCGAACGACCGCTTTCCGTCGTAGATGCAGGACGCCATCAGCACCTCTTTCAGGGTTGCTTGCCGCCGAGCTGCCATATCCTTATCGAGCGCGTGGGTCTTCGCATTCGCGTAGGTCCGGACGAGCGCGACCGTCTCGGATTCCAGCAATTCGCACATGGCGGTGATCTGGGTGCGGTAGCGTCCGTGGTTGTCCATCAGCACCAGTTCCGGCGTGATCTCCTGCCCATAGAATTTCTCGATTGCGTAACGGTCGCGGCGAAGCTGTTCGTCGGATGTCAGCATCATGGCGTCGTTCATGGCCTTATACTCTTCCTCGGTGAGCGGTTCAGCGCCACACACATCGGCTGCGTGCATTTCTTCGAGCCGTTTCCGCGCTTCCGTCGCCTGCATCCCGATATTCGGGCCCGCCCCGTCAGACGAGCCGCAACCGGGTTTCGGCGGAGCGACGTGTTTGACCTCCCACCCGTTGCGTTCCTTGAGCTTGATGAAGTTTCCACGCAAATCGTTCTTCGACGCGTTTTGCATCGACACCGCGTGGGCATAGACATGCAGCAAGGGATCATCGTCATCGATAACCGGCATCCCGTGGGGACCGTATGCCCGAATTGCTTCCGGGAGCTCATCGAGATCCACGACTACCCGCTTGATGGCCGATGGCTCGGTTTCATATTGCAGGCTGGATTCGGCGACCCACGCCTTGACGTGCTTGGGATGCCGCACGCGGCAGAGCTGCTGATCCATGTCGAAGTGCGTGTTGATCTTGTCCGAGAAGATGCCCCAGACATAATCGATCCACCGCTCCTGATCAGGGAAGGTAATGTCGATGCCCGTGCCGAGGGAAGGGGATGCGACCAGTACATCGTAGTCGCGAATGCGGTCGATGATGTTGTTGATGAAGTCCTTGATTTCGGGATCTTGGGAGTTTGCAGACGTGATGCACATGACGCGCAGACCGGTTTCAACCCGACTCATCTCGGCGATGTTCTCAGCCTCGGATTTCGAGTTGCAGGCGACATAGTGCTTGCCGCCTTTGCGCATCGTGCCCATCATGTCTTTGAGCAAATGATTCTTGGACTGATAGAGATCGATGGCGCGACCGGTTGGCGTGTAATTGTTCACGTAGAAAAAGTAGTTATCCATAATAAATTGAGAATTTTGGTAAATTTTCCGGGCGCGGATTCGCACCCGGTTGTGTGGTGAGATTTGTTCAGTCTTGAAGTTCGGATTCGTCTTCGCGGAGATGGCCCCTGATGCCCATGCCGTCGCGGCAGCACTTGATTGCCTCGAACGTCAGCCGGCCGAGATCGGCATCGCAGACGACGACGGTTTTCGCCTCGCGCACGTAGAAGCTCAGTGTGTGAAACACCGTTGCGCGTTTGCCGTCCAGCGTTGAGGACAGGAAGTGCGAGAAGAGCTGTTCCGACTCATCGATGATGACGTGATCGAAGGAGTGAACGCCCGGCCTCAATTTTTTGCGCAGGCTATCGAGGCAGACGGCATAGGCCATGTACCGGTCGTTTCCGATTTCCCGGTCGTACTTGTCGAGATAGCAAAACATCCCGAGGCGATTTGCGCTGGCTGACGCGAGAGCGATCCGGTGCGAGACGAGCAGGACGGATTCGCCGACGTCAATGCAGTGCTGGACGAACGGGCGCAGGAGGTGGGTTTTCCCGCTGCCTTTCGGACTTTTGATGAGATGTACGCCAGGATGGAAGGCAATCAGTTCAGGCGAAAGATACTGGGCGTCCAGTTCCTTGACGACGACGTTATGCGAGGCGTCCGACAATTCGCCCGCGAAAAGCGCCCGGTCGAATTGCTCGAAGTCGTGCTGCTTGAGATCGCTGCGGCGCATGGTCTCCGGCCAGAACGTTTGCTGGCACTTGCTGCAATGGACGCCCCGGATGCCCTGAGACGACATCGTTACGAAAGCGCTCGGGTTCCGGTCGGCGTGGTGTGGGCAATGCACCGGGGTTCCGCTCGCGAGGACAGAGAGGGGAACGTGTTTCCCGTCACGGGCGCGCAACAATTGATCTTCGGCGACATGCAGGGACGAGCGGACGAAGTTGTTCGCGTTCCGATTGCCGCCGTCTTGCCGGTCATCATCCCCTTGCGTCGCGCCGAGTTCCTTGAGGTATTCGATCTGTTCGGCGGTCAGGGTCTTGTCGATGATGTACGGTTCGCATCCTTCGTTGCCGTAGAACATGCGGCAAGGATCGACGCAGGATTCATCCGAACCGAACATACGCACAAGCCCACGGAGGATCTTCCGCATTTCGTCAGCGTCGATGATCGTGTACGGGCTGCGGAACATAGCCCGCAGACGCGGACGTTCGGGTGTGGAACTGTAGGTTTCGTAGATCAGAAGCCCATGGTTCGCCACAAGATCATGTGCCAGCAGCGAATCGAAGGTCCAACCCTCATCGAGATCGACGCCGAGAACGTCGGTGCAGACGAAGTTCACGGCCTTACGACGGTCAACGTGCTGTGCGCACCAGCTAAAGCCAGCCGCGATTGCGACCGCGATTTCATTCAGCGTGAAAGTGACGTTCTCGAATTCTGTCGCGAGAAGTTTGAAATCATCCGTGCCGGGGCGGGCCTTGTTTTTGACCTGGCGATTGACGGCGAGCTTCATTGCGTCCGACGGAGACTGCTTGAGCGAAACGGACGGTTCACGTGCATCATTCTCGACCGATATCTGGCTAGTCATTTCCGGCGAATAGTCAGGATGTTTTTGGATGGAATTGAGCGTCATAATTTAGGAATCCATATTGAATGCCCGGGAGAAGCTGGCGGACGAAGACTATCTCCCGAGTTAGTGCAGAACGTTAGTTAGCTTGTGGCGGCTATATCACAGGCCCAATTGTTTGCGAATGTCCTCGTAATATTCGCCGATGTTTGAGAACCTCGGGTTATTGGCCGGGGCCAGTGACATGAAGTAGTAGATGTGTTTGCACATCGGGCAAAGAACGCCCTCTGCATGGCCGCCTTCACGACCAACCGTATAACCTACGCGATGACGAGCGCGCTTGTGAATAATGGGGCACAGCGTCAAAACTCCGGCAGGCAGTGTGTTGATGCGATGACGACCCAGCGGTGTTCCATCCGGCCTTGCGGTGTGAATGTAGGCATTGGGATGAAGCGTGAAAGAGGCGCTATAGCCGGAGGGAATTTCCGGCAGTTTGCCTTTCTTGCGCTTGGGATGCGATGCGCGTTCAAGATGAACGGCATCCATAGCGAAGATATATTCGGGAGATTCCGGGCGAGTCGCCGGATAGAGATAGCCGCCCTGATCGTGGGTGGTCGTGGTAGAGGTGGTCTGATACATTATGATCTCCTGTAAGGGCAAAAATTGAAATTTGCTATACAGGACGATCAAAGTCTGGTTCTGGCCTGTATAACGCGCTTGAACCAAACTTTTATAAGGACTCGATAGAACGAATTCTTATAAAAGCCTAGTCCAAGGTTATACAGGCCAAGCAATCGATCGAAATCGACGATCGTAGTTGTTGCGACTACGACCCAACTACCCGGCTCGATTTCTTTCAGGTAGTTGTACTTCGCCCCAATCTCCGCTTTCGCGAAATCTGAGCTTGCTTCCTTGATTGAGTTTGCTTCCTCAACGGGATGAATCTTTCCATGAATCGAGGTCGGGTGTCAAATCGCGGTTCAGCGGGGACAAAAATCCGATGTGCCAAAACAACAACACAATATGTTCGTGTTCGACTTTTCGCTGGTCCGTTTTTGGCGACAAGCGACAACTGTTGAGATTGTTTTTTTGAAGATTGAAAAAGAGCGGACTTGTCGGATCGAACCACGAGTTGGCCCTACGGCAGAATCTAGGAAAGCTGATGATCTGCCCCGGAAATCCCCGGTAGATCAAGGGGATAGGAGAGATGCAGACGAGGGTGACGTGAAAACTGTCACTGTTCCTCGTCGGATTTCGCGATGGTTGCCGTCGTGTCGGTCGTGATTGCTCGCTCGCCGTTGCCCTGAAGGGCGATCCGCTGGACGCTGGCCGCACTTTCAACGAATGGAGTGCGATCATGGTCGATCAAAAGCAGGGCGTAACGAGCAAGGACGAGAAAGCGAGCAAGCCGGTTGCCGTGGACCAGAAGCAGGCGACCCCGACGGCCAGCTCGACGGGAAATGATCCCGCAGCGACGGCGGTACCGGCTACGCCGACGAAGATGGAGTTGGCGACGGAAATTTACAAGCGGATGCGGGCCGTCAAGGATGTGACCCGGAAGGACGTCATAGAGAAATTCATCGCGGAGGTGAAGCTGACGAAGGCCGGCGCGAGTACCTACTATCAACTGATCAAGGACAAGCACGAACCGATGAGCAAGAAGTGACCTGCAGTTGGATGCATCTTTCGATGAGAGGCTTCCCCGGAAGCCTCTTTTTGTCTGTACGCTCGGCATGAACGCATTCCGGCGGGTGTAATTCCCGCCATAAGCTGGTCCTGACGGATTGAGTGATGTAATCCGGTGCCTAGTGGGCGAGTCTGCTAAGACGAGTTATCCGTGCGCTTCGTCTAGATGATGACGATCATAGCGGAACCCAGGCGGTCGAGATAATCTAGCGCCTCACGCACCATGGCGGTGTCGATAGGCCATCGCGTTGGTGGATTCGTAGGGTCTACATCGGCTTCGTGAGCAATTTTGTTGCGGCGGTCAACAATTAAAATCAATTCCGCCTTAAGCTCGCGCTTTGGTACGCCGAGATGGGCGCTAAGTGCATCCCAGAATGCGACGGATGACATTAACCGGATAGCATCGGCGATTTTATCGGGATGTTGAAAAGACAGCCATCCGTGTGTTTCGCGGATCGCCTCATTTAGCCACCCGACATCTGTGGCGTCCGCTACGGCACGTCTTGTTGCTGATATCGGTACCTTGAATGAGAGATGTGCCGGAGTAGGTAGCCGAACCCCTCGCTGAACTTCAAGCATGCCAATTCGAACGACTTCGTGGACGAAGTGGTCTAGGGCGCTTACTCCTTGGACTAACGCCGCACGAAGGCAATCGCTCACATCCACGGCACTCGTGGTCAACAGTGAGATACGGTCCGCCAATGCTAGGAGGTCTCGTGCACGATTGAGGTTCGCTTTAAAATTACTCAGTGCATCATTCATCTCTAGTCAACTGACATATCCGGTTTGCGAGTTGAGTGAAGACTTCATCGAAATCACGCGCCTGACGTTTGTAACTCTCTAGGACTACACCTTCCGTTTCGAACTGTTCATCGGTGAGAGCGAAAACCGGTGTGCGTTTGTCTTGTGACTTTGCTATTAGTGTATTGAAGTCCGCGATCTGGCAAAGGCATAGGCTAGTGTCTGTACCATATGCTTCTTGATATCTCGGTAACGGCAGCATCATTCCAGCGTTGGAGAGTTCTGTCTGAAAAGGGCCTGAAACCATTCTGTTAATATCGTCTATCCAGCGCTGGAATCCCGCTGTCGGCGCCCCGCCGCGTGGTCGATATTTTTGAACGACTGTGCCAAGGAACTTGGGCGTTCTAGTTGGATACGGGTATGCCGCCGATTGCAGAACATTATTCTGTTGAGCACGGATCGACCAAGCGCGCCAACGGGGAAGAATTGACGTTAGAGATTCAAGTGCCATTACGGAGAAATAATCCGGGGTTGTTGGCACGATAAAAAAATCACTCGTCATTAACAGATTCTGATTGATTGAGCCGAGGCCGGGGTTCATATCAATGAGAACGAAATCAGCGTTGTAGCGTTCCGCAGTAGCATCAATCAGGTGACTGAGAGCTCCGGGGAGATTTTGCAGGGTTTGTATGGAGCCCGACAATTCCTGAGCGATCCCAAGCGTTACTTCGTACTCAGACAGTCGAATATGCCCGGGAAGCAAAAACATGTTTGCTTGTCCTGGGACATCGACACACTCGACGGCTTGAATCGGCCGTGGCTGAGACTCGAAAGCAGGGGCCAGCCCTGCGCGGATATTGCGTTGAGATGAGTCACCACGATAGAACGTCACTAGCTGCTCATCGTCGGGGGCTCCTAGAATTAGTCCACTCAGATTGCATTGTGGATCAGCATCGACAAGCAGTACTCGGTGCCCCATCTGCCCTAGTTTCCACCCGAGATTGAACGTAGTCGTCGTCTTGCTGACCCCGCCCTTATGATTGAATAGCGAAATTCTGGCAGTCATAGCAGATCCTTTTTTGACATCCACGGGGGCGAAGCGGTACAGGTAAGAATTATGCCTCAGCGGAAGACTGTGAGATACCGAATCCTCCGCGGCTTACAAAAGCTACCTCGGGCCGGCGGCCGGTCCGCGATGCCTGCGTTGCAGGCAGGATCGGCGATCCAAACGTCTAGGGCGTGTTTGGAGTTGAGTGTCGCGTTACGATTGATCGTGGTCGGACGTCGGATTCGATTCAATACTGAACCTATATCGTCAGCTTCTTGATGTCGGTGCTGGCGTGAAAACTGGCATCGCAGTGAATCCCACATGAACAGTGGTTTTGCGTGGAGCAGCGAGAAAGCGTGACGTGAAAACGCGCATGAATAGTGGTTCTAATTAACGCGCTGGGGCTTGGGAAGCTGAGGTAATGGCCATTATACGACGCCCGCAGAACGGGTAATTCTACAGGGTTTGGCGCGGATGTTGCAAGCGAGGCGTTTTGAGGCGTTTTGGCCGCCGGCCTTGAAACCGGCGTGGCCCGGTGGCGGTGCGATCGATCGCCGGTAACGAGCGTCAAGGATCGGTCTGCAGCGGTCCGTCAACGCAAGGCCGTCCGGAAAATGCGCTGGCGGCGCGCCTGCATGCGGGCCCGTGTCGAAAATGGACGAGTCGGTGTCGGACGCATACAAGCTGCGGTGCAGCTTTCGAACTAACGTGACAGACCTCTTACCCGATCGTTAGTCTGGAGCTGACATGTCCGATTTCATCACCGTTCTGCGCAAAACCTGCCCGACCCCGGTCGTCGACGCGACCAAGTGGAAGCGCATCGGCGGCGATCCGCACACCGTGAACCTCAACGCCTACGTCTCCAAGGACGGCAGCAAGATCATGGGCACCTGGATCTGCACGCCGGGCAAGTTCGAGGTGAACTACGAGAAATGGGAGTACTGCCACTTCCTCGACGGCTACTGCATCATCACGCCGGAAGGCGAGGAGCCTGTGCACCTGAGGGCCGGCGACGTGTTCGTGATCGAACCCGGCATGAAAGGAACGTGGGAAGTGGTGGAGACGGTGCGCAAGTACTTCGTCTTCGCCTGAGCGTGTGGATCGGTTCGGGCTGCGCCAACGCGCCGGTCGCACCGACGCGTTGAGCCGCACCTTCAGCCGATACCGACGAACAGCGGATTCAGCCGGGGATCGCCAGCAGCGAACCCCGGCCCAACAAAATAAAACGCGTTCCGGGTCGGAAACAGCTCCCGAGCGTGGTCGCACGCCCGGCCGGTTCCACTATCGCGCGGATCGCGCCGGGTGACGCGCTGTTCACCCGCCTGTTCACCGGCAGCGACATGTTTCGCATGCGATGCCGATCGGCGCGGCGGTGCCGCGGTACAAGCGTAAATCGCGGGGGCGCCATTGGATCTCGGCGCACGTTGCCGAGGCCGCGCATGGCCGACGCGCAAGTGCACGTGTCACGCGCCTCGCGCATGACGGAGCACGCATGCGCGCACCGATGCAGTACGGCACGATTCGGACGCTGTCGCTCAAGTCGCATGACTTCACGGCATCGCGACGATCGCGAGCATGCAGGGCATCGCGCAAGCGCCTATGATGCAGCGATCCGCCCGTCACGCCGGCTGCCGCGCGTGCATGGCCCGCGAACGCCGAACGTTTTCCCGGAACCCCGACCATGCGCATCACCGACATCCGCGAGCAGGCGATCCCGGTTTCCCGCTATGCCGATCCGGCGATTCCGTCGGGCGGCCTGACGACGAGCGTCGTCGCGATCGTCACCGATGTCGTGCGCGATGGCCGGCCGGTCACGGGCTATGGCTACGCGTCGGTCGGCCGCCATGCGCAGGGCGGGCTGATTCGCGAACGGTTCGCGCCGCGTCTGCTGGCCGCCGCGCACGCCATCGCCGACGACGCCGGCACGAACCTCGATCCGTTTCGCGCATGGCGCGCGATGATGGCGGGCGAGAAGCCCGGCGGGCACGGCGAACGCTGTGTCGCGGTCGGCGTGCTCGACATGGCGATCTGGGATGCCGCCGCGAAGATCGCGGGCCTGCCGCTCCATCGCTTCGTCGCCGACCGGCTCGCGCGCCACGCGGCGCCCCGCGTGCGCGTCTACGCGGGCGGCGGCTACCGCTATCCGCACGACGATCTCCCGCACCTGTCGGACGAGATGCGCCGCATCGCCGATCTCGGCTACACGCACGCGAAGATCAAGATCGGCGGCCCGGATATCGACCAGGACACACGCCGCGTCGAAACCGCCGCGGCCTGCCTTGCCGACAGCTCGCATCTCGCGGTCGACGCGATGAACGCGTACGACGCGACGAGCGGCCCCGCTGCCGCCGCGCGGCTGGCCCCGTTCGAACTCTGGTGGTTCGAGGATCTGTGCGACCCGCTCGACCTGCCGCTTCACGCGGACCTGACTGCGCAATACACGCCGCCGGTCGCGGCCGGCGAGGCGTTGTTCTCGCTCGCGGAAGCGAAGCTGCTCGAGCGCTACGGCGGCCTGCGCCCGGACCGCGACGTCCTCGTGTTCGATCCGGTGCATTGCTATGGCCTGCCGGGCTACCTGCAGATCGTCGACCATTTCGTGTCGAACGGCTGGCGGCGCGATGCGTTCTGGCCGCATGGCGGTCATCTGTTCTCGCTGCACGTCGTGTCGGCGCTCGGGCTTGGCGGCGCGGAAGTCAGCCCGTTCGCGTTCCATCCGTTCAGCGGGCTGGCGGACGGCGCAACGGTCGACGCCGGCTACACGCCCGTGCCGCAGGCGCCGGGCATCGGTTTCGAGCTGCATGCCGATGCCTGTCGCGCGTTTCGCTCGGTCGCGGGCCGCTGACCGGCGCCGCCGGTGTCAGCGCGCGTCGATCGCGAAGCGGGCCGTGCATGCTTTGGCGGGCCGGCTTGGCGCGGATGCCGCCGTCAGCCGATCGCGTGCACGCCGACCAGCAGCAACGCGCCGACGACGATCAGCAGCAACGCATGAATGCGCGTGCCCATCACGCACACGGTCGACCCGACCGCGATCGCCCGCGCGGCCCAGCCGCCGTCGAGCGCGCGCAGCAGCACCCAGACCGACGCGAGGATCATGCCGGCCGCGACCGGGCGCAGGCCGGCTTCGAGTGCGATCTGCCAGCGTGCGCCCTGGTGCCGCCGCCACAGATGCGCGACGCCGTAGATCAGGAACGCGGTCGGCCCGAACAGCGCGAGCGTCGCGATCACCGCGCCCCAGAAGCCCGCCACCTGCCAGCCGATCAGCGTCGCGAGCAGCGAGCCGGGGCCGGGTGCCATCCGCGCGATCGCGAAGTCGTTCACGAACTGCGTGGCCGTCATCCAGTGATGCACGTCGACGACCTGCCGCTGGATGTCGGCGATGATCGCCTGTCCGCCGCCGATCGTCGCGATCGACAGCGGCGCGAATACGCCGAACAGGGCGGCGTAGCGTGACGGGGCAGTCATCGTTCGGCGCTCCCGCCGGTGGCGGCGCCCGCACGGCGGTATTCGAGCGCGACGCTCAGCGTGCCGCCGATCAGCACGGTCCAGACGAGCGGCCAGTGCAGCACCGCCACCGACACGAACGTGAGCGTCGTCACCGCGAACGGCAGCGCGCGGCGCGGCAGCCGGCGCACCGCGGTGATCGCCATCGAGATCGACAGCCCGATCGCCGCGGCGGCCGCGCCCGCGAGTGCGACATGCGTGAGCGGAAAACGCGTGAGCGTCGAGAACGCGACGCCGAACAGCACGATCAGCACGGCCGGCGGTGCGATGATGCCGGTGAAGCCGGCCACCGCGCCGCGCCATCCGGCCAGCCGGTAGCCGATCCAGATTGAGAGGTTCTTCACGTTGACGCCCGGCAGCGCCTGCGACAGCGCGAGGCCGTTGAGGAACGCCTCTTCGTCGAGCCAGCGCCGCTCGTGCACGAAGTCGCGCATCATGCGCCCGCTCAGCCCGCCGCCGAAGCTGGTGAGGCCGATTTGCGCGAACGCGATGAACAGCGCGAGGACGCCGGGGGGCGGGGCAGCGCCGTCGGGCGGCGCGGGTGCGATCGGGGTGGCGGGCGAAGACATCGGACGGACAAGGCGCGGCGGGTGGGCAGTCGCCCATGGTAGCAAGCGGTGCCTGTCAGCACGCTGACATCGGGCCGGCGAGGATGCTTGCGCAACGACGTCGGCGCGCCCGCCGAAACCGGCGCGCGGCTAGGCCCGCACGACCGTCACGCCCGCGGCCTCGATCGGCTCGGTCAGCGCCGCATCGGTTTCCCGTTCGACCACGATGGCCTGTGCGAGCGCGAGCTCGCCGATCACGAACTGCGACGCCGCACGCAACTTGGATTGCGACGCCAGCACGATCGTCTCGCCGGCTCGCGCGGCCAGCGCGCGCTTGATCGCCGCTTCCTCGAAGTCGCCGGTGCTGAGCCCCGCGACCGGATGAACGCCCGTGACGCCCATGAAATACAGGTCGGCGTGGATGCGCGCGATGCCTTCCATCGCCGCGGCGCCCACCGCGACGATCGAATGCTTGTACAACCGTCCGCCGATCAGGATCACGTCGATCGACGGATGCGCGGCCAGCGCGACGGCGACGCTCGGGCTGTGCGTGACGATCGTCGCGCGCAGGTCGGGCGGCAACTGGCTGACGAGCAAGGCCGAGGTCGTGCCGCCGTCGACGATCACGACCTGTCCGGGCGCGATCATCTGCGCGGCGCGGCGTGCGATACGCCGCTTTTCCGCCGTGTCGAGCGTCTCGCGCTGCGCGAACGGCGCGACGGCCGGCGACGCCGGCAGCGCGCCGCCGTGCACGCGTTGCAGCAGGCCTTCGGCCGCCAGCTCGCGCAGGTCGCGGCGCACGGTGTCCTCGGACACGCCGAATTGCGCGCTCAGTTCGACAGCCAGCACCTGGCCGTCGCGGGCGAGCGCGTCGAGGATCGCTTTCTTGCGTTGGGTCGTCAGCATCGTGTTTGCACGAAATTTCTTGAAATTGCACGAATATGCACGTTACCATGAGTGCCATCACTTGTCGAATGGGAGGCCGCCATGGCCGCAACGCGGGACCGCGTCCGCATCGTCGATACGACGGTGCTGTCCGATGACTGGTATGTGCTGAAGAAGGTCACGTTCGATTTCCTGCGCCGCGACGGCACGTGGCAGCGCCTCAGCCGCGAAACCTACGATCGCGGCAACGGCGCGACCATCCTGCTGCGCAACGCGGCGACGGGCGACGTGCTGCTCACGCGGCAGTTCCGGATGCCGGCGTTCGTCAACGGACACGACGGGATGCTGCTCGAAGCCGCCGCGGGCCTGCTCGACGACGCGACGCCCGACGCACGCATCCGTGCCGAGGCCGAAGAGGAAACCGGCTATCGCGTGCGCGGCGTGCGCAAGGTGTTCGAGGCGTTCATGAGCCCGGGCTCGGTGACGGAGAAGCTGCATTTCTTCGTCGGCGAATACGATGCGTCGCTGCGCACGGGCGACGGCGGCGGGATCGCGGAGGAGGGCGAGGATCTCGAGGTCGTCGAGATGCCGCTGCACACGGCGCTGGATGCCGTCGAGCGCGGCGAGATCGTCGACGCGAAGACGATCATGCTGCTGCAGTACGTCGCGCTGCGTGAACCCGCGGGCGGGCGCGCAACGACGGGATGAGGCCGCGGCGCGGCACTCGAACGGGCGTATGATCGCGCGACGCCATTCGTACACCGTTCGACGCTACCGCTGCGCCATCATGCCGATTTCCGATTCGCCCGACTCCATCGGTTCCGCCGATTCCAATGCCGCTGCCGCGCCACTGCCGGCGCATCTGGTCGCGTCCGCCGTCGAGGCGCTCGCGCGGGCCGATGCGCTGCTCGTGACGGCCGGCGCCGGCATCGGCGTCGATTCGGGGCTGCCCGATTTCCGCGGCACGGACGGCTTCTGGCGCGCGTATCCGGCGCTGCGCCACGAGCGTTTCGAATTCCACGAGATCGCGTCGCCGCAGGCGTTCCGCGCGCATCCGCAGCTTGCGTGGGGCTTCTACGGGCACCGTCTCGAACTCTACCGTCGGACGGTGCCGCACGCGGGCTTCGCGATCCTGCGGCGCTGGATGGACGCGATGCCGAACGGCGGCTTCGTGCTGACGAGCAATGTCGACGGCCAGTTCCAGAAGGCCGGCTTCGATCCGGCGCGTGTCGTCGAGATTCACGGTTCGATTCATTCGATGCAATGCCTGCGACCCTGCTCGGACGACACGTGGGACGCCGCGCCGTTCACGCCCGACGTCGACGCAGCCGCGTGTCGGCTGGTCGGCGAGTTGCCGCGCTGCCCGCGGTGCGGCGGCCTCGCGCGGCCGAACATCCTGATGTTCGGCGACCACGGCTGGCTCGGCGAACGCTACGACGCGCAGGAGCGGGCGCTGCACGACTGGATCGCGCAGGCAGGACGGGTGAGCGTCGTCGAGATCGGCGCGGGCACCGCGATTCCGACCGTGCGGCTGCTGAGCGAACGGCTCGGCGCCGACGTGATCCGCATCAACGCACGCGAAGCCCATGCGCGCCGCGCGGACGTGATCGGGCTGAAGGGCGGCGCGCTCGCGACGCTCGCCGCGCTCGACCGCGCGTGGCACGGGGGTTGAACGCCGCACCCCGGTACGGGCTGCGTTCGCCCGTTGCGGTTGGCCGACGAGCGCCTGCACGAGTGCCGGGGCTTGTCGCACGGCACGGCGATTGAACGCCGCACCCCGGCACGGCCTGCGTTCACCCGTTACGGCTGGCCGACGAGCGCCTGCACGAGTGCCGGTGCTTGCGGCGAACCGAGGCCGGTCACGTAGTCGTAGCCGCCCGCGGCGTTGCAGATGCTGCCGCAGCTGCCGTTGGACCCGGTCGTGACGTCGTGATAGTCGCTGCCGTAGGCGTTTTTCCCGACCGTATAGAGCGTGTTGTAGGTACCGCTCAACGGGCTTTTGCCGGCCGCCGCGCGCAGCGAATTCGCGATCGCGACGAGTGCCGACCATTGCGGCGCGCCTGCGCTGGTGCCGCCGACCTGGAACCAGCCCGCCTGCCCCTGGTAGGTGACCGAGTCGTACACCGCGAAACCGCTGGACGGGTTCGCGTCGTAGCTGACGTCGGGCACGCCGCGCTTGCCGGCGACCGGCACCGGCCAGGCGGTCTGGCCGGCCGGTTCGCCCTCGACGGAACTCACGCCGCCGCCGCTGCCGCTCCACGCGGCCTCGCCGACGTAGGCGCCGGATACGTCGGTGGACAACGTCGTGCCGCCCACCGCCACCACGTACGGCGACGCCGCCGGGTACTCGGTGCCGGTGCCGCTGTCGCCGGACGACGCGACGAACGTGACACCCGATACGTTGAAGTGGCTGTCGAAGCCGGTTTCGCTGTTGAACTCGTTGCCGCCGAAGCTCATCGACACGACCGACGCGCCGCGCTTGACCGCGACGTCGACCGCGGCCATCAGGTCGTTGAAGCTGGCCGACGCGGCCTCGACGAGCACGATTCTCGCCTTCGGTGCGATCGCATGCACCCATTCGACGTCGAGCGATATCTCGAGCGCCCAGCCCGAATCGGCCCTGGGCCGCGCGCCGCGTGCATATACCTTGGTGAAGCAGCCGTTCGCCGTGGTGCAGGCCGGCAACGAGAACGCGTTGCTGAACACGCCGAGATCGGACTCGATCCGCGGGTCGTCGTATGCGTCGACGATCGCAACGACCATCCCGTCGCCCTGGTTGGCGATCGTGTCGAATCCGTACGCGTGCCGGGTGAGCGCCGGCGTGAGGCCGGCCACCGTGGCCGTGCTTGCGCGCGGTTTCGTATGGAACGGCGGACGGGCGAATCCCTTGGGTGCACGGGCGCCCTCGACGTAGGGCGGCGGCCCGTTGTCCGCGGCGAGCGCGACGCTCGACGCGAGCAGCGACGCGCACAGCGCCGGTATCAACATGGAAGACAGGCGGATATTGTTCATTCTTCGAATCTCCATGTCGATGGAGTAGCGGGCGAAACAATTCTACGAAATCGGCTGCGTAAATTGCATCGGATATCGAACGAATACGGGAATATCTGATGAGGGTAAATACGTGAAATACCAATGGAATGCGGCGTTCAAGCGCTGGCGTGCCGCCCGACGAAGCTGATCTTTCCGGTATTAAAAATCTGATAAATAATCGACGCCGGTTTGATTTGTAATGTCCGGCGTAATCGATTGGAAAAAATCGATTGCGGCACGGATGCCGGAACAATGAAATGCGTGATGCCGGTGCGACGCGATGCGGGCCCCGTCCGCCGGTCCTCCGGCATTGCCGTCGCGGCGCGATTGCGCATACAGTTCGGCGTAGGCCGCATCCGCGATGCGGGCTCGTCAGCGAGGAGCTCCCTTGTTCTATTCGATGGTCGCGATCTTCGTCGGCGCCGGGCTCGGCGCATTGCTGCGCTGGTTTCTGAGCCTTGCGCTCAACGCGTTCTTTCCCGCCGTGCCGCTCGGCACGCTCGCCGCGAACCTGATCGGCGGCTACGTGATCGGCGTTGCCGCCGTCGTTTTTACCACCCGCGTCGGGCTGCCGCCCGAGTGGCGGCTGTTCGTGATCACCGGCTTCCTCGGCGGCCTCACGACGTTCTCGACCTATTCGGTCGAAGTGATGACGCACGCGGTGCAGGGCGAATTCGGATGGGCGTTCGCGGTGGCTGCCCTACACTTGACTGGATCGTTCACGCTGACGGCGCTCGGCATGTGGACCGCGCGCGCGTGGTTCGCGGCGGCCTGAGCGCGCCGGCACCGGGAGGACGCGATGGACAGGGTCTTCTTGCGCTTCTACGTGCACGAGCAGCACCGGCTGCACTGGAAGCCGCTGTGGGAGTGGTTGCTGGAGGAGGGAAACCGGATGGGGGTCGCGGGCGGTTCGGCGTTTCGCGCGATGGCCGGCTTCGGCCGGCATCGGGTGCTGCACGAGGACCGCTTTTTCGAACTGCAGGGTTCGCTCGCGGTCGAGGTCGAGTTCATCGTCACCGACGACGAGGCGAAGCGGCTGCTCGAGCGCGTGTCGCGCGAGAAAGTGCGCGTGTGCTACGCGATGATTCCGGCGAATTTCGGCGTGATCGACACGCTCGAGGCGCCGCCGGCGCAGGGGCCGGCAGCGTAGCGCGACACGTCGGATCAGATGCCGAAGATCGTCAGCGACACGGCGGCGCGCGTGACGATCATCAGCAGCACCTGCACGATCACGAACAGCAGGATCGGCGACAGGTCGATGCCGCCGAGGTTCGGGATCACACGGCGCAGCGGGTTCAGGAACGGTGCGGTGAGCTGGTAGAGGATCGGCATCGCCGGCGAGCGCGGATTGAGCCACGACAGCAGCGCCATCAGGATCGTCATCCAGATCACGAGATTGAGCGCCCACTTCACGACGGTGAGCAGCGCGACCACGACGAGCGTCGCGATCACCGAGGCCGGGTCGAAGCCGGCCATCACGACCATCAGCACCACATAGACGAGCGCGGTGAGCAGCGCTGCGACGACGCTTGCCCAGTCGATGCCGCGCACGCCCGCGATCACGCGGCGCAGCGGCAGCACGAGCCAGTTGGTCGCCTGCAGCACGGCCTGCGTGACGGGGTTGTACGGCGGCACGCGGACGGCCTGCATCCAGACGCGCAGGATCAGCGCGGCGCCGAACAGCGTGAAGACGGTATTGAGCAGAAAACGGGCGATCTCGCCGAACATCGTTGGCATCCTTTTTATACAGTCGAGTAGCGTGCGGCCGCCAACGCCGGATGGCGGCGCATCGGCCGACACCTTATCACGCCTCGTCCCGCGGCGGGGAGGGGTGCCCGGTCGTGCGCGCGAGCGACGTTTCGACGGCCTGCGTGAGCGCCGGCAGCGCGGCCGGCGGCGCGGCGCGCTTCGCCGCGAGCGCGACCGCGCGGCGGGTCATCAGCGCGTACAGCGTCGCGTGATCGCCGCCGCGCGCCTCGAGCAGCGCGAGCTGACGCTCGACGATGCCGGTGTCGCCGCGCGATACCGGGCCCGCGAGTGCGTTCGCGAGGCCCTTGTCGCGCGCGGTCTCGATCGTGCCGGCGAGCATCGGCAGCAGCGCGCGCAGCGCCGCTTCCTCGTCGAAGCCGAGGCCGCGCCACAGCTCGACCGCCTCCGACAGCCCGCACAGCGCGAAGCTCGCCGCGTAATGGGCGGCCGCGTGATAGAGCATCCGGCCGCCGGCCGGAATCGACAGCGGATGGCAGCCGAGTGCGTCAGCAAGCCGCAGCAGCGTCGCGTGCAGCGCGCCGTCGGCTTCGAGCGTGACCGAGCAGCCGTCGATGCGGGCGAGATCGGCGTCGGTGCCGCCGAACAGGTAGAGCGGATGGAAGCCGCCCGTGGCCACGCCTTGCCGCTTGGCCGGATCGAGCAGCTCGACCGCCGACGCACCGCTGCAGTGGACGAGCGCCTGGCTCGCCGCGCGCGCCGCGTCGAACCGCAACGCCGCGGCGGTCGACGCGAGATGGTCGTCGGGCACGGTGAGGAAGATCAGGTCGGCGGCGTCGACGACCTGCTGCGGCGTGTCGACCGCGCGGCAGCCGTCGATGCGCGCGGCGAGCGCCGTGGCCGATTCCGCCGTGCGGCTCGCGATCGCGACGACCGGAAAGCCGGCCGCCGCGAAACGCAGGGCAAGGCAGCGCGCCAGGCGGCCGGCGCCGATGAAGCCGAGGCGGGGCGTGTCGGGAAGGGACATGGTGGGTCACGAAGCGAAAACGGAGCAGCCGCCAGTATCGCAGGAATGACGGGGCGGCCGCGCAAGGGCGGCGTCGGGCGAGGACGACCTGGAAGACCGCGTGCGACACGGGGTAGCGGTAAATTCGCGCGGCCGTTTTCGCCGCCCGCGACGATCGCGTGATTCGGCCCCGAATCACGCGGGGGCCACATCCCCGTTGAATTGTCGGCGTCTTGTCTCAAATTTGTAATCGTTCATTACGGAAGCGTGCCCGCCGTGCTTGCCGGATCCGGTAAGACTGACCGGACAATGTGTCGCGCTTTCACTGGTCGGACGGAATCACGCGACCGGCAAGCGATGTCAAGGATCCGCAAGGCCACGCCGCACGGTGTTTGCAGCCGGATGGAATTGCAATTTGCAACAAATGCGCGATACGCGCGCGGCGGGTTTTCGCTACATTGCTTGCATGCGACGTGCATGCCCGCCGTTGCCGACAGGAGCGCACAAATTACCGCTCCAGCAGGAGAATCGAAGTGAAAAAGCTCATTCCGTTCATCGCCGCCGCCGCGCTGGGCCTGGGTGCCGCGAGCGCCGCGCAGGCCCACGTGTCGATCGGGGTCGGCATCGGGGTTCCGATCGCACCTGCGTATCCCGTGTATGCGGCGCCGCCGCCCGTGTACTACGCACCGCCGCCCCCGCCCGTGTATTACGCGCCGGCGCCGGCCTACTATGCACCGCCCCCCGTGGTCGTCGGCGGCTACTACGGCCGTCCGTACTGGCGTCACGGTTACGGCGGCTGGGGCCACCACGGCTACTGGCGTCGTTGACGCATTCCGCGCGGCGGCCTGACCGCGCGCGGCAAAACGGCGCAACGTCCCGCGTGGGGCGTTGCGCCGTTTTTCATTGGGCGCGCGATCCGGTGCGCGCCGGTTACGACACGGCGTGCGCGATCAGGTCGCGATAGCCGCCGACGATCACGCTGTACGAGAAATACGCGAACAGCAGCGCCGACGCGACGTGGCATGCGCGCATCAGCCCCGCGCCCGCGCGCTTGCGGCCCTGGCTCGCGAGCGTGCACATGAACAGCGTCCACGCGAGGCCGCCGAGGAAGAAGCCGGACAGGAACACCGACGCCGTGGCCGGCGTGGTCGCGCCGGCTTTCGCGATCAGCGCGCCGCCGACCGCCGCGAACCACAGGATCGCGCTCGGCGACGACATCGCGAGCAGCATCCCGCGCATGAAGCTGCGCCGCGCACTGGCACGCGGCTGCGGCGTGTCGTCCGCATCGCCGTCGTCGGTGCCGCCGGCCGGCGCGAGCGCTTCACGCGCCATCTTCCACGTGAGGAACAGCAGCACCGCACCGCCGCCGATCCAGACGATCCAGCGCACGGTCTCGAACTGCAGCAGCACGGCCATGCCGGCGAGCGCGAGCGCCGCGTAGACGAGGTCGCCGACGCACGAGCCGACGCCGAGCCAGAAGCCGGGCCGGAAGCCGTGCGACAGCGTCAGCGACAGCATCGCGACGTTGACGAGGCCGATGTCGAGACATAGCGAAAGCGACAGGAAGAATCCGTCGGACAGCATCGAGGCGGGAGGAAAGCTCATCGTCGTTCTTGTCGGGTGCGTTCAGCGCGCGGACTTACAGTCCGATCTCCTGCCAGAGGCGGTCGACGCGCGCCTTCACGGCGGCGTCCATCTCGATCGGGCGGCCCCATTCGCGGTTCGTCTCGCCGGGCCACTTGTTGGTCGCGTCGAGCCCCATCTTCGAGCCGAGGCCCGCGACGGGCGACGCGAAATCCAGATAGTCGATCGGCGTGCTGTCGACCATCACGGTGTCGCGCACGGGGTCGACGCGCGTCGTGATCGCCCAGATCACCTCGTTCCAGTCGCGGATGTTCACGTCCTCGTCGACGACCACGATGAACTTCGTATACATGAACTGCCGCAGGAAGCTCCACACGCCGAACATCACGCGCTTCGCATGGCCGGCGTAGCTCTTCTTCATCTGGACGATCGCCATCCGGTAGCTGCAGCCTTCCGGCGGCAGGTAGAAGTCGGTGATCTCGGTGAACTGCTTCTGCAGCAGCGGCACGAACACCTCGTTGAGCGCGACGCCGAGCACGGCCGGCTCGTCGGGCGGCTTGCCCGTATAGGTCGAGTGATAGATCGCGTCGCGACGCATCGTGATGCGCTCGACGGTGAACACCGGGAACCACTCCTGTTCGTTGTAGTAGCCGGTGTGGTCGCCGTACGGGCCTTCGAGCGCATGCTCATAAGCGGCCGACGCGTTGCCGGCCGGCCGCGGCGGTGCGCCGGCCGGGGCGGGGGCGGGCGCGCCTTCCTGCGGATAAATGAAACCTTCGAGCACGATCTCCGCGCGGGCGGGCACCTGCAGCGTGTCGACGCCGGGCGTCAGGCACTTCGCGAGCTCGGTGCGGCTGCCGCGCAGCAGGCCGGCGAACTGATACTCGGACAGCGAATCGGGCACCGGCGTCACCGCGCCGAGCGTCGTGGCCGGATCCGCGCCGAGCACGACCGCGACCGGATATGGCTTGCCGGGGTTCTTCAACGCGAATTCGCGGAAGTCGAGCGCGCCGCCGCGATGCGCGAGCCAGCGCATGATCAGCTTGTTGCGGCCGATCAGCTGCTGGCGATAGATGCCGAGGTTCTGGCGCGGCTTGTTCGGCCCGCGCGTGACCGTGAGGCCCCACGTGACGAGCGGCCCCGCGTCGCCGGGCCAGCAGGTCTGGATCGGCAGCTTGTGCAGGTCGACGTCGGCACCTTCCCAGACGATCTCCTGGCACGGCGGCGACGACACCGATTTCGGCGCCATGTCCCATACGGCCTTCGCGAGCGACAGCAGCTTGCCGGCGTCCTTCAGGCTCTTCGGCGGATCCGGCTCCTTCAGCGCGGACAGCAGCCGCCCGAGGTCGCGCAGCGAGCCGAGCGCGGCGTCGTCGCCGGCATCGACGCCCATCCCGAGCGCGACGCGGCGCGGTGTGCCGAACAGGTTGCCGAGTACCGGGAACGCATTGCCGGGCGGCGCGGCGAACAGCAGCGCCGGGCCGCCGGCGCGCAGCACGCGGTCGCACAGCTCGGTCATTTCGAGCACGGGCGACACGGGTTGCGTGACGCGCCGCAGTTCGCCGAGCGCCTCGAGGCGCTGGATGAAATCGCGTAAGTCTTTGTATTTCATGAACAAGGTCCGGGCCGCCCGCAAGGCGGGCAGCGATGGGCGGGCGCAGCGGCCGGCTGCGGCCCCGAATCGAGCGCAGATTTTACCCGGGCCGCCGCGCGCACGCCCGGGCGGAGAAAAAAGTGGACCGCGCGGAGAGCCCCTACGGCAGGGGGCTTGCGATCTGAAGGGCGGTTCAAAATTACTTTTTGTTATAATTTGAAGGTTTTATAGTGTTGACGATCTATAAAACCCTGCTAGAATCCGCTCACATTGGCTGCAGGGTAAAAGGCTTCGAGCCGCCAATCACCGATCTTTGACGCAGCGCGTCACCGTCCGCCGAAACCTGCACGGCGTATTCGACGGCCTTTGTCGTAGTCCCAGCCAGCGCCACCAGACGCTGGTTTTTTGCGTGGGTGCCACCGCGTATGCCCGCCTCGCCCAATGTGCGAAGGTGCCGGCCGTCTTATACCGTGGCCTCGAACGGTACTTATACCGTTTCCCCGATGCCTGCATGCCCCGACCAAGGCGTGCGGCGTCGTGATTCCGCGGCGCGTTTTCTGTCTCGCCATCGAGCCGAGCGAGTCGCACGAGTCATGTTCATGGGAGATGATCTGAATGAACGCTTGGTTATCGTGGCGTCCCAGTGAGCAGCATGCACAGATCGTGCGCAACATGCTGCGTCGCGGGACGCGTGTCAGTCACCATTTATTCAGCGTCGTCGGCTGTTTCGCCGTCGCGATCGCACTGGCCCTGTGGCTGCTGCCGACCGTGCGCGGGAACCTCGCCGCGAAGCTGATGCCGGTCGTATCCGCGGCCGTGCAGGCCGGTCCGGCCCGTCTGCTGACCGGCCATCCGCTGCCGAACTTCGCGCCCGCCGGCGCGCAGCCGCAGCAGGAAGAGGCTCCCGAGACGGATGCGCTCGCCGTCGGTCTCGACGTGGCACCGGAAACCGCCGCGCAGAGCGATGCGTCCGATCCGGCCCGCAACGGCCCGTCGCCTGTCGCGCTCGCGAAACTGATCCCGTCCCAGCGGGTCCCGGCCGATGCGCGCGACGACCGTGCGCTCGCGTCGAACCGCCAGCAGGCGCTCGTCGCCACCTACCTGTCGCGCCGTTACCGGGTCGCCCAGGAGCCGCTCGGCCAGCTCGTCAAGGCCGCGTTCCAGACCGGCCACGACGTCGGCCTCGATCCGCTGCTGCTGCTGTCCGTGATGGCGATCGAATCGGGCTTCAACCCGTACGCGGAAAGCGGCGTCGGCGCGCAAGGCCTGATGCAGGTCATGTCGAAGGTCCATTCCGACAAGTTCGAATATTTCGGCGGTACCGACACCGCACTGCAGCCGCTCGCGAACCTGCAGGTCGGCGCGCTCGTGCTGAAGGACTGCATCGCCCGCGGCGGCTCGCTTGCGAACGGCCTGCGTCTGTACAACGGCTCGACCAACCCGGACGACACCGTGTACGGCTCGAAGGTCATGGCCGAGCGCGGCCGCCTGCGCGATGTCGCGCACGGCCGCAGCGTGCCGGTCAATGCGCCGCAGGCGCCGGCCCAGCCGTCGAAGCCGATCGTCACCGCGGCCGTGACGGCGGCGGCAGGCAGCACGAAGCGCATGCACGCGACGCTCGACGCAGCGCAGCCGATCGCCGCGAAGGCCGCCGCGGCGCCGAAGGGCGCGCCGCAGCAGGACGACGCAAGCGTCGACACCGCGAAGCAGGCGCACGGCGATCATTCGGAGCTCGGCGCGTAAGTCACGCAACGCCCCGCGGTTCCGGCAGGACTCAAGCAAAAAGGCACCCGTTCGGGTGCCTTTTCGTTTTGGCGTGGACGGTAGCGTCCGGCACGCCGGCCGGGAGGGCCGCTCGGACGTCAGTGCTGGCCGAACAGCGTCGCGAGCCGCTCGACGGCCTCTTCGAGGCGCGAATAGGCGGTCGCATAGGACAGCCGGATATAGTCGCGCGGCGCATGCACGCCGAAATCCATGCCCGGCACCAGCACGACGCCCGCGTCGTGCAGCATCGCCTGCGTGAGCGCCGCGCTGTCGCCGGCCGCCGGATGGGCGACGCCGCCGCAGTGCGCATAGACGTAGAACGCGCCGTCCGGCATCACCGGCACCGTGAAGCCGAGCCGTTCGAGCGCCGGCGCGATGAAGTCGCGGCGACGCTTGAATTCGAGGCGACGCGCCTCGTAGATGTCGAGCGCCGCCGGTTCGAAGCACGCGAGCGCCGCGTGCTGCGCGAGCGTGGACGGGCAGATGAACAGGTTCTGCGACAGCTTTTCGAACGTGCTCACGAGCGCGGGCGGTACGACCAGCCAGCCGAGCCGCCAGCCGGTCATGCTGAAGTACTTCGAGAAGCTGTTGACGGTGACGACATCATCGCCGTATGACAGCGCCGACACGGGCGCCGCATCATAGCTGAGCCCCTGGTAGATCTCGTCGACGATCGTGAAGCCGCCGCGTGCGCGCACGGCTTCGACGATCCGCTTCAGTTCGTCCGGCTCGAGCGACGTGCCGGTCGGGTTCGACGGCGACGCGAGCAGCACGCCGCGCGTGCGGCTGCCCCAGCGCGTGCGGACGTCGTCCGCGGTGAGCTGGAAGCGCGCTTCCGGGCCGCTCGGCACGAGCACCGGGAGGCCTTCGGCCGCCGCGACGAAGTGCCGGTTGCACGGGTACGACGGGTCGGGCATCAGCACCTCGTCGTCGCGGCCCACGAGCGCGAGGCACGCGAGCAGCAGCGCGGCCGACGCGCCGGCCGTCACGACGATCCGCTCGGGGCTGATCGTGAGGCCGTACGCGCGCGCGTAGTGCGCGGCGATCGCTTCGCGCAGCGGCGCGATGCCGAGCGCGCTCGTGTACTGCGTGACGCCGCGGCGCAACGCGGCCGCCGCCGCCTCGACGACGGGCTCCGGTGCGGTGAAGTCCGGCTCGCCGATGCCCATGTGGATAACGTCGCGCCCGGAGGACTCGAGCCGCTGTGCCTCCTTCATCAGTTCCATCACGTAGAAGGGCTGGATCGCGTCGACGCGTGCGGCGAGCGTGACGAGCGAATCGGCAGTGGTATTCATCGGTCGGGCGGAGCGGGGAGGGGAGGGAGAACGAAAAACGGGCGCTCGCGCGCCCGTCTACCTGCGGAATCAGCCGTTGCGGCGCGCCTGCGTTTCGGCGGGGCGCAGCTTCGCGGCGAGCTTGTCGAGCACGCCGTTGACGTACTTGTAGCCGTCGGAGCCGCCGAACGTCTTCGCGAGTTCGACTGCTTCGTTGATGATCACGCGGTACGGCGTTTCGACATGATGCGTGAGCTCGAACGTCGCGATCAGCAGCACGGCGCGTTCGACCGGCGACAGCTGGTCGACCGGACGGTCCAGCGACGGCGTGAGGGCTTCGACGAGCGTCGCATGCTCGCGAATCACGCCGTGCAGGATCGCGTCGAGCAGCTCCTTGTCGGCCTTGTCGTAACCGAGCGCGCCGCGCAGTTGCGCGTCGATCTCGCCGGGGGCCGCGTTCGACAGCAGCCACTGATACAGGCCCTGCGTCGCCAGCTCGCGCGATTGTCGGCGGGCGCTCTTCTTCATGCGCGCTCCTCTTCGTCGTCTTCGTCTTCTTCGTCCTCGTCCTCATCGTCGCCGAGCTGGTCGAGTGCCATCGTCAGGTTGGCCATCTCGACCGCGACGCGCGCGGCGTCACGACCCTTTTCGGTCATGCGCGCGACGGCCTGCTCGTCGTTTTCGGTCGTCAGGACCGCGTTCGCGATCGGCAGGTTGAAGTCGAGGCCGATGCGGGTGATGCCCGCGCCGCTTTCGTTCGACACGAGTTCGAAATGGTACGTCTCGCCGCGGATCACCGCGCCGAGCGCGATCAGTGCGTCGAACTGGCCGCTTTCCGCGAGCTTCTGCAGCGCGAGCGGGATTTCCAGCGCGCCGGGCACCGACACGAGCAGCACGTCTTCACCGGAGACGCCGAGGCGCTCGAGTTCTTCGACGCACGCATCGGCGAGGCCGTTGCAGACGGGTTCGTTGAAGCGGGATTGCACGATGCCGATACGCAGGCCGTCGCCTTCGAGATTCGGTTGGTATTGTCCGATTTCCATGATCTGGTCCGTGGTGTGGATGAACGGTTATAGGGCGAAAGCGTCGTGGCGGGTTACGCGTGGGACGCCGGGCAGGACTTGGCTTCGCCGCCGGGCATCGGAATGAAGCCCGTGACTTCGAGGCCGTAGCCGGACATGCTGCCCAGCTTGCGCGGATTCGACAGCACCTGCATCCTGGCGACGCCGACATCGCGCAGGATCTGCGCGCCGATGCCGAACGTCTTGAAATCGACCGGCCGGCGCTTCAGCGCAGCGGCCTTTTCTTCCTCGTCGAACGCCTTGAAGACGTCGATCAGATGTTCCTTCGTGTCGCCGCAGTTGAGCAGCACGATCACGCCGAGGTCGCGTTCCGCGATGTCGCGCATCGCCGCGTCGAGCGTCCACGAGTGTGTCGAGACGCCCGTCTCGAGCAGGTCGAGGACCGACAGCGGCTCGTGCACGCGCACGGGCGTATCGACGTCGGGCGACGGCGTGCCGCGCACCAGCGCGATGTGCGGCGAGCCGCTCGGCTGGTCGCGGTACAGCACCGCGCGGAACGTGCCGTGCGCGGTCTGCATCGTGCGCTCGGCGATCCGCTCGATGATCGATTCGGTGCGGCTGCGGTACTGGATCAGGTCGGCGATCGTGCCGATCTTCAGGCCGTGTTCCTTCGCGAACTCGAGCAGGTCGGGCAGGCGCGCCATCGTGCCGTCGTCCTTGATGACCTCGCAGATCACCGCGGCCGGCGTGAGCCCGGCGAGCGCGGTGAAGTCGCAGCCGGCCTCGGTGTGGCCGGCGCGCACCAGCACGCCGCCCGGCTGCGCCATGATCGGGAACACGTGGCCCGGCTGCACGATGTGCTCGGGACGGACGTCGTGCGCGACCGCCGTGGCGATCGTATGCGCGCGGTCGGCGGCCGAGATGCCGGTCGTCACGCCTTCGGCCGCTTCGATGCTGACCGTGAACGCGGTGCCGTACTGGGTGCCGTTGCGGTAGGTCATCAGCGGCAGGTGCAACTGCTTGCAGCGTTCCTGCGTCAACGTCAGACAAATCAGGCCGCGGCCGTACTTGGCCATGAAGTTGATCGCTTCCGGCGTGACGAATTCGGCGGCGATCACGAGGTCGCCTTCGTTTTCGCGGTCTTCTTCGTCGACCAGGATCACCATCCGGCCGGCTTTCAACTCCGCGATGATGTCGAGCGTGGAGGCGAGCGTCATAAGGGGGCGAGAAAGAGGAAAGTGCGTATTTTACGCCAGCCGGGCCGCGTTTCGGCTGGCACCGGCTGCGCGCGGCCGGCGAGCGCGCCGAAACGCGGCGCGACCGGCCTGCGAGGCGGGCCTGCCCGGGCCGCCGCGGCCCGCCCGATGTCAGGCAGCCGCAGGCTGGCCGGGGCCCCGCCGTGCGTCACGCGTGGTCGTTGCGGCCGCCGAGGTAGTCGAGCTTGCCGAGTTCGACGCCGCTGTGACGCAGGATGTCGTACGCCGTCGTCACGTGGAAGAAGAAGTTGGGCAGCACGAAGTTCAGCAGGTACGACTGCCCGGTGAACTCGATCGGACCGACACGCATCTTGAGCACGACCTGGCGTTCTTCGCTGCCGTCGATCTGCGCGGCGTCGAAGCCTTTCAGGTAGTCGATCGTCTTCTGGATGCGCGCATGCAGTTCGTCGAACGTCTGCTCGACGTCGGGGAAGCTCGGGATGTCGACGCCGGCGAGCCGGGCGGCGCAACCCTTGGCCGTGTCGGTCGCGATGTACACCTGGCGGACGAGCGGCAGCATGTCCGGATAGAGGCGTGCGCCGATGAACACCGACGGGTCGATTTGCTTCTCGGCCGCATGCGCCTGCGCCTTGCCGAGGATGTGCTGCAGGTTGGTCAGGCCGCGGATCAGGACGGGCAGCGAAGCCTGGTACATCGAGATGGACATGGGGACGACTCCTGGAGGAAAAGGGGCAGCCGGTACGCGGCGCACCGTGCGTCGCGGCGCCGAAAACGCTGCCGTTGCATCTTAGCGCGACGGGATGGCGCGTGCGCGTCGTTGGCCATCAGGCCAGGTGCCGCGCCGAGCCGCCAGCCGCCAATCCCTGCCCAGGGGGCGGAACCGCCGGATCAGTCCTGATGCACGCCCTGCGATGCCGACATCATCCGCTCGACATACCGCGCGATCATGTCGATTTCGAGATTGACCTTGTCGCCGGCCGTCACGTGACGCAGCGTCGTGACCTCGACCGTATGCGGGATCAGGTTGATCGAGAATTCGCAGCCGTCGGCGCGATCGTCGACCGTGTTGACGGTCAGGCTCACGCCGTTGACCGTGATCGAGCCCTTGTACGCCAGATAGCGGCCGAGCTCGCGCGGTGCGACGATGCGCAGCTCGTGCGACTCGCCGACCGGCGCGAAGCGCGTCACGGTACCGAGGCCGTCGACGTGGCCCGACACGATGTGCCCGCCGAGGCGGTCGTGCGCGCGCAGCGCCTTCTCGAGGTTCACTTCGCCGGGTTGCGCGAGCCCGACCGTGCGGTTCAGGCTTTCGCGCGACACGTCGACGTCGAATCCGGTGCCGGTCTTGGCGATCACCGTCATGCACGCACCCTGGATCGCGATGCTGTCGCCGAGCGCGACATCGGCGAGGTCGAGCCCGCCGGCCTGTACGGTCAGCCGCACACCCGCGTCGGGCGACGCGCCGAGCGGGGTGATCGATTCGATGCGGCCGACGGCCGCGACAATTCCGGTAAACATCGTGACGGCTCCGTTCAATGCGTGGCAGGGGGCGGCGCGACACGCGCCAGGATCCGCAGATCGTCGCCGATCCGCTCGACGCTGTGGAACGCGAGCCGCGTGCGGGCGTCGAGGCTCGCCGGTGCGGCGAGGTCGAACATGCCGGCCGCGTCGCTGCCGAGCAGGCTCGGCGCGAGATAGACCAGCAGCTCGTCGACGCACTGCTCGCGCAGCAGCGAGCCGTTCAGCTTGTGGCCGGCCTCGACGTGCAGCTCGTTGACGCCGCGCGCGCCGAGCGCCGCCAGCATCGCGGGCAGGTCGACCTTGCCGTGCGCATTCGCGAGCGGCACGATTTCCGCGCCGCGCGACTTCAGCACGTTCGCGCGCACTTCGCCGGCGGCATCGAGCCGGCCGCAGAAGATCAGCAGCGGCGCGCCTTCGAGCAGGCGCGCATCGAGCGGCAGGTCGAGGCGGCTGTCGACCAGCACGCGCTGCGGCTGGCGCGGCGTGTCGATGCCGCGCACGGTCAGGAGCGGGTTGTCCTCGCGTACGGTGCCGATCCCGGTGAGGATCGCGCACGCGCGCGCGCGCCAGGCGTGGCCGTCGAGGCGCGCGGCCTCGCCGGTGATCCACTGGCTTTCGCCGGACGGCAGCGCGGTGCGTGCATCGAGCGACGCGGCCGTCTTCATCCGCACCCACGGGCGGCCGCGCGTCATACGCGACACGAAGCCGATGTTCAGTTCGCCCGCTTCATGCGCGAGCAGCCCGCAGCGCACGTCGATGCCCGCGTCGCGCAGCATTCCGAGGCCGCGCCCGGACACCTGAGGATTCGGGTCTTCCATCGCCGCGACGACCTTCGCGACGCGCGCGTCGATCAGCGCGTTCGCGCACGGCGGCGTGCGGCCGAAGTGGCTGCACGGCTCGAGCGTCACGTACACGGTGGCGCCGGCGACGTCGTGGCCGCGCGCGCGCGCGTCCTTCAGCGCCTGCACTTCCGCGTGGTCCTGGCCGGCCGGCTGCGTAAAGCCTTCGCCGATCACGTCGCCGTCCTTGACGATCACGCAGCCGACGCGCGGGTTCGGCGCGGTCGTATACATGCCGCGCGCCGCGAGCGTCAGCGCGCGCTGCATGTGGGCGAAATCGGTATCCGAGAACATGCGTGCGGACCCGGGTCAGGCGGCCAGCGCCGCGAACGCGCGGCGCGCGGCCGCGAGCGTCGCGTCGATCACCGCGTCGTCGTGCGTGCTCGACACGAAGCCGGCCTCGTACGCGGACGGCGCGAAGTACACGCCTTCGTCCAGCATCAGGTGGAAGAAGCGGTTGAAGCGCTCGGTGTCGCTCTTCGTGACTTCCGCGAAGCTGGTCGGCACGCGCTCGGCGAAGTACAGGCCGAACATCGCGCCGATCGAGTCGGCCGCGAACGGCACGCCGGCCGCGCGCGCTTCGGCCGCGAGGCCGTCGGCGAGGCGCTTCGTCTGCGCGGTGAGCGCGTCGTAGAAGCCGGGCGCCTGGATCAGCTGCAGCGTCTTCAGGCCCGCGGCGACCGCGATCGGGTTGCCCGACAGCGTGCCGGCCTGGTACACGCCGCCGAGCGGCGCGAGGTGGGCCATGATGTCGCGGCGGCCGCCGAACGCGGCAGCCGGCATCCCGCCGCCGATCACCTTGCCGAGGCAGGTGAGGTCGGCCGCGATCCCGTAGTACGCCTGCGCGCCGCCGAGCGCGACGCGGAAGCCGCACATCACCTCGTCGAAGATCAGCACGGCGCCGTGCTTCGTGCACAGCGCGCGCAGCGCGTTCAGGAACTCGGGCGTGCCGCGCACGAGGTTCATGTTGCCCGCGACGGGCTCGACGATCACCGCGGCGATCTCGTGGCCGAACGCGCCGAACGCTTCTTCCAGCGCGGCGACGTTGTTGTATTCGAGGACGGTCGTGTGCTTCGCGATGTCGGCCGGCACGCCGGCCGACGTCGGGTTGCCGAACGTCAGCAGGCCCGAGCCGGCCTTGACCAGCAGGCTGTCCGCGTGGCCGTGGTAGCAGCCCTCGAACTTGACGATGCGGCTGCGGCCCGTGAAGCCGCGCGCGAGACGCAGCGCGCTCATCGTGGCCTCGGTGCCGCTCGACACCATCCGCACCTGCTCGATCGACGGCACCAGCTTGCAGATTTCCTCGGCGATCTCGATTTCCGCTTCGGTCGGCGCGCCGAACGAGAAGCCGTCGGCGAGCACGTTCTGCACGGCCGACAGCACTTCCGGATGGACGTGGCCGACGATCATCGGGCCCCACGAGCCGATGTAGTCGATGTACTGCTTGCCGTCGGCATCCCAGAAGTACGGGCCTTGCGCGCGCGACACGAAGCGCGGCGTGCCGCCGACCGAACGGAAGGCGCGCACCGGCGAGTTGACGCCGCCCGGGATGGTCTTCTGGGCGCGTTCGAAGAGGATCTGATTGTTGGACATGTGCGAAACCTGCGAGAGAAGGGCGCGGGGGCCTGTGCACGGGCCGCGGCGCCTGAGCGGAACGATCGTCTGATTGTACCGGAGACGCGCCCGGCGGGCCCGCGGCCGGGTCTGCGGCCTTTGCGCGCGTGGGGGATTGGCCGGCGCGAACGGCGCGCGGCCGATCCGGCCCGCTTATCGTGGCGACCGGCGCTTGCCGGTCAGCTCGGCCCAGCGCTTCTCGAGCGGGCCTTCGACCATCGGCTTGATCGACGTGCCGGAGGATTGAGCGTCCCAGGTCTGCACCGAGTACGGATGCGCGCGCAGCGCGTCGCGCGGGATCACGACGTCCTGGTGGGCGTCGACCAGCCAGTCGTAGACGAAATCGATGCACAGCCGGTAGCCGCGCTTCGTCGCCGGGTCGGGCACCTCGTAGGGCGCGCGCGTCACGTAGCCCGAGCCGAACACGCCCTTCGGCTCCTGCGCGACGCGGTGCAGGAACACACGGTCGCCCGGCAGGATGCCGCGCGCGAAGCCGCAGCCCCACACGTCGTGCACGGCATCGCCGGCCTTCACGCGCGCGGCGACGTCGGGCAGCTCGGGCCACGGCCATTTCTTGGGGCTCCAGATCAGCAGGAAGGCGGTCATCGGGTCGGTCGTGCGTCGGATTGATCAGACAAGAGAGGCGGGGAGCAGCAAGCTTAATCGAATCCGCGCGCGGTCTGCCGCGACGCCGGTCATGCGCGCGTGTTCCAGCCTGGCGCGGCAGACCGCGCGCGGCACGCGAAAAAGTTGCGCGTACAATCATGTGCTTGAACGCGCCGCTTGCGGCGTAGCCTCCCGTCTTCACCGCCACGCGTGCCCCGATGCGCGCGGGCCTCCATTGCGGATACCCATGTCCCACGTCGTCCGGCGCCGGCCCGATGCCCGGCTGATCCTGTTGCTCGGTGCTCTCGCCGCCTGCGGGCCGATCGCCACCGACATGTACCTGCCGAGCCTGCCGTCGATCGCCGACGGCTTCTCCGTGAGCCCCGGCGCCGCGCAGCGCACGCTGACGAGCTTCATGGCCGGCTTCTCGATCGGCATGCTGCTGTACGGTCCGCTGTCCGATACGTGGGGCCGCCGGCCCGTGCTGCTCGGCGGCATCGCGCTGTTCACGCTCGCGAGTGTCGGCTGCTTCGTGTCGGGCTCGATCGACATGCTGATCCTCGTGCGCTTCCTGCAGGCGCTCGGCGCGGGCGCCGCGTCGGTGCTCGCCCGTGCGATCGCGCGCGACGCGCACGAGCCGACCGATGCGGCGAAGGTGCTGTCGATGGTCGCGATCGTCACCGCGGTCGGGCCGCTGCTCGCGCCGCTGATCGGCGGCCAGATCCTGCGCTTCGCCGGCTGGCGCGGCGTGTTCGTCGTGCTGGCCGCGTTCGGCGCGCTGTGCGCGGCGACCGCGTACCTGCGCGTGCCCGAAACCTGGCCGAAGGAGCGGCGCAAGAGCACGGCCGTGCTCGCGTCGTTCGCGTCGTACGGGCGCATCCTGTCCGATCCGGTCGCGTGGGGGCACATGCTGTGCGGCGGGATGGCGTTCGCGTCGATGTTCTCCTACATCACCGCGACGCCGTTCGTGTACATCGAGTATTTCCACGTGTCGCCGCAGCATTACGGGCTGCTGTTCGGCCTGAACGTCGTCGGGATCATGATCGGCAACTTCGCGAACACGCGGCTCGTCGGCCGCGTCGGCTCGCTGCGCCTCATCGCGACCGCGTCGCTCGTGAGCTGCGTCGCGTCGCTCGCGGTCGCATTCGTCGCGCTGACGGGACTGGGCGGGCTGTGGTCGATCGTCGTGTGCCTGTTCTTCGTCGTCGGCGTGGTCGGGATCCTGTCCGCGAACTGCACGACCGACCTGATGCACCGCTATCCGCACAACGCGGGTGCGTCGGCGGCCGTGTTCGGCGCGATGCAGCTCGCGCTCGGCGCGCTCGCGAGCATCGCGATCGGCGCACTGGCGGACGGCACGCCGTTCGCGATGGGTGTGACGATCGGCGTCTGCGGCGTGCTGTGTTTCGTCGGGCGTTACCTCGTGCTGCGCTGGCATGGCCGGCCGGTGAAAGCGGGGGCTTGAGCGGTGCGGGAGGATCGGCCTCACCTGGAGCGGTCTGACGAGCGATTATCGAGTCGATAGCTGCGCTTCGGGTTGATGACGAACCGTTTGACCTGAGCGTCGAGTTCCTTGCTGTGGTACAGGTCCAGGCATTTCAAAAAATCGAACCCGACGCCTTTGATTTCGGACTCGACGATCGGATTGCGATAGTCGCGTGCAAGAAAACGATTGACTAGCGATTTGCCCGCGTCGGGATTCCGTTCAAGATCGAAGTACGTCCAGTCCATCAGCGCACTCGCGCTGCATCCCGCGTCCATCGCAGCGGACGGTTCATTCCGATACGCGGTCGCGACACACTCGGCGAGCACCATGTCCTTGTAATTCTGGGCGTAGGTTCGGGCGCTGGCTTGTGGCGACGATGTCGTATCTGTTGCATGGCCCGATTGTGCCGCCAACGTCAGTGCCAAAAATATCACACGCTGGAACAGCGGATTTTGTCTCATGGCAGGCTCCAGACGCGTGCACAGATCCAACACATCGCCTAAAAAATAAACCGGTCTATTTGGCGAGGTACGATCAGCGCGGCAGACTTTCCAAGCGCTGATTGTTCCACTCTCCATCCAAAATAGCCTGATAGAGCATGCCTAGAGTCAGTGGCACTTTGTCATATTTTTCTCGGCGTTTTCTGGAGAAAGCCATCCGCGCCACTTCAATCAAGCTGAAGCCCTCTCCTGAGAAGTAGCGATTGAACTCAAAATCTCCAACTTGCACCGGAAACTTATCGAAGAAGCTCTCCATAAACTCGATCGCATCGTCGCCAGTGATATCCAAATCACCCTCGATGGCATGACCTTTTGTGAGAATTTTTTGGGGACTAACACCGGCCTCCCTTCTCACAAAATCCTGAAACTCGTTCCATGTAAATTGGCTCATCAGAACACCTTGTCCTCAGGCTTAACAAGCGCGTTATAGCGCGACACGGAACGAATGCTGATCATCGTGACATCGTTGGCAGCAATGACCCAGCCAACGACAGGAACCGCGCGCCCAACGAAAACCCCGATGTTTCTCACCAGAATGAACCTCAAGCGCTTAACGCTGGCGTTGGTCAGCGTTGGGAGGATCTTCTTCTTCAAATCGTAGTCCAGATACTTGCGACTCAATATCGACGCAACAGAAGTACCCGGCGTGGTACCAAAAGGCTTTGCTCGTGTTGGCATCCAATTTTGACCGGCCACAATGGCAACCACCGCTGCTACATCGTCAACACCAAGCTCCTTGCATGTCTCATCGACAAAGACAAGGAAAAACAGCTCCATCGGCGTGAGATCTCGATGTGTACCAAAGGCATAGGTATTGTTCATTATAGTATTCCTCTCTCAGGCTATCGACGAGGCTGAAACCTCGAAGAGAACGATCCCCTGCCTATCGTCTCGGGTGCTGCCTCCCAGCGAAGGCGGGGGATTTGATCACTTCTGCTTTGCCCGATCGCTGGATATTGGTGGCCACGTTGCCCCCAATCGTTCGCGCAACTTTCTCCGTGGAATTTATCGGCGCATAAATGCGCATTGCTGCTGCCCATGCGGCTGAAAAGCGTGGTCTAGGCATATCCCTCTCCGCAAACTGGATGAACGTGATGCTGTCGATGCCAATCGGGGTTCTGCGAGAAACGCGTCATTTCTCGCGTCGAACCGGGATGGCCGCATCACGGGGAGCGAAGGAAGTTACCGAGCCTGGGCAACTGCTGACAATTGGACTTGTTCGAAAATAGGGGCGTGTACGAACGTATGAGTCACGCGCAGCCCTCGGCAGACGGCATCGTCGATGCCTGCCGGGCCGCTGTGGTGCGGGGCGGTGCCGCACATGTGAAACACCCCGAACGCCGGGCTTGAATCCAGCATTCGGGGTGTCGTGTATCGACGGCGTTTCGCCGAAGCGTCAATCCCGCGCGACGTCCTTCGCCGCCGGTGACGCGCCGTGGCTCAGCCAGTCGAGCACGTCGGCCGTTTCGTCGTCGCTCGCCCGTGCGCGCGCCTGCGCGACGGCCTCCGGCAGCTCGCCGTTGGTCGACGCGCGACGGATCGCGACGCCGACCGCGAGGATGTCGATCATCAGCAGATGCAGGATTCGCGAGATCATCGACAGCTGAGATTCGCGCATCTCGATGTGATCGGTCTCGAGCGCGACGGTCGCGCGCTTCGCGAGCGGCGTGTTGCTCGACGTGATCGCGATCACCTTCGCGCCGGCCTGCATCGCGACCTCCAGCACACGCAGCAGCTCCGGCGCGCGTCCCGACTTCGACACCGCGACGATCACGTCGCCCTTGCCGAGCAGCGCGGCCGATGCGGCCTGCATGTACAGGTCGCCGTACGCGATCGTCGGGATTCCGAAGCGGAAGAACTTGTAGTGCGCGTCCTGCGCGACGATGTTCGAGTTGCCGAGCCCATAGAACTCGATGCGGCGCGCACCGTTCAGGATCTCGATCGCGTTCTCGACGTGCTCGAAGTTCAGGTGTTCGCGCAGCTGCAGGATCGCGGACACCGTGTTGTCGAGCACCTTCGCGCCGAAGTCGGTGGCCGTGTCGCCGAGATGGACCTGGCTGTGGCTCATCGGAATCGTGCCGGTGAGGCCGGTCGCGAGCTTCAGCTTGAAGTCCGACAGCCCCTGGCAGCCGAGCGAGCGGCAGAAGCGGATCACCGTCGGCTGGCTCACGTCCGCCTTGCGCGCGATGTCGACGATCGGGTCGTTGATGATCGAGCGCGGATGGTTCAGCGCGAGATCGGCGACGCGGCGCTCGGCCGGCGTCAGCGCGTCGCGCATCTGGCGGATCCGCTCGAACACGGCCGACGACGCGCCGCCCGAACGGTTCGACAGCTGCTCCGCGAGGATCGCCGATACCCCGAGGAACGCCGGATATTCGGCGGTGATCAGGTAGGTCGGGATGTTCTGGAGATACTGCGTGAAGCGGCCCTTCGCCTCGAAGCGTGCGCGGAACGACGAGCGCGTGAACAGTTCGCCGAGCTTCAGCGCGACGCCGCCGCCGATGTACACGCCGCCGAGCGCGCCGAGCGTCAGCGCGACGCTGCCCGCGAACGCGCCGAGGATCCCGCAGAAGCATTCGACCGTCTCGAGCGCGAGTGCGTCGCCCGCATGCGCACGCTCGACGATCTCGGCCGTGTCGACGGTCGCGGCGACGCGCTTCTTGTCGCGCGCGGCGAGCGCACGATAGATGATCTCGATGCCGGGCCCCGCGCACACGCGCTCGAACGACACGTGCGGAAACTTCTTGCGCGCGTACTGCAGCACGAGATCCTCGCGCTCGTCCTGCGGCGCGAACGACGCGTGACCGCCTTCGCTGCCGAGCGCGATCCAGCGGTCGTCCGCCGGAATCAGGCCGGACACGCCGAGCCCGGTGCCGGGCCCGAGCAGCCCGATCACGCTGTTCTGGCGGCGCGCGCCGCCGCCGATCTGCACGCGCTGCGCATCGGTCAGGCCCGGCAGCGCCATCGCGAGCGCGGTGAAGTCGTTGACGACGAGCAGCGTGTCGAAGCCGAGCGCGCGGCGCGTCGCCTCGATCGAGAAGCTCCAGTCGTGATTGGTCATCGTCACCTGGTCGCCGTCGACCGGGTTCGCGATCGCGATCGCCGCGTGGTTCACGCGGCTGATCTTCACGTCCTTCAGATACTTGCGGATCGCGTCGGTGAGCGTCGGGTAGTCGGCGCCGGGATAGACGCGGATCTGCGTGATCTCGCCGGGGCCGGTTTCCAGCGCGAATCGCGCGTTGGTGCCGCCGACGTCCGCGAGCAGGCGCGGGCCGTCGGCATGCTGGCCCGCGACGACAGCCTTACTTTGCGCACCAGTAGACATCGAGCTGGGTCCCCTTGTCGTTGGCCAGTTGGGAAATCGCGTTCTTCTGCAGCGTCGCGGCCGCGGCGTCGAGCACGTCGCGCTTGGCGGGGCCCGCGATCAACAGGAACAGCCGCTCGACGCGCTTCAGCGCATCGAGCGAAAAGCTCACGCGCGCATGCGGCGCGGCGCCGGGATGCACGGCGACGAAGCGCTCGGGCGTCGTGATCGCGTAGTCCCATTCGGGCGCGTCCGCGAAGATCGATGCCGTGTGGCCGTCCTCGCCCATGCCGAGCACCGCGACGTTCGGCACGCGGTAGTCGGCGTTGGCGTTGAGCGCGGCGACGTGCGCATCGAGCGATGCGCGCGTGTCGACGAGCGGCAGGAAGCGGGCAGGGGCCGCCGCGTGCTGCAGCAGCGTGTCGCGCACGAGCTGCGCGTTGCTGGCCGCGTCGTTCTCCGGCACCCAGCGGTCGTCGACCAGCGTGACGTCGACGCCGGCCCAGTCGAGCGCTGCGTGCGACAGCGTGTGCAGGAACGGGCGCGGGCTCGTGCCGCCGGACACCGCGAGCGTCGGGCGCGCGGGGCCGGCGAGCGCGGCGCGCAGCGCATCGCCGACGGCGCGCGCGAGCGCTTCGCTTTGCGCTTCCTGGGTGTCGAAAGCGTGGATCTCGATCACATCTCCTCCGGACTGCTTTGTCTGTTCAATTCGTGCGAATCGTGGGGCACGTTGCCGCGCGCTGGCGCGCACGGCAACGGTTTGCATCAGTTTTCTTCTTCGAGCCAGCAGGTGCCGTGCTGCGCGAGCATCGCGCTCGCCGCGGCCGGCCCCCACGTGCCTGCCGCGTACGGCTTCGGCGGTTTCAGCGAGCGTGCCCATTCGTTCAGGATCGGCTCGACCCAGCGCCACGCGGCTTCCTGCTCGTCGCGACGCACGAACAGCGCGAGGCGGCCGTTGATCACGTCGAGCAGCAGGCGCTGGTACGCCTCCATCTGCCCTTCCTTGAAGAACTGGTCGAACGCGAGGTCGAGGTGCACGCTCGCGAGGTTCATCCCTTCGCCGGGCTGCTTCGCGAGGCAGTACAGGCGAATCGTCTCGTTCGGCTGCAGCCGGATCACGAGGCGGTTCGAACCGGGGCGCAGCGCGGTCGGGCCCAGCGCCGAGTGCGGCACCGGCCGGAAGTTCACGACGATCTCCGCGACGCGGTCGGCCAGACGCTTGCCGGTGCGCAGGAAGAACGGCACGCCGGCCCAGCGCCAGTTCTCGATCTCGACCTTCAGCGCGACGAAGGTTTCGGTCGGGCTGTCGGGTTTCACGCCGGGCTCGGTGGCATAGGCCGGCACCTGTGCGCCCTTGATCACGCCCGCATGATACTGGCCGCGCACCGCGACCTTGCCGATGTCGCGCGGATCGATGGGCTTCAGCGCACGCAGCACGCGCAGCTTTTCGTCGCGCACCGCGTCGGAATCCATCGAGTGCGGCGGCTCCATCGCGACGATCGACAGCAGCTGCAGCAGGTGGTTCTGCACCATGTCGCGCAGTGCGCCCGTATTGTCGTAGAAATCGCCGCGCGCCTCGACGCCGAGCTCCTCGGCGATCGTGATCTGGATGCTCTCGACCCATTCGCGGCGCCACAGCGGCTCGAACAGCGCATTGCCGAAGCGCAGCGCGAGCAGGTTCTGTACCGGCTCCTTCCCGAGATAGTGGTCGATCCGGTAGATCTGGTCTTCCGCGAAGATCTCGCCGACCGCGTCGTTGATCGCGTTCGACGATTTCAGGTCGTAGCCGAGCGGCTTCTCGAGCACGATGCGCGCGCCCTCGTTCAGGCCGACCGACGCGAGCGCCTTGCAGATCGGCACGAACAGCGACGGCCCTGTGGCGAGATAGAACACGCGGATGCCGGACAGCTGCGCGACCGCGTCGCGCAGCACGACGTAGTCCTCCGCACGGCCGAGGTCGAGCTTCACGTATTCGATGCGCTCGAGGAAGGATTTCCACACGCTTTCGTCGAATGCCTTGCCGGCCGCCTTCGCCGCATGCGGCTTCACATGCGTGTCGACCCACTCGAGATAGCCGGCCCGATCCGATTCGTGCCGCGCGACGGCAACGATCCGGCCGCTTTCCGCAAGCATGTTGCCGCGGTGCGCTTCGAACAGCGCGGGCAGGATCTTGCGCATCGACAGGTCGCCGGTGCCGCCGAAAAGTACGAAGGTAAAGCTGGAATCGGTATGCATGTGTCTCCGCCGATTGGGGTGCTGGGAAGCGATCCGTAGTGCGATAAAAATATTTTTGACACTGAATTGTAGTTTAACTACAATCCGCCGCAAGGGGTAGCACCTGGGCGAAGAAAAAAAGAAGCGCGGTCGATGAACTGCGCGAGCTTCGCCTTCGGGAGCGCCTTGTGCCGAATGTTATCGGACATTGACGGTGCGCATCGTCCGCGCATCGTCGCCCCCGGGCTCGCGCCGCGGCATCGCGGCGGGCCAGAAACACAAAGAGGAGACACGCCGTTGAATCTCGATTCACGCTTTCTGTAAGAGCCCGGCCGGTCATCGGCCCCGTACGCTGCAATGCGTCCCGCGGCTCGATTTCCCCGTCGTTTATCAAGAAGCCGGTTCCCCGTCAGGGAACCTCACGAGTTGATTCAGTCTGGAGGAGATAAGTAATGAAAGTTCGCTCGATCATGGGCGCGCTCTGCGCCGCGGGTCTGATGGCTGGCGCCGTGGCGGCGCAGGCGGCCGAGAACGTAACCGTGCTGCACTGGTGGACCTCGGGCGGCGAGTCGAAGGCCGTCGGCGTGCTGAAGGACGACGTGCAGAAGCAGGGCTACGTGTGGAAGGACTTCGCGGTCGCGGGCGGCGCCGGCGCCGCGGCGATGACCGCGCTGAAGACCAAGGTGATCAGCGGCGACGCACCGTCGGCCGCGCAGATCAAGGGCCCGCTGATCCAGGACTGGGCCGACCAGGGCGTGCTCGTCAACATCGATTCCGCCGCCGGCGACTGGAAGCAGAACCTGCCGCCGGAAATCGACAAGATCATCAAGTACAAGGGCCACACCGTCGCCGCGCCGTTCTCGGTGCACCGCGTGAACTGGCTCTATATCAACAAGGCCGCGCTCGACAAGGTCGGCGCGAAGGTGCCGACCACCTGGCCCGAATTCTTCGCGGTGGCCGACAAGCTGAAGGCTGCCGGCATCCAGCCGGTCGCGATGGGCGGCCAGCCGTGGCAGGACCTGACGCTGTGGGAAGACGTCGTGCTGTCGCAGGGTCCGGCGTTCTACAAGAAGGCGCTCGTCGATCTCGACCAGGCCACGCTGACGTCGCCGCAGATGCTGTCGGTGTTCGACACGGTGCGCAAGATCCAGGGCTACTTCGACACGGGCCGCAACGGCCGCGACTGGAACCTCGCGACCGCGATGGTGATCAACGGCAAGGCCGGCATGCAGTTCATGGGCGACTGGGCGAAGGGCGAGTTCGAGAACGCCGGCAAGAAGGCGGGCAAGGACTACATCTGCGCGGCGGTGCCGGGTACGGCGAATTCGTACACGTTCAACGTCGACTCGTTCGTGTTCTTCCAGCAGAAGGGGCAGAAGGACGCGACGCCGGGCCAGGTCGCACTCGCGAAGACGATCATGACGCCGGACTTCCAGGAGCAGTTCAGCCTGCTGAAGGGCTCGGTGCCGGTGCGCCTCGGCGTGAAGATGGACAAGTTCGACGACTGCGCGAAGAAGTCGTATGCCGACGAGCAGACCGCGATCAAGTCGGGCGGCTTCGTGCCGTCGCTCGCGCACGGGATGGCGCAGGGCGATGCAACGGCCGGCGCGATCACCGACGTCGTGACGAAGTTCATGAACTCGCAGCAGGATTCGAAGAGCGCGGTCGCCGCGCTCGCGAAGGCCGCGAAGGTGAAGTAAAGCGCGACAGGCGCCCGGCCGGAAGCGCAGGATCGGCCGGGCGTTCCTGCATGTGCAGCAAACGGGCTCGCTCGCGGGCCCGTGTCGTACCCGGCGCCGGCCCGGCCTGCGTCACCCTCGTTCCAGGAGTCGAATCAAGTGGCTGCCCCTCTTAGCGGAAACGGATCCGGCGCTGCCGCCGCACGGCGCACGTCGCCGATGTCGGCCTTCGCCGATCGCTGGATTCCGAAGCTCGTGCTCGCGCCGAGCCTCGCGATCGCCGTGGTGTTCATCTACGGCTTCATCCTGATTACCGGCTATCTGTCGCTGACCAATTCGCGGCTGTTGCCGAACTACGAATTCGACGGCTTCGGCCGTTATTCGGATCTGTTCCAGAACGACGTGTGGTGGACATCCGCCGCGAACCTCGGCTGGTTCGGGATTCCGTTCATCGCGATCTGCGTCGCGCTCGGGCTGTTCCTCGCGATCCTGCTCGACCAGCGGATCCGCAACGAAGGCGCGCTGCGCGCGATCTTCCTGTATCCGATGGCGCTGTCGTTCATCGTCACGGGCACCGCATGGCAGTGGATCCTGAACCCGGGCCTCGGCCTGGAGAAGGTGATGCACGACTGGGGCTGGACGAGCTTCTCGTTCGGCTGGCTCGACGATCCGGACAAGGCGATCTTCTGTATCGTGATCGCCGCCGTGTGGCAGTCGACCGGCTTCGTGATGGCGCTGTTCCTCGCCGGGCTGCGCGGCGTCGATGCGGAGATCTTCAAGGCCGCGCAGGTCGACGGCGCGACGCTGCCGACCATCTACCGCAAGATCGTGATCCCGAGCATGCGCCCGGTGTTCTTCTCGGTGCTGCTGATCCTCTGCCACATCACGATCAAGACCTTCGACCTGGTCGTCGCGCTGACGGCGGGCGGCCCCGGCACGTCGTCGTCGCTGCCGGCCATGTTCATGTACACGTTTTCGTTCAACCGCGGCCAGCTCGGGCTCGGCGCGGCGTCGTCGGTGATGATGCTCGCGACCGTGGTCGCGGTGCTGGTGCCGCTGATGTATATGGAATCGAGGAGCACCCGCAATGCAGCCTAAAGTGACGATCAGCCGGGCAGTGATCTATGCGGCGCTGATCCTGTTCGCGCTGTATTTCCTGTTCCCGATCTACGTGATGCTGTCGACGTCCTTCAAGGACCTCGACCAGCTGCGTACCGGCAACCTGTTGACGCCGCCGACGCACTGGACCTTCGATCCGTGGGTGAAGGCGTGGAGCGGCGCGTGTACCGGCGTGCGCTGCGACGGCATGAAGCCGTTCTTCCTGAACTCGCTGCAGATGGTGATTCCGGCCGTGCTGATCTCGTCGCTGATCGGCGCGTTCAACGGCTACGTGCTCACGCACTGGCGCTTTCGCGGCGCGGATGCGCTGTTCACGATGATGCTGGTCGGCTGCTTCATCCCGTTCCAGGTGATCCTGCTGCCGATGGCGCGCCTGCAGGGGATGCTCGGCCTCGCCAACACGATTCCGGGCCTGGTGTTCGTGCACGTCGTGTACGGCATCGCGTTCACGACGATGTTCTTCCGCAACTTCTACGTGAGCGTGCCGGCCGAGCTCGTGAAGGCCGCGCGCATCGACGGCGCGGGTTTCTTCACGATCTTCACGAAGATCCTGCTGCCGGTGTCGCTGCCGATCTTCATGGTGTGCCTGATCTGGCAATTCACGCAGATCTGGAACGACTTCCTGTTCGGGATCGTGTTCTCCGGCGTCGACTCGATGCCGATCACGGTTGCGCTGAACAACCTCGTCAACACGTCGACGGGCGTGAAGGAATACAACGTCGACATGGCCGGCGCGATCATCGCCGCGCTGCCGACGCTGCTCGTCTACGTGGTCGCCGGCCGCTACTTCGTGCGCGGGCTGACGGCGGGCGCGGTGAAGGGGTAAGCGCGGCTTCATCCGATACGAGGAACCGGCCGCGCACGACGCGCGGCGCATCGAAACGAACCCGACGCGGCGCCGTGGCGCCGCGCGAGACGAGACAGAGGATTCACAGCATGGCAAGCCTTTCCATCCGTGACGTGTACAAGACCTACCCGAACGGGGTGCCGGTCCTGAAGGGTGTCGACATCGAGATCGAGGACGGACAGTTCCTGATCCTGGTCGGCGGCTCGGGCTGCGGGAAGTCGACGCTGCTCAACATGATCGCCGGTCTCGAGACCGTGACGAGCGGCGAGATCTGCATCGACGGCAAGGTCGTCAACGACCTGTCGCCGAAGGATCGCGACATCGCGATGGTGTTCCAGTCGTACGCGCTGTACCCGTCGATGACGGTGCGCGAGAACATCTCGTTCGGCCTGAACATCCGCAAGGTGCCGAAGAGCGAGCAGCAGCAGATCGTCGAGCGCGTGTCGGCGATGCTGCAGATCCAGCATCTGCTCGACCGCAAGCCGGGCCAGCTGTCGGGCGGCCAGCGCCAGCGCGTCGCGATGGGCCGCGCACTGGCGCGCGATCCGTCGCTGTTCCTGTTCGACGAGCCGCTGTCGAACCTCGACGCGAAGCTGCGCATCGAGATGCGCGCGGAAATCAAGCTGCTGCACCAGCGCCTCGGCACGACGATCGTCTACGTGACGCACGACCAGATCGAGGCGATGACGCTCGGCGACCGGATCGCGGTGATGAAGGACGGCGTGGTCCAGCAGTTCGGCGCGCCGCAGGAAATCTACGATTCGCCGTCGAACCTGTTCGTCGCGGGCTTCATCGGCGCGCCGCCGATGAACTTCATCAACGGCCGCCTGGTCGAGCAGGGCAGCGGGGTCGCGCTCGAGATCGATACGGGCCTCGCGCGCAGCGCGCTGAACCTGCCGTTCGACGCGAAGCGGATGAACGGCCACGTGGGCCGCGAGGTGATCCTCGGCCTGCGTCCGGAGCGCATCACCGACGCGCGCAATGCGCACCACGGCGAGGCGTCGAAGCTGCAGCCGATCGACGTGCGCGTCGACGTGACCGAGCCGACCGGGCCGGACACGCACGTGTTCGCGCAGGTCAACGGCAAGCGGATCGTGAGCCGCGTGCACCCGGCCGCGAACCCGCAGCCGGGGCAGACGCAGTCGCTGCTGTTCGACGTGTCGAAGGCGGTGCTGTTCGATCCGGCATCGGAAGAGCGGATCGCGTGAGGCCGCGGTTGCGCTGAATGAAGAAGGGGCCGTCTCGAAGGAGCGGCCCCTTTTGTTTCTGGCGGTGCGTCCGGTGTTGCGGCGGCGATCAGTGCGGCAACCGCACGTCGAACTTGAAGGTCGCGAGCCGCGCGACGAGGATGAAGCCGGTCGCGAGCAGCACGCTGTACACCGAGTCGAACTGCAGCCACGCGAGCAGCAGGTAGAACCAGCAGCCGACGAACGCGCAGGTCGCGTACGGCCGCGAATCGCGCAGGATCAGCGGGATGTCGTTGCACAGCACGTCGCGGATGATCCCGCCGACCACGCCCGTGATCACGCCCATCATCACCGCGATGAAGCGCGGCATCTCGGCATCGAGCGCGATCGCGGTGCCCGAGATGCTGAAGATGCCGAGCCCGATCGCGTCGGCCACCAGCAGCAGTCGCTCGGCCGACAGCCGCGACAGCATCCGCAACACGAACGGCGCGAACAGCGCGAGCACGAAGATCGCGATCACGTAGTCGTCGTGCACGACCCAGTAGAACGGCCGGCGTTCGAGCAGGATGTCGCGCAGCGTGCCGCCGCCGAATGCGGTGGCGAGCGCGACGACGAACGTGCCGACCGAGTCGAGACGGTTCTTGCGCGCCTCGATGAAGCCCGAGATCGCGAACGCCAGCGTCGCGATCGCCTCCAGTACCGCGATCGCGAGCGTCAGCCTAGGATGCGGCACGCGGCCCCCGATCGGCGGGCGCCGCGAGCGGCTGCAGCAGCACGAGCACCGCGCCCGCGCCGCCGTCGTGGCTGCGCGCCTCGCAGAACGCGATCACTTCTTCCTTCTGCACGAGCCACGCGCGCACCTTGCCTTTCAGCACGGGTTCCTTGCCGATCGAGCCGAGCCCCTTGCCATGGATCACGCGCAGGCAGCGCAGCCCCTTCTTGCCGGCTTCGCGGATGAATTCGGCGAGCGCATCGCGCGCCTCGTCGCGCCGCATCCCGTGCAGGTCGATCTGCGCCTGCACGATCCACGCGCCGCTCCTCAGCTTGCGCACGACGTCGCGACTGATGCCGGGGCGGTGGTAGTACAGCGATTCGTCGCTGTCGAGCAGCGTCTCGGGATCGAATTCGTCGGACAGCGTCGCGTTCAGCACGGCTTCCTCGTCGCGCTGCGTCTGCTTCGGCACCGGGTCGGGCAGCGTACGGCCGGATTTCGCGCGCGGCGGCGCGTTCAGCGGCTGGATCGCGCCGATTTCGTTGCGGAACAGGTTCGCGTCGGCTTCCGCCTTGCGTTCGGCCTTCGCGGTTTCGATGCGCTCGCGGTCGCGGCGATCGGCTTCGCCTTGCAGCGACTTGCGCAACGCGCCGAGGCCGGCCAGGCCCTGGCCGCGCAATGCGGCGGCGTCGGGCGCGGGCGGCGGCGCCGCGGGCGCCGGGTTTGCGGGACGGGCGGCGATCTTCCGCTTCGCGGGATCGCTCGGATGGGGCTGGTTCTTCGCCATGATTCGGTAACCGGGCAGGCGCGTTCGGGCGCGCGGGCACAAAAAAAGCCGCTGCGCGACGGCAGCGGCTTTCCGGTCAAGCCCGCTTCGCGGCAGCGGACGCCATTGTAGCGCCCGGCGCGCGAAGGCTCGACGCTTACTTCTTGTCGTGCAGGCTTTCGAGGTAGCGCTGCGCGTCGAGCGCGGCCATGCAGCCCGTGCCGGCGCTCGTGATCGCCTGGCGGTACACGTTGTCCTGTACGTCGCCGGCGGCGAACACGCCCGGCACGCTGGTCGACGTCGCGTTGCCCTGCAGGCCGCTCTTCGTCAGGATGTAACCGTCCTTCATCTCGAGCTGGCCCTGGAACAGGTCGGTATTCGGCTTGTGGCCGATCGCGACGAACACGCCCTGCACGGTGAGGTCCTGCTTCTCGCCGGTCTTCACGTTCTTGATGCGCAGGCCCGTGACGCCCGAATCCTCGCCCGTCACTTCGTCGAGCACGTGATCCCACTTGATGTCGACGACGCCTTCCTTTTCCTTCTCCAGCAGGCGGTCGATCAGGATCGGCTCGGCGCGGAACTTGTCGCGGCGGTGGATCACCGTGACCTTCTTCGCGATGCCCGTCAGGTAGAGCGCTTCCTCGACCGCCGTGTTGCCGCCGCCGATCACCGCGACTTCCTGGTTGCGGTAGAAGAAGCCGTCGCAGGTCGCGCAGGCCGACACGCCCTTGCCCATGAACAATTCTTCGGACGGCAGGCCGAGATACTGTGCGGATGCGCCGGTCGCGATGATCAGCGAGTCGCACGTGTATTCACCCGAATCGCCGATCAGCCGGATCGGCTTTTCGTGCAGTTTCGCGGTGTGGATGTGGTCGAAGACGATTTCGGTGTTGAAACGCTCGGCGTGCTCGAGGAAGCGCGCCATCAGTTCCGGGCCTTGCACACCCTTCGCGTCCGCCGGCCAGTTTTCGACGTCGGTCGTGGTCATCAGCTGGCCGCCCTGCGCGATGCCGGTGATCAGCACCGGGGACAGGTTGGCGCGAGCCGCGTAGACGGCAGCCGTGTAGCCGGCGGGGCCGGAACCGAGAATCAGGACTTTGGCGTGTTTGGGCGTGGACATGTGCGAATCCGTAAAGGGCGGCCGCGGCGGGCGGGGTAAGGCTCGCCGGACGGTCTGGGTTGACCGGGATGCCGTCGTAGATGGGTATCAGACGCGCATTATAAAGGCCCCGTTGCTGCGCTGCCGAACGAGAGTTTCAATCGTGGCGATAGCGTTCGTCGGCGGATCGCCAGCAGTGGCGGGGCAGGTTGGGCGGGTCGGGTTGGGGGCGGGCGGCTGCGGCCCGTGGCGGCGCATTGCCGCGGCCGGGCGTCACGGGCCGACCGGCGGCCGGATCGCGTGCGCGGGTATCGGCTTCGGCCGCCCCGACCCTCTTATGTAACCGTCATTTACACTTGGCGCCCCGGTGCAGCGTTTACAATAAGCGCGATCGAACGACAGGCGGGCGCGCGGCCCGTCCTCTTTATACGGATTCATGGCAAAAGCTCCTTATTCCGCCCAGGCACAGGCGTTGCCGCACCGGATGTCGAAGCTCCTCACGGAGATCCGCTGGATTCTCCAGGTCGCGCTCTGCGCTTTTCTGGTGATGGCCCTGTTGAGCTACAGCCGGCGCGATCCGAGCTGGACGCACGCCGCGCAGGTCGACCACATCTCGAACTGGGCCGGCCGCGTCGGCGCGTGGACGGCCGACATCATCCTGCTGCTGTTCGGCCTGTCGGCCTACTGGCTGATCGTGCCGCTCGGGCGGCGCATCGCGGTCAACTACCGGCGCATCACGCGCCACGAGGCGGTCGCCGACGAACCCGAGCGGCCGATCGGCTGGCTCACCGAGATCCTGGCGTTCGTGCTCGTCGTGCTCGCGTGCGACGGCATCGAGGCGCTGCGCATGTGGTCGCTGAAGGTGCAGCTGCCGCGCGCACCGGGCGGCGTGATCGGCGAGGCCGTGGCGGGTGCGATGTCGCACGCGTTCGGCTTCACCGGCGGCACGCTGCTGCTGCTGATCCTGCTCGCGATCGGCCTGTCGCTGTATTTCCGCTTCTCGTGGCTGTCGGTCGCCGAGCGCGTGGGCGGGGCGATCCTGTCCGCCGTCAACGTCGCTAAGCTGCGCCGCGAGGCCGAGCGCGACCGCAAGCTCGGCGAGGCCGCGGCCGTGCGCCGCGAAGGCAAGGTCGAAGAGGAGCGTGTGCGCATCGAGGATCACGAACCCGTGACGATCGTGCCGCCGGTCGTCACGCCGGCGAAGTCCGAGCGCGTCGAGCGCGAGCGCCAGGTGCCGCTCTTCACCGACCTGCCGGGCGATTCGACGCTGCCGCCGGTGTCGCTGCTCGATCCCGCGCCGAAGACGCAGGAAGCGATTTCCGCCGATACGCTCGAATTCACGTCGCGCCTGATCGAGAAGAAGCTGAAGGACTTCGGTGTCGAGGCGAGCGTCGTCGCTGCGTATCCGGGCCCGGTCGTCACGCGCTACGAGATCGAGCCGGCCACCGGCGTGAAGGGCAGCCAGATCGTCAACCTCGCGAAGGATCTCGCGCGTTCGCTGTCGCTCGTGTCGATCCGCGTGGTCGAGACGATCCCCGGCAAGAACTACATGGCGCTCGAGCTGCCGAACCAGCGCCGCCAGACGGTCCACCTGTCCGAGATCATCGGCTCGGAAGTCTATGCGGCCGCGTCGTCGGCGCTGACGCTGAGCCTCGGCAAGGACATCGGCGGCAAGCCGGTCTGCGCGGACCTCGCGAAGATGCCGCACCTGCTGGTCGCCGGCACGACCGGTTCGGGCAAGTCGGTCGGGATCAACGCGATGATCCTGTCGCTGCTGTACAAGGCCACTGCCGAGCAGGTGCGCCTGATCCTGATCGATCCGAAGATGCTCGAAATGAGCGTCTACGAAGGCATTCCGCACCTGCTGTGCCCGGTCGTCACCGACATGCGCCAGGCCGGCCATGCGCTGAACTGGACGGTCGCGGAGATGGAGCGCCGCTACAAGCTGATGAGCAAGCTCGGCGTGCGCAACCTGGCGGGCTACAACAACAAGATCGACGAAGCGGCGAAGCGCGAGGAAAAGATTCCGAATCCGTTCAGCCTGACGCCGGACGATCCTGAACCGCTCGGCCGCCTGCCGAACATCGTCGTCGTGATCGACGAGCTGGCCGACCTGATGATGGTCGTCGGCAAGAAGGTCGAGGAACTGATCGCGCGGATCGCGCAGAAGGCGCGCGCGGCCGGCATCCACCTGATCCTCGCGACGCAGCGTCCGTCCGTCGACGTGATTACCGGCCTGATCAAGGCGAACGTGCCGACGCGGATCGCGTTCCAGGTGTCGTCGAAGATCGACTCGCGCACGATTCTCGACCAGATGGGCGCCGAATCCCTGCTCGGGATGGGCGACATGCTTTACCTGCCGCCGGGCACCGGGCTGCCGGTGCGCGTGCACGGCGCATTCGTCGCCGACGACGAAGTGCATCGCGTCGTCGAGAAGCTCAAGGAGCAGGGCGAGCCGAACTACGTCGAAGGGCTGCTCGAAGGCGGCACGGCCGACGGCGACGAGGGCTCGGCCGGCACGGGAACCGGCGAAGGCGGCGAGGAGTCTGATCCGCTGTACGACCAGGCGGTCGAGATCGTCATCAAGAACCGCCGCGCGTCGATTTCGCTCGTGCAGCGCCATCTGCGGATCGGCTACAACCGCGCGGCGCGGCTGCTCGAACAGATGGAACAGTCGGGGCTCGTGTCGGCGATGTCGTCGAGCGGCAACCGCGAAATTCTTGTGCCGGCGCGCGACGCGGAATGAGTCCGCGGCGCCCGCAGCGCCGGCCACCCAGGGAGAAAACCGCAATATGCAGCAACATTCGTTCGCAGTGTCCCTTCGTTCGACGCGGCGCTGGCTCGGCGCGGCGCTCGCCGGCGCATCGCTGATGCTCGCGGCGACGCACGCGTTCGCGGGCGGCACCGAGCAGCTGAAGGCCTTCGTGTCGCAGGTGCGCTCGGCGAAAGGCGATTTCACGCAGCAGATCGTCAAGGCGCCGGCGAAGGGCGCGAGCGCCGTGCAGGCCGCGCCGAAGCCGAACGACAACTCGAGCGGCACGTTCGTGTTCTCGCGTCCGGGCAAGTTCATCTGGACGTACCAGAAGCCGTACCAGCAGGTGCTGCAGGCCGACGGCGACAAGCTCTACGTGTACGACCGCGACCTGAACCAGGTCACCGAACGCAAGCTGAACGGCGCGCTGGGCGCGAGCCCGGCCGCGATCCTGTTCGGCAGCAACGATCTCGACAAGAACTACACGCTGCGCGATGCCGGCGAGAAGGGTGGCATCGAGTGGCTCGAGATGCTGCCGAAGGCGCAGGACACGCAATTCCAGCGGATCGGCATCGGCTTCCGCAACGGCACGCTCGCCGCGATGGAATTGCACGACGTGTTCGGCAACGTCACGCTGCTCACGTTCACGAACATCCAGACGAACCCGCCGCTGAAGAGCGATACGTTCAAGTTCGTCGTGCCGAAGGGCGCGGACGTGATCAACGGCTGATCGGCACCACGCCGTTTTCCCGACACGGGCCTGCCGGCGACGGCAGGCCCGTGTTGTTTTTTGGGGCGCGGGCATCGGGCGCGGGCATCGGGCGTCGGGATCGGGCGCAAGCACCAGGCGCGGCGGTGCAGTCGCGCGGCTGTCATAATGTCGGGTCCGGCGGCCCGTTCGGCCGCCATCGTTTGATCTGGAGCGAGGGTTCATGTCCGACCTGTTTCAAGTCGAGCCGCGCCGGCCGCTCGCCGAGGCGCTGCGGCCGAAGACGCTCGCCGAGGTGATCGGCCAGACGCATCTGCTGGGCGAAGGCAAGCCGCTGCGGCTCGCGTTCGAATCCGGCAAGCCGCATTCGATGATCCTGTGGGGGCCGCCCGGCGTCGGCAAGACGACGCTCGCGCGCCTCACCGCGCTCGCGTTCGACTGCGAGTTCATCGCGCTGTCCGCGGTGCTCGGCGGCGTGAAGGACATCCGCGAGTCGATGGAGCAGGCGAAGGACACGCTGAATCGCACCGGCCGCCACACGATCCTGTTCGTCGACGAAATCCACCGCTTCAACAAGGGGCAGCAGGATGCGCTGCTGCCGTTCGTCGAGTCGGGGCTCGTGACCTTCATCGGCGCGACGACCGAGAACCCGAGCTTCGAAGTCAACTCGGCGCTGCTGTCGCGGGCGCAGGTGTACGTGCTGCAGTCGCTGAACGACGACGAGATGCGTCAGCTGCTCAAGCGCGCGCAGGAAATCGCGCTCGACGGGCTCGCGTTCGACGACAAGGCGATCGATACGCTCATCGGTTATGCGGACGGCGACGCGCGGCGCTTCCTGAACCTGCTCGAGCAGGCGCAGACGGCCGCAGCCTCGGCCAAGGTCACGACCATCGATGCCGAGTTCGTCAGCAGCGCGATGACGCTGAACGCGCGGCGCTTCGACAAGGGCGGCGACAACTTCTACGACCAGATCTCGGCGCTGCACAAGTCGGTGCGCGGTTCGAGCCCGGACGGTGCGCTGTACTGGTTCTGCCGGATGATCGACGGCGGCGCGGATCCGAAATATCTCGCGCGGCGCATCGTGCGGATGGCGTGGGAAGACATCGGCCTCGCCGATCCGCGCGCACTGCAGGTGGCGAACGACGCGGCCGAGACCTACGAGCGGCTCGGCTCGCCCGAAGGCGAGCTGGCGCTCGGGCAGGCGGTGATCTATCTCGCGTGCGCGGCGAAGAGCAATGCGGGCTACAACGCGTTCAACCAGGCGATGGCGTTCGTGAAGCAGGACAAGTCGCGCGAGGTGCCCGTGCATCTGCGCAATGCGCCGACCAAGCTGATGAAGGAACTCGGCTACGGCCATGCGTATCGCTACGCACACGACGAGCCGAATGCCTATGCGGCCGGCGAGTCGTATCTTCCGGAAGGGATGCGCGAGCCGCGTTGGTACAAGCCGGTGCCGCGCGGGCTCGAATCGAAGATCGCCGACAAGCTCGCGTGGCTGCGCGAGCTCGACCGCGAGGCCGGCAAGAAGGACTGACCGGCTGCGCGCGGCCCGACGGCCGGCGCTGCCGGGGGGCGTGTCAGCGCCGGCGGCCCGGCTGCTTCTTCCAGTACTCGAACGGCTCCTCGTGGCAGTCGATGTCGAGCTCGGCGACCCGTGCGTGCAGGCGCGCCTGCGCATCGGCGATCGCGAGGTTGTAGATTGCCGGCGCGATTTCCTCGACGAAGAAATGCAGCAGCGCACCGGCCTGGATGTTGCCGATCGGCTCGTCCATGTTTTCTGTGAAATACCGTTGCAGCGACGCGATCGCGCGGTCGCGAACATCCTTGTCCAGTTCGATGGCCATCGGGTTCCCTCGGGTGATGGTGATGCGAAGACGGGTGCGTTGCCCGCCGCGTTGCGCCCGGCCGGGGCGGCTGTCGCGCGCTGCGCCGCGGCGTCGCGCAACGCGCTTCGCCGGCTGCGGGCGCGCAGGCCGGCAATGCGATACTGCCACGCCCGTCGCGCGTTTGCGGCACTGTCCATCCGGCCAATGCCGTGGCGGCCCCGCGGTGCGTTAGAATTCCCGTCTTACACAACGATTTTCCAAGTCCTCCCATGCTCGACATCCAGTTGCTGCGCAAAGACCTCGACGGCGTCGCGAAGCGCCTCGCCGATCGCGGCTACACCCTCGACGTCGCCGCGTTCTCCGCCCTCGAAGCGGAACGCCGTGCGATCCAGACCCGTACCGAAGAGCTTCAGGCGCGCCGCAACAGCCTGTCGAAGCAGATCGGCGCGATGAAGGGGAAGGGCGAGGACACGTCGGCCGTCATGGCCGAAGTCGGCGGGATCGGCGACGAAATGAAGGCGTCGGAGGCCAAGCTCGGCGAGATCCAGACGCGCCTGTCCGACCTGATGCTGGGCATGCCGAACATCGCGCACGAAAGCGTGCCGGTCGGCAAGGACGAAGCCGACAACGTCGAAGTGCGCCGCTGGGGCACGCCGCGCCAGTTCGACTTCGAGGTGAAGGATCACGTCGACGTCGGCACGCCGCTCGGCCTCGATTTCGAAACCGGCGCGAAGCTCGCCGGCGCACGCTTCACGATGCTGCGCGGCTCGATCGCACGCCTGCACCGCGCGCTCGCGCAGTTCATGATCGACACGCACACGCTGCAGCACGGCTACAGCGAGACGTACACGCCGTACATCGTGAATCCCGAGATCCTGTACGGCACGGGCCAGCTGCCGAAGTTCGCGGACGACATGTTCCGCGTCGAGAAGGGCGGCGCCGAAAACACGATCACGCAGTACCTGATCTCCACGTCCGAGATTTCGCTGACGAACACCGTGCGCGAGTCGATCGTCGAAGGCTCCGCGCTGCCGATCAAGCTGACCGCGCATTCGCCGTGCTTCCGCTCCGAAGCCGGCTCGTATGGCCGCGACACGCGCGGGATGATCCGCCAGCACCAGTTCGACAAGGTCGAGATGGTGCAGGTCGTCGCGCCGGACGCGTCGTATGCGGCACTCGACGAGATGGTCGGCCACGCGGAGGCGATCCTGCAGAAGCTCGGCCTGCCGTACCGCGTGATCACGCTGTGCACGGGCGACATGGGCTTCTCGGCCGCGAAGACGTTCGACCTCGAAGTGTGGCTGCCCGCGCAGAACACCTATCGCGAGATCTCGAGCTGCTCGAACACCGAAGCGTTCCAGGCGCGCCGGATGCAGGCGCGTTTCCGCAACGCGCAGGGCAAGCCGGAACTCGTGCATACGCTGAACGGCTCCGGCCTCGCGGTCGGCCGCACGCTCGTCGCAGTGCTGGAGAACTACCAGAATGCCGACGGTTCGGTCACGGTGCCCGAGGCGCTGCGTCCGTACATGGGCGGCATGGAGCGAATCGAAGCGCCGGCGCAGGCGTCGTGAGATCGCTGCGCGATCGGTCTTCGACGGGCTCGCAAAAAAATTTGCAAAAAACGCTTGTGAGTTACGAAGAGATCGTTCTATAATCTTTTCTTTCCCGGACACGACCAACCGGGAAATGAAGCAGCAAGGAAGGAGAGGTGGCAGAGTGGTCGAATGTACCTGACTCGAAATCAGGCGTACGGTTTCCCCGTACCGTGGGTTCGAATCCCACCCTCTCCGCCAAAATACGAAGCCCCGTGATCCGGAAGGATCACGGGGTTTTTCGTTTTGGTCGCCCGGTGGCGAGCGTGGATGCGATGTGCGGTACGCGCGCGCGTACCGATCGGCCGGCACCCGCTTGGGCGTTGTTGCCTCGGTTCCCGCCGCCCACGGATCGCCACGGGCTTCGTGCTCGACCCGCACGGTTCCCGCCGCCGCTTGCCCGCTTCAGCCTTGACCTCGCGCGCCGTTAACAGAGCGGTCGGCGGCTCGCGCTTTTTTGCGCGGTCGCCGTTCTCCGACGATCCAAGGTCCCATGAAGCTGAGCTACAAGATTCCCCTCGCATTCGCCATTGCGCTGCTGCTGATGTTCTGCGGCGCGCTGTACGGCATCCGCATTCTCAATCGCTCGATCGACACGTTCGCGAACGACGTGCAGACGCACGTTGCCGACGAGCGGCTCGTATCGGCCACGCTCGTGCAGTTCAAGCTGCAGGTGCAGGAATGGAAGGACACGCTGCTGCGCGGCAAGCAGCCCGACAAGCTCGACAAGTACTGGCAGGCATTCCAGACGCGCGAGCGCACGGTAGACACGCTCGCCGCGCAGCTCGTCGGCGAGCTGCCGCCCGGCGAGAGCCGGACGCTCGTCGAGCAGTTCATGCGCGCGCATGCGGCGATGGGCGACGGCTACCGGCGAGGGTTCGACGCGTTCAAGGCCGCGGGCTTCGAGCCGACGGCCGGGGACGCGGCCGTGGCGGGCGTCGACCGGGCGCCCGCCGCGCTGCTCGAGCGCGCGGCGAAGGCGATCGCCGACGAGAGTGCTGCCGTATCGTCGCAAGCGAGCCGCGATGCGCGCCACGCGACCGCGGCGAGCGTCGTGCTCATGCTGATCGTGCTCGGCATCGCGATGATCGGTGCGTTCCTGTTCAGCCGCGCGATCCTGCGGCCGCTCGATCGCGCCGTGGCCTGTGCACAGGCGGTGGCCGGCGGCGACCTGACGCGCGACGTCGACGCGGCCGGCCGCGACGAGATCGCCGATCTGCTGCGCGCATTGAAGACGATGCAGGCGAGCCTGTCGGGTGTCGTGCTCGAGGTGCGTACGCATGCCGAAGCCGTCGCGACCGCGAGCGCGCAGATCGCGGCGGGCAATCACGACCTGTCGTCGCGCACCGAGGCGCAGGCTGCTTCGCTCGAGGAAACCGCGGCCAGCATGACCGAACTGACGGGCATCGTGCGCCAGTCGGCCGAACACGCGCAGCATGCGGCGCAGCTCGCACGCGACGCATCGGACATCGCGTCCGCGGGCGGTGGCGTGATGACGGACGCGGTCGGCACGATGAGCGGGATTGCCGCCAGCGCGGCGAAGGTCGGCGAGATCATCGCGGTCATCGACGGCATCGCATTCCAGACCAACATCCTCGCGCTGAACGCGGCCGTCGAGGCGGCGCGCGCGGGCGAGCAGGGGCGCGGCTTTGCGGTCGTCGCGTCGGAGGTGCGCACGCTCGCGCAGCGCAGCGCGGCCGCCGCGAAGGAGATCAAGGCGCTGATCGAGCAATCGACGCGGCGGGTCGACGAGGGCGCCGTGCTGATCGCGCGCGCGGGCGAATCGATCCACGAGATCGTCGGCGCGGTGCAGCGGGTCACGTCGATCGTCGGCGAGATCTCGTCCGCTTCGCAGGAGCAAAGCGGCGGCATCCAGCAGGTGAACGTCGCGGTCACGCAGATGGATGAAGCGACGCAGCGCAATGCGGCGCTGGTCGAACAGGCGTCGGCGGCGACGCAGGCGCTGGCCGAGCAGGCGAGCGCGCTGCGGCACGCGGTCGCCGTGTTCAGGCTGCCGCAGGCCGCGTGACGATATTGCCGACCGCGACCGCGACCGCGCCGTCCTGCGTCACCCCGCGGCCGAATACTGCGCGAGCACGCGAGCGCGGATCGATGGCTTGATGTTCGATTGCGCCATGTTGCCGCCATAGTGCGCGACGACACGCGGATTCATCACGCGATACCAGAGCGGCGGCACATAGGCGAACAGGATCATCGTCGCGTAGCCGGCCGGCAGTTGCGGCGAGTCGTCGAAGTGTCGCAGCGCCTGGTACGAGCGCGTCGGGTTCGCGTGATGGTCGGCGTGCCGCTGCAACTGGTACAGGAACAGGTTGGTGACGACGTGATTGCTGTTCCACGAATGCTGCGGCGTGCAGCGCTCGTAGCGGCCGCTCGGCAGCTTGAGGCGGCCGAGCCCGTAGTGCTCGACGTAGTTGACGACTTCGAGCAGCGACGCGCCGTACACGGCCTGGATCACGAGGAACGGGATCACGATCTTGCCGGCCATCGCGAGCGCGATGCCCCACACGACGACGGTCATCGCCCACGCGTGCAGCACCTCGTTGCGCCAGGTCCACGGCGAATGCCCGAGCCGCTCGAGGCGTGCCTTCTCGAGGCGCCACGCCGAGCGGATGCTGCCCGTCACCGTGCGCGGCAGGAAGGCCCAGAACGATTCGCCGTAGCGCGCGCTCGCCGGATCCTCGGCCGTCGCGACGCGCACGTGATGGCCGCGGTTGTGCTCGACGAAGAAGTGCCCGTACGCCACCGGCGCGAGCGTGACTTTCGCGAGCCAGCGCTCGAAGCGGCTGGTCTTGTGCCCGAGTTCGTGCGCGGTGTTGATCGAGATGCCCGTTGCGGCGCCGAGCGACAGCGCGAAGCCGACGTAGTCGTACCACGCGAGCGCATGCGTGCCGACGATCCGCACGCACATGAAGAACGCGATGTATTCGACCAGCGTCGCGAGATAGACGATGTAGCGGTAGTAGCGCTCGCGTTCGAGATGCGGGACGACGGCTTCGGGCGGATTGTCGCGATCGTCGCCGATCAGCGTGTCCAGGACCGGGATCACGCCGAACGCGAACAGCGGGCCGAACCACCAGAACACGTGGAGGCCCGTCGACAGCGCGAGCTGGGCCGAGAGGATCGGCAGCGTGATCGTCACCGCGCCGAGCAGCCACAGATAACGTTTGCCATCCGACCAGCCCGAGGCCGATGCGTCGGTCATTGCCATTGTCTCCCTCCTTTTCGGGGCCGGCTCCCGCGTGTGCGGGTGCGGCGGCCGAGTGACGCGCTTGTCGTCGTTCGAATCGTCGTGGGTCCGCGGCACGGCGCGCGGCACCGGATCGGTGGTCCGGTTGTGCCAGTTATACGACCGTCGCGCGCGCTTTCCAAACCCCGCCGCTAGGCGGGCGACTCCAAACGGCGGCCCGTGCAGGACGCGGGCCGGGAGGGGCCTGCGCCACGGTGATTGAAACAGGCCGGAGCGGGCCCGATCCGCTCGCGCAGCCGGTATTCTCGTCGGATGAATACGGCAGACCACACGCGCGAGTATGCGGCGGCGGGGTCCGCAACGAATGTTGCAATGCAATAAATGCGACGCGACATCGCGTGGCGGCGCGGCTTTTTGGGATACATATATTACGGATCATTACGGCGCCGCTGCGGGGTAACGTCGGACCTTGACCACATGAATGCCAAGCATGACAAGGCGAGCGGGGCGACGCGTCCGACTTCGCCGTTCGGACTGCCACGCGTCGCGGCCCGTCGACGCGTCGATGCTGCACCCGCACACCCGCGCGTGCGCGACGCGTGCTGCCTTTCGATCCGCGCTGTCATTTGAAAATTACGATTTGACTCATGCCCCGCTTTCGGTTGAAGCTAGTAACTTGCTGTCCGAAGGGGGCTGTGCCTGCATGAGTTCGACCTTGACCGTTCGTCGTATCGCTGCCGATCAGGGCGGCGTGTATCGCGAACTCCGCGCCGCATCGCTGCGTGAGCCCTACGCGCCCGGTGAAGCGCCGGAGGCCGAATTGCTGAACGTCGATTCCGACGCGGCGGCGGCCATCGCCGCGCTGCGTGCCGCGTCCGACGAGTCGACGACTTTCCTGCTGTACACCGAAGGCCATCCGGCCGGCATGATCGGCGCGTATTTCGACACGACGCCCGAGCGGCGCGCATTCGTCAGCGAGCTGTGGGTCGCGCACGCGGTCCGCCACCTGCGCGGCGGCGTGCTGTTGCTCGAAACGGCTACCGCGTGGCTGGCCGAACGCGGGGCGCGGGACGTCTACGCATGGATCGCCGATGCGAACCGCAACGCGATCCGTTTCTACGAACGGGCGGGCTTCGGCAACACGGGCGAGCATGCGCCGATCGCGCGGATGCCCGGCGCGATGAAGTCGTTGTTCGTGTCGCACTTCAACACACCCTGACGCATGAATGCGCGGGCCGCACGGCGTGATGAAGGCCCGGCCGCCCGCCCGACTGCCCGCCTGCCGGTTGCGCGCTCGCCGCGACCGTCGCCCCCTGGCTCCCCAAAAATAATGGCCGCACGCGTGGACGCCTGTAAAATACGCAAAAATTTTTTGCAGAGTGTCCATGTCGCTTAAAAAATCGCCATTCTTCGAGCTGCGCAGCGGATCGGTCGATACGTTGCTGTTCACCGTGAAGACGACCGATCTCGATGCGTTGCGTACCGAACTGGTCAAGCGCTTCGAAGCGACTCCCGAGTTTTTCGCCGATGATGTCGTCGCGATCGACGTCCGCCGCCTCGCGGACGGCGAACGCGTCGCGCTCGCCGACATCCGCCAGATGCTGAACGACGTGCGGATGCGCCCGGTGGGCGTCGTCGCGCTGGCGACGCAGGGCTGGGCGGGGGAAGCCGGCCTGCCGTTGCTCGAGGCGCGCGATCGCCGCGTGTCGGCCGCGAAGCCGGCCGACGAAGCGGAGGCGGCGCCGGCCGCTGCCGCGGCAGCCGAACCGGCGCCGGAACCTGAGCCGACGCCGGTTGCGGCGGGCGGCCAGACGCTGGTGATCGACCGGCCGCTGCGTTCGGGGCAGCAGATTTACGCGAAAGGAGACCTCGTGGTGCTGGCGCCGGTCAGTCACGGTGCCGAGATCATCGCGGAAGGCAACATCCACATCTACGCGCCGTTGCGCGGCCGCGCACTCGCGGGCGTGCACGGCAATCACGACGCGCGCATTTTCTGCACGTGTCTCGAGCCGGAACTGATTTCGATCGCGGGTATCTATCGAACGACCGAGAACCCGTTGCCCGCCGACATACTGGGCAAATCGGTGCAGATCCGGCTCGAAGAGGAAAAACTGATGATCGAACCGCTGCGCCTGACGTGATTCACGCGGCACGCTCCGGGTCGATCGGCTCTCATTGACGAACACAGGGTATTGGGTAAATGGCAAAAATCATCGTGGTGACTTCGGGCAAGGGCGGCGTGGGCAAGACGACGACCAGCGCGAGCTTCGCGTCCGGCCTCGCGCTGCGCGGCCACAAGACGGCCGTGATCGACTTCGACGTCGGCCTGCGCAACCTCGATCTCATCATGGGCTGCGAGCGTCGCGTGGTGTATGACCTCGTCAACGTGATCCAGGGCGAAGCGAACCTGAACCAGGCGCTGATCAAGGACAAGAAGTGCGAGAACCTGTTCATCCTGCCGGCATCGCAGACGCGCGACAAGGATGCGCTCACGCGTGACGGTGTCGAGAAGGTGCTGAACGACCTGGTCGCGATGGACTTCGAATACATCGTCTGCGACTCGCCGGCCGGTATCGAGGCGGGCGCGCTGCACGCGATGTACTTCGCGGACGAAGCGCTGATCGTCACGAACCCGGAAGTGTCGTCGGTGCGCGACTCGGACCGCATTCTCGGCATCCTGTCGTCGAAGACGAAGCGCGCGGCCGAAGGCAAGGATCCGATCAAGGAACACCTGCTGATCACGCGCTACAGCCCGAAGCGCGTGAGCGAAGGCGAAATGCTGTCGCTCGAGGACATCAGCGAGATCCTGCGCATCAAGCTGATCGGCGTGGTGCCGGAATCGGAAGCCGTGCTGCACGCCTCGAACCAGGGCCTGCCGGCCGTGCACATCGACGGCACCGACGTTGCGGAAGCGTACAAGGACGTCGTCGCGCGCTTCCTCGGCGAGGACAAGCCGCTGCGCTTCACCGATTATCAGAAGCCGGGCCTGCTGCAGCGCCTCTTCGGCAGCAAGTAACGGAGGCCGCCCATGTCCATCCTTTCGTTTCTCCTCGGCGAGAAGAAGAAGTCCGCATCGGTCGCGAAGGAGCGCCTGCAGCTCATCATCGCGCACGAGCGGGTCGGCGGCCGGCCGCCGGCCGATTACCTGCCGGCGCTGCAGAAGGAGCTGGTCGCGGTCATCTCGAAGTACGTCCATATTTCGAACGATGACATCCGCGTGAGCCTCGAGCGCCAGGACGATCTCGAAGTCCTCGAAGTGAAGATCGAGATTCCGCAAGCCTGACCGCTGTCTGTCCCCCCGCACGGTGGCGCCTGCCGCCGTGCGCGTCTTACGCCCTGTTGCACTTTCGGTCGCGCCGTAACACGGCGTCTGTCGGCCGTTGGTCGATCTCCCGCATTGAACGAATACGCTCGCGTCATTTGTCAATCAGGAGGTTGTGATGGCTGTCTCTACCGTTCAACGCCGTATCGTTTCGCTCGTACTGTTCGCCGCGGGCCTGTCAGCCGTCGCCGCGCCGCTCGCCGCACGCGCCGACGAAATCCTCGTCGGTACGCCCGTGATGGTGCAGTCGGGCCGGATGGTCGTCGCCGAACCGGTGGCCGCGCCCGCCGAGGAAATCGTCGTCGTCGCGCCGAACGCGCCGCCGCCGGTGCGCTACGAGGTCGTGCCCGACGCACGCGTCGGCTATGTGTGGGAGCGCGGTCACTGGCACTGGGATCATGGCCGCTACGTCTGGATCGGCGGTCGCTGGGAAACCGAGCGTATCGGCATGCACTGGGTGCCGGGCCACTGGGATCAGCGCGGCCCGAACTGGTTCTGGACGCGCGGCCACTGGGCCTGACGGAGGCGCGCGATGAAAAGAACCGCCCTTGCCATTGCGCTCGTCGCGATCACGCTCGCCGGCTGTATCGTCGTGCCGGCGCGGCCCGTCTACTATCGGCCCGCGCCGGTGGTGATCTACTGAGGGGTACGCGGGCCCGTCTGCGCCGGGCCGCTCGTGCCGGAAGGAGTCGTGCCGGAAGCGGTCGTGCCGGAAGCGGACGGTCCGTCGTCGTGCGACGTCGCGGGCGTGTGCGTGGCGGCGTTGCCGGCCGCCGGGGCCTCCGGCTCGCCACCGTCCCGTTCGCGCAGCGTGTCGAGCGGATCGGCGGGCGCGGTGGCCGCGTCCTGCGGCTCGACGACGCCGGCCGCAACCGCCGGCGCCGCGGCGGGTTCAGCGGCGGCCGCGGGCGGCGCGAGATAGCGCTGCGCGAGTGTTTCGTAGAGCGGCGGCGCGAAGAAGCGCGCCATCCGGCTCGACACCAGCGCGGTCGCCATCAGCGAAATCACGAGCGCGTGACCGTTGATCATCTCCATCACGATCACGAACGACGTGATCGGCGACTGCGTGACCGCCGCGAGGTAGCCGACCATCGCGAGCGCGATCAGCATCGGCAGGCTCATGTCGCCGAACACGAGGTGCAGCAGGTTGCCGAACCCGGCGCCGATCGACAGCGACGGCGCGAAGATCCCGCCCGGAATGCCCGGCAGGTACGACGCGACCATCGACACCATCTTCAGGAACGGATAGAGCACCGACAGCCGTTCATGGCCGTCGAGCAGGCCGCGCGCCTCGGCATAGCCGCTGCCGAACGTCGTCCCGCCCGACACGAGGCCGACGACGGCGATCACGAAACCGCACAGCGCCGCGAACGCGATCGGGCGCTCGCGATACAGGCCGAGCAGGCGCGCGGGCAGCCAGCGCCCGGTATTGAGCAGCAGCCAGCTGAAGAGGCCGCCCGCGACGCCGGTCACGAGCGCGGTGACGAGCACGGCGACGGCGAGCATCTTCGGGAAATGCTGGCCGGCGTCGATCGTGCCGAAGTACGTGTAGTTGCCGTTCAGGCCCAGCGCGACGACACCGGCGAGGATGATCGCGGTGATCAGCACGCCGCTTGCGCGGGCGGAGAAGCTGCGGGTCAGCTCCTCGATCGCGAACACGATCCCGGCGAGCGGCGTATTGAACGCGGCCGACAGGCCGGCCGCCGCGCCGGCGAGTACGAGCTGTCGTTCGATCTGCGCGTTCGAGCGCGGGTAGAAGCGCCGCAGGTTGAACATCAGCGACGCGCCGACCTGCACGGTGGGGCCTTCGCGTCCGATCGTGAAGCCGCCGAGGATGCCCATGAACGAGATCAGGACCTTGCCGAACAGGATGCGCAGGGTCAGCAGCCGCGCGCCGAACGCGCCCGGGCTCGCATGCAGCGTCGCAATGACCTGCGGGATCCCGCTGCCCTCGGCGCCGCGGAAGAAGCGGCGCGTGAGCCATGCCGACGCGGCGGCGATCGACGGCGTCAGCAGCAGCGGCAGCCACGCGGCGTGGTCGCGCATCGTGCGGAACGTGTCGTAGCCCCAGTCGATCAGCCGCGCGTACAGCACGGCCGCGAGGCCCACGGCGATCGCGCCGAGCCAGAACACGCCGTACTGGCGCCAGATCCGCAGCGAGCGGCGGGTGAGGGCGGGAAACAACCCGGAAAGCAGGGCAGGAAGGGCGGGGCGTTGCATCGGCGGAAGCCGGGAGGGCAAAGAGCGCATTATAAAAAGAACCTGATGCAGCCGGGGCTCGACAAATCCTCACAAAAGCGTCGCACTTTGTTGCAAATGTAATGTCGGCGTAATGTATCAACGCGGCAACCGTCGTTAGCATCACCAAATGGCCGGCCCACCCCATTCATCATAAGAAAAGTGAAACGCATCCTCATCGTGAAAGTGACGTCGCTCGGCGACGTCGTCCAGACGCTGCCTGTCGTCGCGGACCTCCACCGTGCCTTTCCGGGCGTAACGGTCGACTGGGCCGTCGACGAATCATGCGCCGAGGTCGTGCGCTGGCATCCGGGTGTGAGCAAGGTGCTTTGCGCGCCGTTGCGGCGGTTCAAGAAGCTCCGGAACGGCGGCGACCTGAAGGCGATCTCGGCGTCGATCGGCGCGCTGCGCGCGCACCGCTACGATGCGGTCATCGACCTGCACGGCGTCTACAAGAGCGCGATCATCTCGGCACTCGCGCGTGCCGCGCGCCGCGTCGGCTATCAGACGCAGGATCTCGGCGAGGCGGGTGCCCGCTTCGCCTACTCGCATCGCTTCGGCCCGCGGCCGGACTGCGACGCGTGGCACGGGATGCGCGTGAGCGCCGGCGAGGCGCTGGGCTATGTCCCCGAGGGCAGCGCCGCTTACGGGATCGTCCCGCCGCAGGATGCGAACCTGCCGCCCGCCGTGACCGACGGCGCGCCGTTCATGCTGCTGTTTCACGCCACGTCCAATCCGGACAAGCAATGGCCCGCCGACCACTGGGCCGCGCTGGCTACGCAGATGATGGCGCGCGGCGTGCGCGTGCTCGTGCCGTGGGGATCGGCAGCCGAACACGACGCTGCGCAGGACATTGCCGCGCGTGCGTCGGGCGCGATCGTGCTGCCGGCGATGTCGGTGCGCGAACTGGGTGCGGCCATCGGTCGGGCCGCGCTCGTGGTGGGAGTCGATACCGGGTTCGTGCATATGGCGCACGCGCTGCAGCGGCCGACCGTGATGATTTTCGTCGCGACGTCGCGTCACCATTGCGGCATCGGCGGCGCGCCGAACGCGCTGTCGATCGGCGAACCGGGCGCGCCGCCGTCGGTTGCGCAGGCACTCGATGCGATCGATGCGGTCGGGCCGGCCTATGGCGCGCTGCGTGACCGGCTGACGGCCTAGGGCCAGCGCGAGCCCGCTATCGGCATGAACCGGCCCGGGGGAAGCGGGCCGCGCGTTCTGGCGAGCAGCGCTGCGACCGTCATCACCGCGGCGACGGCGGCCAGGTTGGCGAGAAGCGCCTCGAACAGGACGCCGCGCCAGGTTTTCGGCCGGAAGCGCGCCGCGAGCAGCAGGGCGCCACCCGGCGCGAGCGCCAGGATCAGGACGAGGTCGGCGTTGTCGAGGCGGAGGTCCATTGCGGCGGCTCCTTCAGCGGAGGGAGCCCGGGGTGCGTGACGGCGCCCCCGGATCGAACGTAAGCGGCGGCCCCCGCCGCCCAACCCGGGGCGCCCCGAGGGCTCAGACGAGCGATGCGTCGCGGGTTTCGCGCATCAGCAGCACGCCGACCAGGCTGATTGCCGCCGCAACCGACACGTAGCCGCCGACCCACGACAGGCCGCCGCGCGCGGCGAGCAGCTGCGCGATGTACGGCGCGATCGACGCGCCGAGGATCCCGCCGAGGTTGTACGCGACCCCCGCGCCCGTATAGCGGACGTTGGTCGGGAACAATTCGGGCAGCAGCGCGCCCATCGGCGCGAACGTCACGCCCATCAGGAACAGCTCGATGGTCAGGAACAGCGCGACGAGCGGCATCGAGCCGCTGCCGAGCAGCGGCTCCATCGCGAAGCCGGACGACAGCGCGGCGATCGCGCCGACGACCAGCACCGGCTTGCGGCCGAAGCGGTCCGAGGCCCACGCCGACAGCGGCGTCGCAAGCCCCATGAACACGACCGCGAAGCACAGCAGGCCGAGGAAGCTCTGGCGCGGAATATGCAGCGTCGACACGCCGTACGACAGCGAGAACACCGTCGAGATATAGAACAGCGTGTAGCAGACCACCATCGCGAGCGCGCCGAGCAGCGTCGGCTGCCAGTGTTGCGAGACGAGCGTCGCGACCGGCACGCGCACGCGCTCGTTGCGGTCGAGTGCGGCCTGGAACGCCGGCGTCTCGGTGATTTTCAGCCGCACGTACAGGCCGAGCGCGACGAGCACCGCGCTGACGAGGAACGGGATGCGCCAGCCCCAGCTGCGGAATTGTTCGTCGGACAGCGACAGCGCGAGCGCGAAGAACAACCCGTTCGACATCAGGAAGCCCACCGACGGGCCCAGCTGCGGGAACATCCCGAACCAGCCGCGCTTGCCTTGCGGCGCGTGCTCGGTCGCGAGCAGCGCCGCACCGCCCCATTCGCCGCCGAGGCCGATCCCCTGGCCGAAGCGCAGCACGCACAGCAGCACCGGTGCGAGCGCACCGATCGTGTCGTAGCCGGGCACGAAGCCGATCGCGGTGGTGGACACGCCCATCACGAGCAGCGACGCGACGAGCGTCGATTTGCGGCCGATGCGGTCGCCGAAGTGGCCGAACAGGAACGAGCCGATCGGCCGCGCGATGAACGCGATGCCGAACGTGACGAATGCGGACAGCGCCTGGGCGGTCGCGGAGCCGTGCGGAAAGAACACGGGGCCGATGACGAGTGCCGCGGCGGTCGCGTACACGTAGAAGTCGTAGAACTCGATCGCGGTGCCGATGAAGCTCGCGAACACGATGCGCCGGTGGCTGACGGCGCCGGCCGAACCGGTTGCGTGTGCAACGGCCGGGGGAGATGCGGACATGGATGTCTCCGTTTTGTCGTTGGGCGGTCGGCCGGGTGAGCGCTCGGGCAGGCGGGCGCTTGCCGGGAGCGGCCGAGCGGATGAGGCGGCGGCGTGGACGCGCGGCGTGGCGCGGACGTCACCCGCCGGTCGACGATGGAGACGGATAGGTCGCCGCCGCCCGGTGCCGGCGTGGTCGGCTCGCATGCCGGGTGCGGCGCGCGAACGCGCGCGGGAGGGTGGCCGCGCGACTGCGGAAAATTATAGCCAGCGCCGCGACATGGCGGCAAACGCGGGCGGGCGCGGGCTCAGTCGATCGATTGCGCCTGCGCGGATGCGGTGCTTTGCAACTGGAAGTGGCCGTCGTCGTTGAACAGCCAGCCTTCCATCATCTCGAGCCGGCCATTGCCGTCCAGCAGTTTCGACGGCGGTGGCGGCAGTGGCGCCGAGCGGCGCAGCGACGCGAGCGCGAGCGCTTCCGCTTCACTGTCGCCGTTGCTGCGATAGACGGATGCGTTGACGAGCTGGCCACTGCGATCGACGGTGAACGCGACGACGACGAGCGAGCGCAGCATCGCCTGCGGCATCCCGTGCGACACGGCGGACGGATTGTGCTCGGCGACGCACTGCGCGACTTCCACGCGGTACTGGTCGCGATTCGCGCTGCGGATGACCGACGGAATCGTCAGGATCGAGCGCAGCGACGGGGGCGGCGTGATCGTGCAGGCGGCAAGCATGACGGCGGCGACCAGCGCGGCAATGCGCAGCCGGTCGACGCCCGGGCAGGGAAGAGAAGGCATGGGGGAGTGCCGGAGGGTGACGATAAAAAAATGATAGGCGTCTGCGCGCGGCGCGTTATCGGGACAAACGCATAGCACGCGAAGCGCGATGTGCCGATTCGCGGATGATGGCGATTCGGCGGGGCTTCCGGCGCGCATCGCGACGCGATGTGACATGACACGTGACCCTGCGGGCACGACGATTGCGCACGCGCGGCGCGTGCCGGACGCTACGGCAGCGGCGTGCTCGACCGGCTCAGTAGCCGTGTGTCACGAGCGATAGAACGGACAGGTCCGGATGCGTGCCGTCGATGATGGTCTTGCCGATGTGCACGGCTTCATGCACCGCTTCCTCGACGCTCGCGAAGCTTTCTTCGCCGTCCGCATGGAACGGCACGGCATGATCCGGCAGCGCGGGGTTCACGCCCGGATGGCAGACATAGCCTGTGTAGGTGTAGCGCGCATCGCTGCCGGGGACGAGGCCCGGCACCACATGGATCTCGAAGCCTTCGTAATCGACGTGATCGGGCGCTGTCGACAGTTCGGTCATGGCGGTCTCCGTGTGCCGCACGCACGGATGGTGCGGGCGGCATCGAATTGCGGCGGCGGTCGTGTCGCCGTGCTGATCGAATTCTAGGCGATGGCGGCCCGGCCCGTGAGGGCTGCGCGCGTCGCCTGCGGCAACGTCGAGCGTGCCGCAGGCGGTGCGTGTTACCGCGTGCAGCGCGCGTCCTTGCGCTGCACCACGAGGATCACCGGATACTTCTGGCCGTGCTCGAGTTCCACCGGTGCGACGACCGTCAGCGTCGCCGGGTCGGAATCGTCGTACACGCTGACCTGCTCGTTGCGGATGTAGGTCACGCCGGTGCAGTTCGTCGCGCGTCCGTCATCCGATACCTTGCACTGGAGCTCGTTTTCCTTCAGGTAGTTGTACGGCGTCGGGCTCGCGAGATATTCGCGCAGGCCGCGCGGCGAGCCGCCGACGCCCTTCACGTACGCGATCGCGCACGACGGTGTTTGCGCGTCGGTGCCGGAGGCGGAATCGGCGGCCGCTGCGTGCGTGCCGACGGCGGCCAGCAGGGCGACGAGCGACGAGGCGATGAAGGGCTTCATGACGTGGATTTCCCGTTTCGCGAATCGGAGCGCCGGATTGTAACGGCATCGGGCGAGATGCGTCGGCAGGCAGAGGCGGGCAGCGTGCGCGGCGCGCCGCGGACAAACAAAAACCCCGTCATTCGATGAATGGACGGGGTTGGGCGAACTTCCTGGCGGAAGCGGTGAGATTCGAACTCACGGACAGTTTCCCGTCGCCGGTTTTCAAGACCGGTGCCTTAAACCGCTCGGCCACGCTTCCACACGAGGCGGCATTGTAACCGAAATGCCGCCTCGTTCCGCTTCAATCGTCACGCAGGAACAATTCCTGCAAGTCGTTGAGGAAACGCTGGCCGAGCGGCGTCGGCGCGATCTGCGCGAAATCGCGCGTGATCAGCCCGCGCCGTTCCGCTTCCTTCAGTGCCGGCTCGATCGTGCTGATCGGCAAACCCGTGCGTTCGACGAAGCCGTGCACCGGGAAGCCCTCGACGAGCCGCAGCGTGTTCAGCATGAACTCGAACGGCAGGTCGCGCGCACCGACTTCGCGCTCTTCCTGCACCGGCGTGCCGGCCATCGCCTGTTCGATGAAGGTGGCCGGATGCTTGTAGCGCGCCTGCCGCAGGATCCGGTTGGGGAACGACAGCTTCGTGTGCGCGCCCGCGCCGATTCCGAGATAGTCGCCGAAGCGCCAGTAGTTCAGGTTGTGCTTGCACTGATGATTCGGCTTCGCGTACGCCGACACTTCGTAGCGGTCGTAGCCGGCCTCGGCCGTGCGCGCGTGGATCCATTCCTGCATGTCGGCCGACGCGTCGTCGTCGGGCACCGCGGGCGGAAACTTCGCGAACAGCGTGTTCGGCTCGAGCGTCAGGTGATACAGCGACAGATGCGGCGGCGCGTACGACAGCGCGGTCTCGATGTCGGCCCGGCATTCGTCGAGCGTCTGGTTCGGCAGCGCGAACATCAGGTCGAGGTTGAAGTTGTCGAACGTCTTCGCGGCGATCTCGACGGCCGCGCGCGCCTGCGCGGTGTCGTGAATACGGCCGAGCGCTTTCAGATGGCCTTCGTTGAAGCTCTGGATGCCGACCGACAGGCGGTTCACGCCGCTCGCGCGGAATTGCGCGAACTTCGCGGCCTCGAACGTGCCCGGGTTCGCCTCGAGCGTGATCTCGGCGTCGGCATCGAGCGGCAGCAGCGCGCGCAGGTCGGACAGCAGCCGGTCGAGGCCGGCCGCGGACAGCAGGCTCGGCGTGCCGCCGCCGATGAACACCGTATGCACCTGCCGGCCCCAGACGAGCGGCAGCGCCTGTTCGAGATCGGCGCGCAGCGCATCGAGGTACTCGGTTTCCGGAAACCGCTCGCCTTTCCACTCGTGCGAGTTGAAATCGCAGTAAGGGCACTTGCGCACGCACCACGGAAAATGCACGTACAGCGCGAGCGGCGGCAGCGACGTGAGCCGTACCTGCCCGGGCGACGTGAAGGTCGCGACGACGCGCGCGCCGGTTTCCGCCGCCTGGCTCATGCGGCCTCCGGTTGCAAATGTGTGACGAAGACGATCATGCCGGTTCCTCCGCGAGCCGCGCGAGCAGCGCCTTCAGCGCGAGCGCGCGATGGCTGTGCGTGTTCTTCACGGCCGGCTCGAGTTCGGCCGCCGTCGCGCCGAGCGACGGCAGGTGGAAATACGGGTCGTAGCCGAATCCGTGCTCGCCGCGCGGCGTGTCGACGATCTCGCCCACCCAGCGGCCTTCGGCGAACAGCGGTTCGGGATCGTCCGCGTGGCGCACCAGCGCGAGCACGCAGCAATAGTATGCGCGTCGGTCTGCGACGCCGCGCAGCTGCTCGACGAGGTACGCATTGTTGGCCGCGTCGCCCTTGGCGCCGCCCGCGCGCTGCGCGTAGCGCGCCGAATAGACGCCCGGTGCGCCGCGCAGCGCGCGCACGCACAGCCCCGAATCGTCGGCGATCGCCGGCAGGCCGGTGAGCCGCGACGCGTGCCGCGCTTTCGTCAGCGCATTCTCGATGAACGTGCCGAACGGTTCTTCCGCCTCGGGCACGGCCAGCTCGCCCTGCGGCACGATCTCGATGCCGACCGTCGAGAACAGCGCGGTGAATTCGCGCAGCTTGCCGGCGTTGTTCGACGCGAGCACGATGCGCGACAGCGGCGCGAGGGTGCGATCATCAGACATGGCCGGCGCCCAGCACGTCCTTCTGCAGCTGCACGAGCTGGCCGATCCCGTTTTGCGCGAGGTCGAGCAGCGCGTTCATCTCGGCGCGCGAGAACGGCACGCCTTCGGCGGTGCCCTGGACTTCGACGAAGCCGCCGGCGCCCGTCATCACGACGTTCATGTCGGTATCGCACTGCGAATCTTCGGCGTAGTCGAGATCGAGCACGGGCGCGCCTTCGTACACGCCGACCGAGATCGCGGCGACGTGGTCGGTGATCGGCGAGCGCGCGAGCTTGCCGGCCGCGATCAGCTTCGACACGGCGTCGTGCGCGGCGACGAAGGCGCCGGTGATGCTGGCCGTGCGCGTGCCGCCGTCGGCCTGGATCACGTCGCAGTCGATGTGGATCGTGCGCGGGCCGAGCGCCTCCAGATCGAACACCGCGCGCAGCGCACGGCCGATCAGGCGCTGAATTTCCTGCGTGCGGCCCGTCTGCTTGCCGCGCGCCGCTTCACGGTCGCTGCGCGTGTGCGTCGCGCGCGGCAGCATCCCGTATTCGGCCGTCAGCCAGCCCTGGCCGCGATCGCGCAGGAATTCGGGCACGCGCTCGGCGACGCTCGCGGTGCAGATCACCTTGGTATCGCCGAATTCGACGAGTACCGAGCCTTCGGCGTGTTTCGTGTAGTGGCGCGTGAGGGCGACCTTGCGCAGTTCGTCGGCGCGGCGGCCGCTCGGGCGGGACAGGGAAGACGTCATGGGGGAATCGTGGACGGAAGAGGAAACCCCGATTTTAGCGCCGAACGGCAGGCATGCCCGGCGGGGTGGGACGCAAAAATGGGATAATGCGCGCTTCCCGCCCCGCGCCTTGCAATGCGCCGGGCGCCTCGACATATTCCCGCCCGTGAAGGGCACCCAGACGGCGAGACGAACCATGATCTACAGCATGACGGGCTATGCGAGCGCGACGCGCGAACTCGCGACGGCCACCGGCAACGGCGGCACCAGCGTGTCGGTCGAACTGCGCACCGTGAACTCGCGCTTCCTCGACCTGAATTTCCGCATGCCGGACGACGTGCGCGCGTGCGAACCCGCGCTGCGCGAAATGCTGATGAACAAGCTGTCGCGCGGCAAGGTCGACGTGCGCATCAACCTGCAGCGCGGCGAGCAGAGCATCGGTGCGGGCGCGCTGAACCAGACGGCGCTCGGCCAGCTCGCCGAGCTCGAGCGTTCGGTGCTCGATTCGTTCCCGGGTGTCGGCCGCCTGCGCGCGGGCGAGATCCTGCGCTGGCCGGGGGTGCTCGCCGAGAGCGGCGTGTCGTCGGACGCGATCCGCGACGCGGTGCTCGCGTGCGGCAAGGAAGCGATCGGCGAGCTCGTCGTCGTGCGTTCGCGCGAAGGCGCGCAGCTGGCGACGATGCTGCTGTCGAACGTCACCGAAATGGAAGCGATCGTCGCGCGCATCACGCCGCTCGTGCCTGAGCTGATCGCGAAGCATCAGCAGAAGATCGTCGAGCGGCTGCAGGAAGCGCTCGGCATTGCGGCGCCCGAAGGCAGCGCGCCGATCGTCACGCGCGAGGAAGCCGCGGAACGCATTCGTCAGGAAGTGACGATGTACGGCATCCGGATCGACATCGCGGAAGAGCTGTCGCGACTCACCGCGCACCTGAACGAAACGCGTCACGTGATCGAGAAGGGCGGCCGCGTCGGCAAGCGTCTCGACTTCATGATGCAGGAACTGAATCGCGAAGCAAACACGCTCGGCTCGAAGGCGGCGGCGAAGGAACTCGCCGACGCATCGATGGCGCTCAAGCTGTTGATCGAGCAGATGCGTGAGCAAGTGCAAAACCTGGAGTAAAGCAACATGACCGACCTCAACCGCGACGGCCACGCGTCGCATGCGCTGCACGGCGGCGTCTATCCCGGCAACCTGTTCATGGTCGTCGCGCCGTCGGGTGCCGGCAAGTCGACGCTCGTGAACGCGTTGCTGTCGAAGGACAGCGACATCTGCCTGTCGATCTCGTACACGACGCGCAAGCCGCGCCCGGGCGAGCAGGACGGCCAGCACTACCACTTCACGACCGTCGAGGATTTCCGCGCGCGTCACGCCGCGCACGAATTCCTCGAGAGCGCGGAAGTGCACGGCAACTATTACGGCACGTCGCGCGTCTGGATCGAAGAGCAGATGATGAACGGCCACGACGTGCTGCTCGAGATCGACTGGCAGGGCGCACTGCAGGTGAAGAAGCAGTTCCGCAACGCGGTCGGCATCTTCATCCTGCCGCCGTCGCTCGACGCGCTCGAGGAACGTCTGAAGAAGCGCGGCCAGGACGAACCGAACGTGATCACGCGGCGCCTGCTGGCTGCCGGCAGCGAGATCGCGCACGCGTCGGAAGCGGAATACGTCGTGATCAACGAGAATTTCGATCGTGCACTCGCCGAACTCGAATGCATCGTCGCGGCCACGCGCCTGCGCTTTGCTTCGCAGTACGCGCGACACGCGGAGCTGTTCATCGAGCTCGGCATCCATCTGCCCCACGCGGAATGACGCGAGGGTAGAGGGACATAAGGTAGAATAACGACTATATTCAGAAGGAATTTCCAACATGGCTCGCATTACCGTCGAAGACTGCCTGAAGCAAATCCCCAACCGCTTCGAACTGGCGCTCGCCGCCACCTACCGCGCGCGGCAGCTCGCGCAAGGCCATACGCCGAAGATCGAGAGCCGCGACAAGCCGACCGTCGTCGCGCTGCGCGAGATCGCCTCCGGCCAGGTCGGCGTCGAGATGCTGAAGAAGGTGCCGGTGTAACGCGCATCCGGCCCGTTCCAGCCATGTAGTCCACGCGCGCAACGACTCGACCTGGAGGCGAATATGAGCACCACCCCATCGTCCGCCTCCGCGGATTCGACCACCGAAGCCACGGCCCAGTCGCCTGCGCGCCAGTACATCGACGCGGTCCTCGAACAGTCCTTTCGGCACCTGTTCGGGCCGACCGCCACGCCGGAGCAGCCGCGCAAGCACGGCGTCGTTTCGATCGCGAAACTGACGGGCGTGCTTGCCGAGTATCTCCCTCCGGAAGAAATCAAAGAGGTCAAGGCGGCGTTCCACTTCAGCGACGAAGCCCACCTCGGTCAATATCGCCAGAGCGGCGAACCCTACATCACCCATCCCGTCGCCGTCGCGGAAATCTGCGCCGGCTGGAAGCTCGACGCGCAAGCCGTCATGGCGGCGCTGCTGCACGACGTGATGGAAGACCAGGGCGTGACCAAGAGCGAGCTGGCCGAACGGTTCGGCCCGAAGGTCGCCGAACTGGTCGACGGCCTGTCGAAGCTCGACAAGATGGAGTTCCGCAGCCGCGAGGAAGCGCAGGCGGAAAACTTCCGCAAGATGCTACTCGCGATGGCGCGCGACGTGCGCGTCATCCTCGTCAAGCTCGCCGATCGTCTGCACAACATGCGCACGCTCGGTGCGGTGCCGATGGAAAAGCGCCGCCGCGTCGCCCGCGAGACGCTCGACATCTATGCGCCGATCGCGCACCGCCTCGGGTTGAACAACACGTATCGCGAGCTGCAGGACATGAGCTTCGCGAACTTCAACCCGCATCGCTACGCGACGCTCGAGAAGGCCGTGAAGGCCGCGCGCGGCAACCGCCGCGAAGTGATCAGCAAGATCCTCGAGGCCGCCCAGCGCGCGATGGGCGACGCGAAGCTCGACGCCGAGATCACCGGCCGCGAAAAGACGATCTACAGCATTTATCGCAAGATGCGCGACAAGCAGCTGTCGTTCTCGCAGGTGCTCGACGTGTACGGTTTTCGCGTCGTCGTCGACAGCCCGCTCGACTGCTACACGTGCATCGGCGCGCTGCACGCGCTGTACAAGCCCGTGCCCGGCAAGTTCAAGGACTACATCGCGATCCCGAAGATCAACGGCTATCAGTCGCTGCACACGACGCTCGTCGGCCCGTTCGGCGCGCCGATCGAGTTCCAGGTGCGCACGCGCAAGATGCACGAGATCGCCGAGGCCGGCGTGGCCGCGCACTGGCTGTACAAGAACGGCGGCGCGGACCTGAACGACGTGCAGAAGCGCGCGCACCAGTGGCTGAAGTCGCTGCTCGACATCCAGAGCGAAGCCGGCGATTCGAGCGAGTTCCTCGAACACGTGAAGATCGACCTGTTCCCGGATGCGGTCTACGTGTTCACGCCGAAGTCGAAGATCATGGCGCTGCCGCGCGGCGCGACGGCGCTCGATTTCGCGTATTCGATCCACAGCGATCTCGGCAACCAGTGCGTGGCCGTGAAGATCAACAACGAGTTGCTGCCGCTGCGTACCGAGCTGAAGAGCGGCGACATCGTCGAGGTGATCACCGCGCCGTATTCGAAGCCGAACCCCGCATGGCTCGGCTTCGTGCGCACCGGCAAGGCGCGTTCGGCGATTCGTCACTACCTGAAGACGATGCGCCTGAACGAGTCGGTGCAGCTCGGCGAGCGGCTCGTCGACCAGAGTCTGAAGGGTTACGGGCTCGCGCTGGCCGATGTGGGGCCGGAAGTGTGGGAGAAGCTCGTCCAGTGGACGGGCAACAAGAGCCGCCAGGAAATCTTCGCGGACATCGGCCTCGGCCGCCGCGTCGCCGCGGTGATGGCCAAGCGCATCGAGGTGCTGATGAGCGGCCGCGATGCGGACGACGATCTGCCGAAGTCCGAGCGGCACCCCGCGCATAATGCGCCGCCGGTCGTGATTACCGGCACCGAAGGGATGTCCGTGCAACTGTCGGCGTGCTGCCGGCCGATTCCGGGCGACGCGATCATGGGCTATATCGGCATCGGTCTCGGGATGGCGATTCATACGACGGATTGCCGCGTCGCGCAGCGCATCCATCGCCGCGATCCGGGCCGCTGGATCGACGTCGAATGGGCGCCGCAGCCGGGTCGTCTGTTCGACGTCGCGGTGAAGGCGCTCGTGAAGAACGCGAAGGGCATCTTCGCGCGCGTCGCGGCGGATATCACGTCGGCGGACGCGAACATCGTTCACATCGCGATGGACGAGGATCTGACGCACGAATCGACGGTGCTGCGCTTCGTGATCCAGGTGAGCGACCGCGTGCATCTGGCGAACGTGATGCGGCGCGTGCGGACCAATCCGGACGTGATGCGGATCATGCGCGAGCGCTCGACCGACGACAGCGTGCACGCGCGTCATGACGGCGGCATGCGCATCGAGCGCGAGCGGCAGGATTACTGACGCCGCGCGCGGGTTCGCGGCAGGCAGGATGCGACGGCGGCCACGGGCCGCCGTTTTCGTTCGTGCTGCGGGCCGGGCGGTGTTGTGCAGTGGCGATCCGGCTCGAGTCGAGCGGGGCGCGGGCCAAAGAGAAGCGGGGAGGCGGAAAAGAAAAAAGGGCCTTCCCGGAGGAAGGCCCTTCTGAGGTGGCGCGGCTGGCAGGATTCGAACCCACGACCCCTTGGTTCGTAGCCAAGTACTCTATCCAACTGAGCTACAGCCGCACGCAAAAACAAAACGCTACAACATCGAACTGAAAGGGCCTTCGGTTGGGAAGGCCCTCGAAAAAGGTGGCGCGGCTGGCAGGATTCGAACCCACGACCCCTTGGTTCGTAGCCAAGTACTCTATCCAACTGAGCTACAGCCGCACGCAACAACAAAACGCTACAACATCGAACTGAAAGGGCCTTCGGTTGGGAAGGCCCTCGAAAAAGGTGGCGCGGCTGGCAGGATTCGAACCCACGACCCCTTGGTTCGTAGCCAAGTACTCTATCCAACTGAGCTACAGCCGCACGCAGAAGCGGAAGTATAGCAGGGTTGTATAAAAAGGGAAGCCTTATTCGCAAAAAATGTCACCCGATCTTGGGAAGGCCGCCTTCGTGTACCCTTGAAGCATCAGTCATCCATGCGTTGAATCTGCATCATGAACAAGGCGTTTGTCAAAGAGTCGGACGGCGACGACGACGATCTCGACCCGGGTCAGCCCGCGATTCCGGCGGGCACGAAGAATTACATCACCCCGGCCGGCCACAAGCGGCTCAGGGACGAGCTCCTGAACCTGATCGACGTCGAGCGTCCCGAGGTCGTGCGGCTGGTGTCGTGGGCCGCGTCGAACGGCGACCGGTCGGAGAACGGCGACTACATCTACGGCAAGCGGCGGTTGCGCGAGATCGACCGCCGGATCCGCTTCCTGACGAAGCGGCTCGATCTCGCCGAAGTCGTCGACGCGAGCCGCCAGGAGAACGTCGACCAGGTGTTTTTCGGCGCGACCGTCGATTACGCGACGCCGGACGGCGAGGATCATACCGTTACCATCGTCGGGATCGACGAGGTCGATCTCGATCGCGGTTGCGTCAGCTGGATCTCGCCGGTCGCGCGGGCGCTCATCAAGGCGAAGATCGGCGATACCGTCACGCTGATGACGCCGGCCGGTCCCCAGCCGATCGACGTGCTCGACGTTCGCTATCCGGCGTCGGGCAGCGCGTGAGCATGGCGCGGCGCATGCGTGCGGTGCAGCGCTGAAACGAACGAGCGCCCCGGGTGGGGCGCTTCGTCATGACGGTCCTGGCCGAACGGCCGGGCTCACGCGCATCGCTCAGAAGCGATGGCGCATGCCGGCCGTGACGGCGATCTGCTTGTTGGTGGACGACGCGGTGCCGAGCCCGTTGATGTTCGCGCCGATCGCCAGGCCGTCCGCATTGACCCGCTGGTATTCGCCCTGCAGGTACAGGTCGGTGCGCTTCGACAGCGCATAGTCGGCCTGCAGGTTGAACTGGTGCCAGCTCGGCGTCTGGCCGTCGAGGCGGCTGTCGGTGTACGTGTACGAGCCAGCGAGCGAGAACGCCGGCGTCAGCGCGTAGCGGCCGTTCACTTCGTAATTGTTGAACCGCGTGCCGCCGATGAGCGGGATGCCGCCCGACACGCCGGACTGCCCGGCGCTGATCCTGGCCGAATCGGTCAGGCGTGTCTGCGTGAACACGAAGCCGGCCGTCGCGGGCCCGAACGCGTAGTTGAGGCCCGCGCCCCAGGTGCGCTGACGGCTGGCCCCGAACGTCCAGTCGCCGGCTACCGCGCCCGGGTCGCTGGCCGCGAGCGCCAGCGCGTTGACGTTGTTGTTCAGCTGCATGTACGCGGCCGCGACGTTGAAGCCCATGTAGCTGTACGACGCGCCGACGCTGTACGCGCGGTTGTTCGAGAAATTGCTGGAATTCGAGAAGCCGTACAGCGCACCGAATTTCAGGCCGCCGTAGTTCGCGCTCTGGTACTTGACCGCGTTGTTGATCCGGAACGAGTTGTTCAGGTTGTCGTTGTCGAACGGGTGCGCGAACTGCGTGCCGCCGTACTGGGTGCCGGTCAGCGACAGCGGGCCGAGGAAATCGACGACGCTGTCGTACTGGCGGCCGAGCGTGAGCGAGCCGTAGCTCTCGTGCGCGAGCCCGACGAACGCCTGGCGGCCGAATTCGCGGCCGTTCTGCTTGAGTGAACCGTTATTGATGCCGAAGCCGTTTTCCAGCGTGAAGATCGCCTTCAGGCCGCCGCCGAGATCCTCGGTGCCGCGCAGGCCCCAGCGGCTGCCGTTGATCGAGCCGCTCGTCTCCTGCCACGCGCTGTGACCACCCTGGTTGTTCGTGTAGGTGATGCCGGCGTCGATCAGGCCGTACAGCGTGACGGCGCTTTGCGCATGGGCGCCGGTGGCGTACGCGCCCGCCAATGCCGCGACGATCAGGGTCTTTTTCATGATCTGTCTCCAAACAGGATGATGTCGATCGAACCTGCTGCGGGCATCGGCGGCGTCGCAGGCTGGCGACGCCGTGCGCATTGGGGGCGGCACCCTCGTCGGATATCCATTTGCAGTGTACGGATCGGTCCGGGCGTAGAAGAAAATTGCTTCCCGCAATACTGTATTTTGAATCCGGCAAGAATCAGCATATGCGCCGAGAGGCCCGGCCATCAAGACTTTGCGGCAATGCAGCACGCGAAAAAAGCAATCAGGACTGCGTATCGGGTGTCGCGGGCGTTGCGCGATCGCGACAGGCGGTCAATGACGGGCGAGAGCACGCCTAGCGTGATTATTGACACATCGGCAATAGAGGTTTGTGCGGGGCATGGATAATGAAAGGATGTTCTCTCGCTATACTGCGATCTCTGCTTTCCGAAGCAGACTTTTTCGTTGACGGAAAAGATCTCCAAACCTTTGTCGGCGCGACTTCCCAGTCGCGCTTTTTTTTTGCCCTGTCGTTCCGATCCCTACTGCGCGTACGAGCGCCGCTTGCGCTTGCGCTTGCCGGTCGGCTGCGTGTCGTCGGCTTCGGCCTGCGGCGGCGTGTACGTCCAGTCTTCCATTACGTAGTGACGGGCGTCCAGCGGTGACGCCAGCAGGTTCTGCCAATGATCGCCGTGCCAGGTCGGGTCGAACTCGGTGTCGCACGGCGCTTCACGGGTCTCGGCCAGCGCGCGGGACTTGCGGCGTACGCGTGCAAGCCGGCTCGCGAAGCGCTTGAATCCGTCCAGCCACATGGCCTTCTCCTTCCATTTCCTTTGCACCAGCATCGCAACGTCCCCCGTTTTCCGCAACCCGGAAAAAACCCGAGGATTTACCGAAGCGATTCGTCCCCGGTATGTTTTTCACGATTTCGATTATTAGTGATCCGATCCCGGTAATATTGACAGGTTGTTGATGCGGATCAATTAATAAAAGGCGATCGTGTATCGATTCCAGCGGCATTAGCGTTTTTTTGATAAAGCAAGCCCTAAAAATTCCCTTGACGCACCCGGATTGTCCAATTTATAAAGTCAGCACTCCGTCCCCGGGCGGAGCGCTGGGGGGGAGTGTCGGCGCGCCGTTGCGGGATTTCGGGAAGCGGCTATAACAGTAGCTTTTTTGATCTAAACGAGTGGGGAACGAAGGTATGGATACCGGTATCGTAAAATGGTTTAACGATGCTAAAGGTTTCGGCTTTATTACGTCCGACAATGGCGGCGAAGATTTGTTTGCGCACTTTTCCGAAATCCGGATGGACGGCTTCAAAACGCTGAAGGAAAACCAGCGCGTTTCCTTTGACGTGAAAGTCGGGCCGAAAGGCAAGCAGGCAGCGAATATCCAGGCGGTCTGACGCGCCACGCTTCGCCGATCACGTCCGGCCCCCGCATCGCGGGGGCTTTTTGCTTTCCGGGGCACGAAAATCGGCGGCCGGCGAATCGATTCGGGTTCGGACTGGTCGCGAACGCATCTGCCGGTGCATACTCACGAAAGCATCGTTTCCCCCGTCTTTTCATGTCCGATTCCCGTCTGTCCGATCCCGCCTGCGACCAGCCGCTCGTCTTCGTCGACCTCGAAACCACCGGCGGCTCGTCTGCCGAGCACCGCATCACTGAAATCGGCGTGGTCGAACTCGGTCCGCTCGGCGTATCGACATGGACGACGCTGGTCAATCCGGGACATTCGATTCCGCCGTTCATCCAGCAGCTGACGGGCATTTCCGACGAGATGGTGCGCGACGCGCCGTCGTTTGCGTCGCTCGCGCCCGCGCTGTTCGAGCGGCTCGACGGCAAGCTGTTCGTCGCGCACAACGCGAGCTTCGACCGTGGCTTCCTGCGCGCCGAATTCGAGCGCGCCGGCATCGCGTTCAATCCGGACGTGCTGTGCACGGTGCGCCTGTCGCGCGCGCTGTTTCCGCGCGAGGCGCGGCACGGACTCGATGCGCTGATCGAGCGGCACGGCCTCGTTCCGTCCGCCCGCCACCGGGCACTCGCGGATGCCGATCTGCTTTGGCAGTTCTGGCGGCAATTGCACGAGATCGTGCCGCTCGAGCGTCTGCGCGACCAGATTGCGCGTACGACGCGCCACTTCCGTCTCGCGGGCGGCATGACCGAAGCGTGGCTCGATACCGCGCCGGCCGGATGCGGTGTGTACGCGCTGTTCGGGGAGGACGACCAAGCGCTGTATGTCGGCCGCAGCGTGCGCGTGCGGCAGCGCTTGCGCGCGCTGCTGACCGGCGAGCGGCGCTCGTCGAAGGAAATGCGGATTGCGCAGCAGGTACGGCGGGTCGAGTGGCGGGAGACCGGCAACGAACTGGGCGCGATGCTCGCCGAAGCGCAGTGGATCGCCCGCCTGCGTCCGTCATACAACCGGCGTCCCGCAGCCGATCACGCCCGTGCGGGCAATGCGCCCTGGCCGTTCGACGGTGCGGTCGCTTTCGAAGCGAGCGGCGAGCGCCGCCTGTTTCACGTGATCGACGGCTGGCGCTACCTCGGTACGGCCGAATCGCTCGACGCGGCCGTGCGGCTCGTGGCCGACGGCGCGGACGGCGCGTTCGAACCCCATACCCATCGTCTTCTGCAGACGCATCTCGCACGCGGCCTGCAACTCATTCCGCTCGCGGCACTGACGCCTGCCGACTGAGCAGCGCAGGCCGCGGCGCGCGACGCCGCCGTCAGCCGATCGCGCTGGCGCCGCCTGCGGCGCAAACGTGCGACAGCGCGGTGCCGAGCGCCTGCGTCTGGGTGGAGTCGTAGCGGGTGAGCGTCTTCCAGTTCGCGATGCTGCGTGCGAGCCGCGCCTGGCAGTCGGGTGCGTCGCGCAGCGGTGCGACTTGCGCGAGGCCCGTCAGCATCTTTTGCGTGAGCTGGTCGAGCGCCGGCCGCGTGCTGGTTGCGAGGTCGGGCGGCGTGCCTTCCGGCGGCTGCGTCGCGCGCCACTTTGCAAAGAGCGCGTTCTGCACGTCCTTGCTGGCCGCGATCTGATCCTCGAAAAACGTGCGCGCGAACGCCGGATCCACGCCGGACTGTGCGGCGCGCTTCTCCACCGATGCGAGCAGTGCCGCTTCGCGCGGCCGATCCTCGATCGCCTGGTGGTTTGCCCACTTCCATCGTGCGACGGGTTCGGCAAGCGCGAGCCGCTGCGATGCGAGCGCGACGAGATTGGTGAGCGCCGTGTCGTCGCCGTCCGCGCGCGCGATATGCGGTGACGAAAAAAGGGCGACGCCGAGCGCGGCGACAGCGACGCTGGCACGAATGGCTTGTTTCATCGGAACGATCGGGAGAAGGGAGAGCCGGACAGGCCGGAGGTGGAAAACCAGAAGGATAGACGAAGACAGTCGCGCGGCGGAACGACGCGACAGAAGAATCAGCGGACGCGCTGATCCGGCACCGTCAGGCCGTTGCAGCCGGGGTGCGAAGCGATCTGCGCCGAAAACGCAGCGATGAACCGCACGATATCGATCGACACGTGGCGGTTACAGGACGGAACGTAGGTTCACTTCGGCGAGTACAGCTTGTGCTGCTCGTCGAAGAATGCCCGGACGTGCTCGGGCAATTCGGCGAGGAATTCCACGCCGACGGGTTCCGGATCCGGGCTCATCACTTGCTCGGGCGGGGGCATGCGGGTTGGTCTTTCGTCCATGTTCGTTTCTCCAGCGGGTTCAATGATTATCAACCTCGCGCTTGGATTTATGCCAGTGGCGAATCGTTAGATTTTGTCTCTGTTGTATTAACGGCACATGCGCTGCTGCGCGCCGAGCAATGCCGACTATCACACCCTGCACAATCGGCAACAATCGGGCCGCTTGCTATACTTGCGCGCACTTTTTCCTGGACCGCGATGAAACGAACGACGCGATGGATCGGCCTCGTATGGCTGGCGCTGGTACTGAACGTACTGTCGCCCGTCGTCGGCTACGCGCGTCTCGCATCGAGCGGTTCCGGCGGGCTCACGCTCGAGTTGTGCAGTGCGGCAGGCGCTCGTGAGGTCGTCCTCGCGCAGTCCGGCGACGACCGCGGCGCGGCGTCGTTCGATCATGCCGGCGTGCCGCACTGCGTGTACTGTCCCGGCTTCGCGGCGAACGTCGCGCTCGGCACGAGCCTGCCCGCGTTGCCGGGTTTCGTGCGCGCGTTCGCGTACCGGGCGGCCGCCCCGGCCGTTCCCGATGTTCCCCGCACGGGCATCCGTCTCGCGCAGCCGCGCGGTCCGCCTGAAAACGTCCCGATCTGATTGATATCGTTCGCGCGCCGCGGTGGCGCGCGTGCCGCCCGCGGCCCGGTCCGCGCGCCGTGCCGTCTGCGCGCGGCGCGTTGGCTTGCGTGCGGCGGCGTCCGGTCACGTTTTCAGGAATTCATCCATGTCGTTCACCTTCGCCGCGCGGCCCTCGCGCGGCCGGCTCGCGCTTGCCTGCGCGGCCGCTTTTGCCTGGCCGGCCGCGCAGGCGGCTTCGATCGATGGCGCATCCGCCGCGCCGGTGCCCGCCGGCGCCGGCAACCCGGCCGGCCGTGCCGCACCGGTCGCCGCGCTCGCCTCTGCGGGCGACACGCTGACCGCCGTCAGCGTCACCGCAAGCCGGCAACCCGTCGATCCGGATACGCCGGCCGTCGTCGAGTCGATCACGCGCGAGCAGATCGACGCGCATACCAACGTCACCACCGAGGACGCGCTGAAGTACGCGCCCAACCTGATGGTTCGCAGGCGCTACATCGGCGACCGCAACAGCGTGTTCGCCGGCCGCGACTTCAACGAACTGCAGAGTGCGCGCGGGCTCGTGTACGCCGACGGCCTGCTGCTGTCGAACCTGCTCGGCTCGAGCTATGCGTATCCGCCGCGCTGGTCGCTGATCGCGCCCGACGATATCGCGCGCGTCGACGTGCTGTATGGCCCCTTTTCCGCGCTGTATCCCGGCAATGCGATCGGGTCGACCGTGCTGCTGACGACGCGGCGTCCCGACAAGCTCGAGGCGTCCCTGTCGACGCAGTTCTTCACGCAGCGCTATCACGACGGCTACGGGTTCGCGGACAGCTTCGGTGGCAATCACCAGACCGCTCGGATCGCGAACCGCGTCGGCAAGTTCTGGTTCTCGCTGTCGCTCGACCGGCTGGAGAACGACGGCCAGCCGATGCAATATGCGAGCCCCAACGCCGCCTACAACCCGCGGCTGGGGGCCGCGGTGCCCGTGACGGGCGCGGCCACCGACATCGGCCCCAACGGCAAGCCGCGCACGATCGTCGGTGCGCAGAACATCGAGCGGACCGAGCAGCTCAACGAGACGGTCCGGATGGGCTATGCGTTCACGGACCGCGTCGACGCGACGCTGACGCTCGGGCACTGGGAGAACCATTTCCGGCAGCACGGCGAAACCTTCCTGCGCGACGCGGCCGGCAATCCCGTGTACGGCGGCAACGTGTCGCTCGGCGGCCGGAACGTGACCGTCGCGCCGAGCGCGTTCGCGCCGCAGCGCGGCGACCAGGAGAACTGGCTGTACGCGCTCGGGCTGAACGGCCGGCTCGATTCGGGCTGGCGGCTGTCGGGCGTGGTTTCCGCCTACGACGTGTCGCGCGACGTGCTGCGCGCGGCATCGACCGTGCAGGGCGGGGCGGGCACGCTGTTCCAGGGCGACGGCACGGGCTGGCGCACGCTCGACCTGAAGGCCGAGGCGCCGGAAGTGAAGGGGCACACGCTCACGTTCGGCTATCACTACGACAACTACTTCCTGCGCAACGTCACGTACAACACGGCCGACTGGCTGGCCGGGCCGACCACGTCGCTCGCGAGCGTCTACCGGGGCGACACGCGCACGCAGGCGCTGTTCGCGCAGGACGCGTGGCGTTTCGCGCCCGGCTGGCTCGCGACCCTCGGCCTGCGCTACGAGCGCTGGGGTGCGTACGGCGGCGCGCTCGGCAACGCGAACGGCACGCTCGGCTACGCGGACCGCGGCGCGAATGCGCTGTCGCCGAAAGTCGCGCTGCAATGGGACGCGACGGACGTCTGGCGTTTCCGGCTGTCGTTCGCGACCGGCACCCGCTTCCCGACGGTCGGCGAGCTGTTCCAGGGCACGATCTCGAACAACGCGATCGTCAACAACAACCCGAACCTGCGGCCGGAAAAGGCGATCGACTGGGACTTCACGGCCGAGCGCGACGTGGGCGTCGGCGTCGTGCGCGCGAGCGTGTTCCAGAGCGACCTGCGCGATTCGATCTACAGCCAGACGACGGTGTCGGGCGCGTCGACCGTCACCAACATCTCGAACGTCGATCGCGTGCGCGTGCGCGGCGTCGAGCTCGCGTTCAGCGGCCAGAACGTCGGGCTGCGCGGGCTCGACATCGACGCGAACGTGTCGGCGAGCAACGCGCAGACCCTGGCCGACACCGCGAATCCCGCGTACGTCGGCTCGCGCTTTCCGCGCATCCCGCGCATGCGCGCGAACCTGCTCGCGTCGTACCGCTTCGACGAGCACTGGCTCGCGAGCGTCGGCGTCCGCTACTCGGGCCGCCAGTTCAACACGCTCGACAACAGCGACGTGAATCCGGACGTGTACGGCGGCACGAGCATCTTCACGGTCGTCGACCTGAAGGCGCGTTACCGGTTCGATCGTCACTGGACTGCGTCGGTCGGCATCGACAACCTGACGGACCGCCGCTACTACGTGTTCCATCCGTATCCGGGCCGCACTTTCTTTGGAGAACTGAAATGGTCGCTGTGAAATCGCTCGCGGCAGGCTGCGCGCTGTGGCTCGCGGCGCTGTCGCCTGCCGGCGCGCACGACGCGCCGAAAGCCGCCGATCCGCATGCGGCGCACATGAGCATGCAGGCCGCACCGGCGCAACAGAAGCAGCCGCTCGCGACCGGCGCCGCGTTCGACGCGCGGCACCGGCTGTGGGTCGCATGGGTCGAAGGCGCGCACGTCGTCGTCGCGCACTCGGACGATGCGGGCCGCACGCTGTCCGCGCCCGTGACCGTCAACGCGATGCCCGAGCCGATCTACACGAGCGCGGAGAATCGCCCGAAGATCGCGACGAGCCCGGACGGTCGCGCGGTGTACGTATCGTGGTCGATGCCGCTGGATGCGCCGTACACCGGCATGGTGCGCTTCGTGCGTTCGCTCGACGGCGGCGCGACCTGGAGCGTGCCGGTCACCGTGCATCGCGACCGGCAGGCGATCACGCACCGCTTCGACATGATGGCGGTCGATCCGGCCGGCAACATCGCGATCGCGTGGATCGACAAGCGCGATCTCGTCGCGGCGAAGGCGGCGGGGCAGGCGTACGAAGGGGCGGCCGTCTACTACGCGGTGTCGCGCGACGGCGGTGCGTCGTTCGAGCCCGAGCGCAAGGTGACGGATCACACGTGCGAATGCTGCCGCATCGCGATGGCGATCGATCCGGCCGGGCACATCGAAGCCGTGTGGCGCAACGTGTTCCCGGGGCAGATCCGCGACCATGCGCTCGCGGTGTTGCCCGTTTCGGCATCGGAGTCCGTCGTGCCGGTGCGTGCGACGTTCTCGAACTGGCATGTCGAGGCTTGCCCCGAGCACGGGCCGGCGCTCGCGATCACGCCGGACGGCACGCGCCATCTTGCGTGGTTCGGCGTCGTCGACGGCCGCGCCGACGTGTTCTATTCGCGCATCGGCGCCGATGGCCGGCCGAGCGGCACGCCGTGGGCGTTCGGCGCGAGTCCGGCGGTGCCGGCCGAGCAGGCATCGCATGCGGCACTCGTCGTGCGCGGCGAGGTCGTCTGGCTCGCATGGAAGGCGTTCGACGGCGACACGATGCAGATCAAGCTGCGCCGCTCGGACGATCGCGGCGAGCACTGGTCGGCGCCGCGCGTGATCGCGTCGACGTCGGGCGCGAGCGACAACCCGCAACTGCTCGACGATGCGGGCCGCATCTACCTGTCGTGGCGTACGCGTAACGACGGCTACCGGCTGATTGCCGTGGAGGGGGCGCAATGAAACGGCTGATCGTGTTGATCGGCGCCGTGTTCGCAAGCCTGCCGGGATGGGCTGGCGGACTGCAGCCGCTGCGCGCGGCCGAGGTCGCGAAGGTGTACGCGACGGCGCACGAACGGCCGCTCGCGGTCGAGATCTGGTCGCTCGATTGTGGCTACTGCCGCGAGAACGCCGCGCATCTGGTCGCGTGGCAGCGCCGCCATCCGGACGTGCAGCTCGCGATGGTCTCGATGGACGCGTACGACGACAACGGTGCGGCAATCGCACAGGCGCTCGCGCAAATGAACCTGCCGCCGCAGGTCGCGCAGTATGCGAACGCCGAGCCGATGCCCGAGCGTCTGCGGGCGGCGCTCGATGCGGGATGGCGGGGAGAGATGCCGCGTACCGTGTGGGTTGGCCGCGACGGCGCACGCGATGCGCGCAGCGGCTTGCTGACGACCGACGTGCTCGACGGCTGGTTGCAGCGCGGCAAGCGCCGCTGAAACGGACGGCGGCGGGGATGCCCCGCGCGCCGCTTCGATGCGACAAACGAAAGCGCGCCCGAAGGCGCGCGAGAAGATCGTCAGGCCGCGCGCCTGAACAGCCGGATCACGAACAGCAGGATCACGGCGCCGATGACCGCGACGATCACCGAGCCGATGAAGCCGCTGCCGAGGGTGATGCCGAGCAGCCCGGCCAGCCAGCCGCCGATCACCGCGCCGACGATACCGACGATGATGTCGACGATCAGGCCGAACCCGCCGCCCTTGACGAGCACGCCCGCCAGCCAGCCGGCGATCGCGCCGATGATGAGCCACATAATCAAGCCATGAGTCATGGTGATCCTCTCCTTGTGTTGAGTCGAAATGACCGGACGTCGGCTGTTTCACCGCAAGCTGCATGAAGCGGCATGCGACCCGCCGCGCCGCCCACGCAATGTAACGCGATAGACGGGTCGGAATCGTTAAGTAATGTTATGCACCCTTAACGGGTTTTTCCAGAGGATTCGTCTGTCATTCGAAATGAATCTGTAAGGAGGGGCCGCACGATTGTGCGTCATGCGTCCTGCGTCATCGTCCGTGCGTCGGCGCCGGTGTGCCCGTGCCGGGCAGGCCGTCGCCGGCGTCGGCAATCAGGCGGGTGACGGTTGCCGTATCGCCGATCGCCTCTATCGCCAGCAACGCGAAGCGGGCGAGAAAGAGCGCCGCATCGGTTTCGCCGATGCCGGTCATCGTGCGGCACAGGTCGGTGTAGAGGATGTCGCGTTCGGTATCGGTGATCATGCGTGCTCCTGAATGTTGGCCGACGTGCGCGGGTGCAGCGCGCGTTCGAGTGCGGCGGTCACGTCGGCGGCGCGTGCATCGTGCCAGCGGCCGAGCACGTGTCCGTCCGGACGTACGAGATAGACGGTGCCGTCGCGCGCGCCGTACAGGTCGAACAGCCGGCCGTCGGCATCGTAGCCGCCGCATCCTGGCTGTTGCGGTGCCGCGTGCCGTGCAAGCGTGACCAGCGCGAACGGTATGCCGGCGTCGTGCAGGTTTCGTTCGAGATCGGCGAACGACGGATCGGGCGCACCGTCACGCATGAAGCGGAACGCGGTGAAACGCGGACCGACGAGATCCGTCAGGTGGCCGCGTCGCATGCCTTCGTCGGTGCCGATGTCGCCCGACGCGTGCAGCATCAGCGGACATTCCGCGAGTACCATGCCGGGCGACGGCCCGGCCGAAAACGCATCGCGCTCGTCCGCATTGAGCGGTGACGCCGTGTAGGCGATGGCCGACGTCTGGCGCGGATTGATCAGCGAACGCAACGCCGGATGCCGGACCGCGAGCGTCAGCACGGCCTTGCGCATCAGGTCGAACGCGAACGACGGCGGCGCCATGAACTCGGTGCTCTTGGTGCCGTAGCGCAGGTTCTCGTGCGTCGCGAACACGCGCTCGTCCGAATAGCTGTCGAGCAGCGCGTCCGACGCGAGGCCGCGAATCGCGTACGCGAGTTTCCACGCGACGTTGTCGGCGTCGTCGATGCCCGAGTTCGCGCCACGCACGCCGAAGATCGGCACGAGATGCGCGGCGTCGCCGCAGAACAGCACGCGGCCGTGCCGATAGCGTTCGAGCGTCAGCGCGTTCGCCTTGTAGATCGTGATCCAGATCGGCGACCAGTCGCCGCGCTCGCCCATCATGTCGAGCAGGCTCTGCACGCGCGGGATCACGTTCTCGGGTTTCACGGCCGCTTCGGGATCCTCATCGTCGCGCAGCTGATAGTCGATCCGCCATACGTTGTCCGGCTGCTTGTGGACGAGTACCGTCGAGCCGGGGTTCGACGCCGGGTCGAAGTACGCGAGCCGCTCGGTCGGCCGGTCGCTGTCGAGCGCGATGTCGACGATCACGTAGCGGCCTTCATAGCTTGTGCCCTGCAGCGACAGCCCGAGCGCATCGCGTATCGTGCTGCGCCCGCCGTCGCTTGCGACGACCCAGTCGGCATCGAGTGCATAGCGGCCGAGCGGCGTATCGACGTCGAGGCGCGCGCCGGCCGGGTGCTGCGTGACGCCCGCGACTTTCGTTTGCCAGCGGATCTCGATGAGCTCGGGGCGGCGCAGCGCGGCATCGAGCAGGAACTGCTCGATGTGATACTGCGCGAGGTTCAGCATCGGCGGCAGCTTCTGGTTCTCGTCCTGCGGCATCGTGAAATGCAGCACTTCGTCGTGACGATGGAAGCTGCGTCCGCTGCTCCACGGCAGTCCGACGCGCATGAAGCTGTCGAGCGCGCCGAGCCGCTCGATGATCTCGAGGCTGCGTCGCGAGATGCAGATCGCGCGGCTGCCGTGACAGACCGAATCATCGGCTTCGAGCAGCACGCTGCGGATGCCGTGATTGGCGAGGCCGAGTGCGACAGCGAGGCCCACCGGGCCGCCGCCGACGATCGCGACGCGGTGCCGCTGCGTATCGACGCCCGCGCTGCAGGTCGGCAGGTGCGGGGGATGACGCACGGCGACGAACGGGTAGGGTTTGAATTCGATGCCCATCGTTGGCTTCCAGGTTGCGCTGATCGAACGCGCACGCTCGGCGACGCGATGCGTGCGGCAGGTTGGATGCAGTATGGAAGCCGCGCCGGACACCGCTGTCCCCATTCCGGGTACGGCGAACGGCTGGCGGCGGGCCGGGATTTACCCCGACGCGTTCAGGATCGGCAATCGAAGTTCAGGGTTGCAGGCACAGCGCGAACAGCTGGCGCTGGCTCGAGATGCCGAGGCGCCGGTACGCGCGCTTCTGATAGGTGACGACACTCGAAGCCTTCACGCCGATCGTCTCGCCGATCTCCTGTGCGGTCTGGCCTTCGAGCACGCCGCGCAGCACGTCGAGCTCGCGCTTGGACAGTGTCGGGCATGCGCCGCGCAGCCGCGCGAGCATCTGTAGCGGGATGCCGATCTGCGCCGAGCCCGCGAGCGCATAGTGATGCTGCGCGGCCTGCGCGATCAGCGGTGCGAGCGTTTCGATGGCCGTGATCTCGCGCGGCTGGAACGTGCCGCTGCGGTGCGCGCGATACAGATTGATCGACAGCCAGGTCGAGTCGTTCGGCTGCATCAGCAACGCGAGGCGATCGGAGACGTCGGGGCCACGGTAGCAGGCCGTGCGATACGCGTCGTGGCCGATCTCGTCGCCGGCCTGCTGATGCAGCAGCACGTCGCGGCGCTGCGTGCGGCGACCGGCGGCCGAGACGATTCGCTGGTTGCCGTCGAGCGCATAGAAATGGCGCGCATAGGTGTCGGCAACGTCGCGCAGGTAGCGGCCGCCGCGATGGTCGGCGACCGAGACGGTGCGCGGCCGGTTGCCGAACTCGTACGCGAAGATCGTGCACTGCGTGACGGCCAGCGCATCGTCGAACAGCTTCAGGATTTCTGCGGCGAACGCGTTCGGCTCGCTGCCGCCGATCGCGGCGACGAGACCGGTTGCACGGGACACGTCCAGTTGTCCGCTGAGGTTCGGTCGCTCGAGACGCCAGGTGCGCATGATGCTGGGGAGGGGCGGGTGGTCCGGCGATTGTAATCGGCGGCGTGCGGTGCGGGAGTCGGGGGATGCCCGCAAGCGGAAATGACGGTGAGGGTGGCGCACGACTTCGCGCATCGGAGATCGTGGCTGGAATTGCGGCCGGAAAAGAGAAAAGGCCTGACAAGCGATGCTTGTCAGGCCTTTATATCTTGGTGCCGGAGATAGGAGTCGAACCTACGACCTTCGCATTACGAATGCGCTGCTCTACCAACTGAGCTACACCGGCAGCAGAGAAATGAAATTATATGGTCAAATCCGAGATCTTGGCAATAGGTTTTGCGAAATTTTTTTCAGCTTGCTGCTGCTGCTTCGCGAAACCCTCGATCCGGCGGACTTCCCGCTTTCACTTCACTGCGATGCAGCCTGTCAGGGCCACATCGCGAAGGCGCGATTGTACTGACGTCTCGCACCTCCGTCTAGTGCTGCAGTGCAAATTTATTTGCCTTCGTTGTGATAGCCGGTCACGCGCTCGACTTCGTTCTTCGAACCGAGGAATACCGGCACGCGCTGGTGCAGGCCGGTCGGCTGCACTTCCATGATGCGCTGCGTGCCCGTCGTCGCGGCGCCGCCCGCCTGTTCGACGATGAACGACATCGGGTTCGCTTCGTACATCAGGCGCAGCTTGCCCGGACGATCGGGCGTGCGCTTGTCGGCCGGGTACATGAAGATGCCGCCGCGGTTCAGGATCCGGTGCACGTCGGCCACCATCGACGCGATCCAGCGCATGTTGAAGTTGTCGCCACGCGGGCCTTCCTTGCCGGCGTTCAGTTCGTTGACGTAGCGCTGGACCGGTTCGTACCAGTGGCGTGCGTTCGATGCGTTGATCGCGTATTCGCGCGTATCGGCCGGGATCTGCATGTTGCTTTGCGTGAGCACCCACGAGCCGACTTCGCGGTCGAGCGTGAAGCAGTTCACGCCGTTGCCGGTCGTCAGTACGAACACGGTTTGCGGGCCGTACACCGCGTAGCCGGCCGCGACCTGCTCCGTGCCCGGCTGCAGGAACGATTCCTCGGTGGCCTGTTTGCCGTCCGGGCAGCGCAGTACCGAGAAGATCGTGCCGATCGACACGTTCACGTCGATGTTCGACGAGCCGTCGAGCGGATCGAACACGAGCAGGTATTCGCCGCGCGGGTAGTTCGCGGGGATCGGGAAGAACGTTTCCATTTCCTCCGATGCCATCGCGGCGAGGTTGCCGCCCCATTCGTTCGCGTCGAGCAGGATCTCGTTCGACAGGATGTCGAGCTTCTTCTGCACTTCGCCCTGGACGTTCTCGCTGCCGGCGGTGCCGAGCGCCTCGCCGAGCGCGCCCTTCGACACGTTGTAGCTGATCGCCTTGCACGCGCGGGCGACGACTTCGATCAGCAGGCGGAGGTCGGCGGGGAGGTTGTTGGTCTCACGCTGCTGCTCGATCAGGAACTTGGACAGCGTGGTGCGGCGGGCAATGGACATGACAGACTCCGAGAGGCCAAAGAATCCTTGAATTGCCGCAATTTTACCCGGCGCGCCTCCCGAGCCGCCGCCTTTTTTCGTCCGGTTACATGGTCGGTCGGCCGGTCCGGCCGGGTTCCGGCGTGCCCGGAGCGGCGGATCGGCCCGGCAGCGGCGGTAAAACCGGGGGGCCGAACGCATGGTCCGGCTCCCGTTCCGCCAACCTTCAGACGACAAAAAAGCCGGCGCCGCAACGGGGCGGCACCGGCTTCGTCGCGCTGGCGCGCGCGGCGAGTCGCGTGCGTGACGTTACGCGAGCGCCTTCTCGACGATCTCGCGCACGTCGCGCGATTTGGCACCGGCCGCGACCTGCTCGAGCGCTTCGCGCATCCGGTCGCGCAGCGCCGGCGTAAAGCGGCGCCACAGTTCGAGCGAGCGGGCGAGGCGCGCGGCGACCTGCGGGTTGATCGCGTCGAGCGCGAGCACCTGTTCGGCCCAGAACGCGTAGCCCGAGCCGTCCGCCGCGTGGAATTGCGCCGGGTTCGCCGCGCAGAAGCTGAAGATCAGCGCGCGCGCGCGGTTCGGGTTCTTCAGGTTGAACGCGGGGTGGGCCATCAGCGTGCGGACCTTCGCGAGCGTCGGCTGGGCCGGCGTGCCGCGCTGCGCGGCCTGCATCGCGAACCACTTGTCGATCACGAGCGCTTCCTTTTCGAAGCGGCGGTAGAAGTCGTCGAGCGCGCGCGCGGCCGCGTCGTTCGCACCGGCCGCCGCGGCGGACAGCAGTGCGCCGAGCGCGGCGGCGCGATCGGTCATGTTGTTCGCCGCGTCGTACTGCGCGGTCGCGATGCGCACGGCGTCGGCCGGATCCTCGAGTTCGGCGAGATACGCGAGCGCGAGGTTCTTCAGCGCGCGGCGGCCGGAGGCTTCAGGCGTCGGCTCGTACGCGCCCGGCGTCTGGTGCTGCTCGTACGCGGCGAGCCACTCGGCGCGCAGCGCGGTCGCGAGCTGGCGGCGCACGAATTGGCGGGCGCGATGCACGGCGGCCGGATCGGCTTCCGCCATCTGGTCGGCCAGATAGGTTTCCGACGGCAGCGTCAGTGCGAGCTCGCGGAACGCGGGCGACAGGTTTTCATCGGTCAGCACGCGGCGGAACGCGGCGACGAAATTCGCGCCGAGCGTGAGCGGTTCGTTCGCGGCGGCGCGCGCGGCGAGCGTCAGCAGCGCGCGTGTCGCGAGGCGCTGGCCGGCTTCCCAGCGGTTGAACGGGTCGCTGTCGTGCGCGAGCAGGAACGCGAGGTCGTCGTCGCCGTAGTCGTATTCGACGATCACCGGCGCGGAGAAATTGCGCAGCAGCGACGGCAGCGGTTCCTGCGGCACGTCGACGAACGTGAAGGTCTGCTCGGTGTCGGTGAAGTCGAGCACGCGCGTCGTGCCCGATGCGGCGGCTTCGCCGTCGAGGCGCAACGGCAGGTCGCGGCCGTCGCGGCCGATCAGGCCGATCGCGAACGGAATCAGCAGAGGCCCCTGCTGCGTCTCGCGCGCGGCCGGCGACGCGTCGCCGTAGCCCTGCGCGAGCGTGACCGTGTAGCGGCGCGCAGCCGCGTCGTACGCGGTGCGCACCGACACGCGCGGCGTGCCGGCCTGGCTGTACCAGCGTTCGAATTGCGCGAGGTCGCGCCCGTTCGCGTCGGCCATCGCGTGACGGAAGTCGTCGCACGTCACCGCTTGACCGTCGTGGCGCTGGAAGTACAGGTCCATCCCCTTGCGGAAGCCGTCGCGGCCGAACAGCGTCTGGTACATCCGCACGACTTCCGAGCCTTTCTCGTAGACGGTCATCGTGTAGAAGTTGTTGATCTCGACGTAGCTTTCCGGACGCACCGGATGCGCCATCGGGCCCGCATCCTCGGCGAACTGCAGCTGGCGCAGCACGCGCACGTCCTCGATGCGCTTGACCGCGCGGGCCGCCGACTCGACGTCGTCGCCCGCGGCCATGTCGGCCGAGAACTCCTGGTCGCGGAACACGGTCAGCCCTTCCTTCAGGCTCAGCTGGAACCAGTCGCGGCAGGTCACGCGATTGCCGGTCCAGTTGTGGAAGTACTCGTGGCCGACCACCGATTCGATGTTCGCGAAGTCGGTGTCGGTCGCGGTCTCGGGGTTCGCCAGCACGTACTTCGTGTTGAAGATGTTGAGCCCCTTGTTCTCCATCGCGCCCATGTTGAAGTCGCCGACCGCGACGATCATGAAGCGGTCGAGATCGAGCTCGAGGCCGAAGCGCTTTTCATCCCAGCGGATCGAATGGATCAGCGAATCCATCGCGTGACGGGTCTTGTCGAGATCGGTCGGTTCGACCCACACCTGCAGCAGCTTTTCCTTGCCGGAGCCGGACGTGATCTTCTCCTCGATCGCGACGAGCTTGCCCGCGACCAGCGCGAACAGGTAGCTCGGCTTGCGGAACGGGTCCTCCCATTTCGCGAAGTGGCGGCCGTCGGCCAGTTCGCCCGAGTCGACGAGATTGCCGTTCGACAGCAGCACCGGGTACGCGGTCTTGTCGGCGCGCAGCGTGACGGTGTACGACGCCATCACGTCGGGGCGGTCGAGGAAGTAGGTGATGCGGCGAAAGCCTTCGGCCTCGCACTGCGTGAAGAAGTTGCCGCTCGATACGTACAGGCCGGACAGCGTCGTGTTCTGATCGGGCGCGCACGCGCTGTCGAGCGTAAGCTCGAACGCATCGGGCACGTTTTCGACGGTCAGCCCGTGGTCGTGCGCGCGCACCGGACCATACGGCGCGCCGTCGAGCCGTGCGCCGAGGAATTCGAGCGCTTCGCCCATCAGCTCCAGATGCGGGGTGGGCGCCGCGTCCGGATTGCGGCGCACGCGCATCGTGTTCCTGACGATCGTGCGGGCCGGCGCGAGATCGAATTCGAGTGCGACGGAATCGATGAGGAAGGCCGGCGGCGTGTAGTCGGCGCGGCGGATCACGGTGGAGGAGGCGTTGTCGGACATGGTCGTCGAGATCGGTGGAGTGGGGATCGGGCCCGCAGCGCGGGCCGGCTGAACCGGGCCATTGTACAAAGGCTTGCGGCCGCGTGCCGTGCGAACTTTTTACCGGTTCCGGCAGTCCGCGTATTATCGGCATCCCGTGCGGTTCGCGCGGTGCGACGAACGGGTGACGGATCGACGAGGATCGACATGAAACACGAATGGATTCAACGCGGTGCGGGCTGGGCGGCGGCCCTGTGCGTGGCGCTGCTGACGGGCTGCACCAGCTACGTGACGACCCAGGTCACGGCCTTCTCCGACTGGAGCGGCAGCGACGCGACGCGCACTTACGCCTTCACGCGCACCGACGCGCAGAAGCACAGCATCGAGCAGTCGACCTACGAGCCGATCGTCGCGAACGAACTGTCCGCGTATGCGTTCCGCCAGGTGCCGGCCGCGCAGGCACGCTATCTGGTCGGGCTGGCCTACGGGGTCGGCAGCGATCTGGTGACGGTGCCGCAGCCGGTCTACTACGACCCGTGGTTCATGGGGCCGGGGCCGTACTGGCGGGGCGGGCCGTGGGGCCCGTGGGGGCCCTGGGGGCCGATGCCGGCCGGCTACGTCGCGCAGACCTACCAGGTGTTCGACTACACGCTCGGGATCCGGATCACCGAGCGCGCGACCGGCAAGGAGGTCTATAACGTGACCGCGCGCACCACGGGCGACAACGGCGCGCTGCTGTATGCGATGCCGTTTCTCGCGCGCAGCGCGCTCGCCGATTTCCCGTTGTCGAACGGGGCGATCCGCACGGTGCGGCTGCCGGTCGACAAGCGCGGCGGGCCGGCCGCGCCGGCCGCCAACGAGCGCGCGGTGCCGGCGGCGCCGGCATCGGGTGCGGCGGTCGCGAAGTGACGCGGTATCGACACCGGCGCGGTCGCCCGGCCGCGCCACTTGCCTGCGTGCGTCAGACGCCGACGCCCAGCAGTGCCAGCGCCCCCAGCACGACGAACAGCACGGCCGCGATGCCGTGCACCAGCTTGGTCGGCAGGCGGTGCGCGAAACGGTCGCCCAGCAGGATCGCGGGCACGTTCGCCAGCATCATCCCGAAGGTCGTGCCGGCCACCACGCCGATGTAATCCTGGAAGCGCGCGGCGAGCGCGACGGTCGCGATCTGCGTCTTGTCGCCCATTTCCGCGAGGAAGAACGCGACGAGCGTCGCGCCGAACACGCCGAGCCGCGAGCGGTTCGCATTGGCTTCGTCCGCATCGAGCTTGTCCGGCACGAGGATCCACAAGCCCATCGCGATGAACGAGAACGCGAGCGCCCAGCGCATGATCGACGGCGTGACGAGAATGCCGAGCCATTCGCCGAGCGCACCGGCGAAGCCGTGGTTCACGACCGTCGCAACCAGCACGCCGAGTATGATCGGCACGGGCTTGCGATAGCGCGCGGCCAGCACGAGGGACAGCAGTTGGGTCTTGTCGCCGATTTCAGCGAGGGCGACGGCGCCGGTGGAGATCAGGAAGGCTTGGGACACGTATGGGGTTCCACGGGCCGATGTTGTGCGTGCGAGCGACGATCCGCCGCGCGCCGGGCCCTGATGCGGCGCGCAGTGAACCATCGGTCTCGCCAGGCCTTGGTGGCTGCGTCCGCCATGGCCGAACGGCCAAGTCTGTTGACGGACGCCTCCGTCACGATGCGCGCCGGGGGCGCGGGACATCGAGCGGAGCGGCTACTCCCCAATGAGCGGCGAATTCTAGCACGGCGCGTGCCGCACGCGGTGAATTCGACGGCTCCGGCATGCGCCGCAGCGCATGCCGGAGCAGGGTGGGGCTCAGGTGCGCCGGTTACGCGGCGGCGCGGCGTGCGGCACCGCGCTCGTGCACGAGCCGGCCGGCCGCGTACGTGCGGTACACGGCGCGGTCGTCGCCGAGCAGCGCGAATGCGAACAGCAGTTCCTCGAGCGACTCCGCGCGCTTCGTGCGGCGTGCGAGCAGCGGCGTGGCCTGCGGGTCGAGCACGACGAAGTCGGCTTCGGTGCGCGGCGCGAGCGTGCCGACCGTGTCGGCGAGATCGAGTGCCTGCGCGGCGCCGGCCGTCGCGAGCCAGAACATCCGCGTCGCGCTCAGGTGGTGGCCCGACAGCCGCGCAACCTTGTGCGCCTCGTTCATCGTCTGCAGCATCGAGAACGACGTGCCGCCGCCGACGTCGGTGGCGAGCGTGACGGGCACGTCGTATTCGCCGGCCTTGTCGAAGTCGAACAGCCCGCTGCCGAGGAAGAAGTTCGACGTCGGGCAGTGCGCGACGACGGTGCGCGTCTCGGCCATCCGGCGACGGTCCTCGTCGTCGAGATGGATGCAGTGGCCGTACACCGCGCGCGGGCGCAGCAGCCCGTAACGATCGTAGATGTCGAGATAGCTGCGGTGGCCCGGGAACAGCTCGGCCGCCCATTTCACTTCGTCGACGTTTTCCGCGACGTGGCTCTGCACGAACACGTCCGGATGGCGGCGCGCGAGTTCGCTGCACGCCTCGAGCTGCGCCTCGGTGGAGGTCGGTGCGAAGCGCGGCGTGAGCGCGTACATCTGACGGCCCTTGCCGTGCCAGCGGCCGATCAGCTCGGCGCTGTCGTCATAGCCCGATTGCGCGGTGTCGCGCAGGAACTCGGGGCAGTTGCGGTCCATCAGCACCTTGCCCGCGATCATCCGCAGGTCGCGCGCGTCGCTCGCCGCGAACAGCGCGTCGGCCGACTGCTTGTGCACGGTGCAGTAGACGAGCGCGCTCGTCGTGCCGCACGCGAGCAATTCGTCGACGAAGAAGTCGGCGACTTCGCGCGCATGTTCCGGATCGCCGAACTGGCGCTCGGTCGGGAACGTGTACTTGTCGAGCCACGGCAGCAGGCCGGGGGCCGGCGACGCGATCATGTCCGTCTGCGGATAGTGGATGTGCGTATCGATGAAGCCGGGCACGATCAGCTTGTCGCGCAGGTCGTGGACGACCGCGTCGCGTGCGAGCGTCGCGGCCAGCCGTGCATGCGGGCCGGCCGCGACGACCTTGCCGTCATCGACGATCAGGAGGCCGTCGGTCTCGTGGTTCGCGGCCTGGCTCGATTGCGCCGGGTCGCCGTTGAAGGTCAGCAGCTGGGAACGGAAAGCGGTTTGCGTCATGACGAAGGGTCCTGCATCAAGGTAAGGCGAACAGAAGAAAACGGTCGGTGCCGCGCGGGCGACGACGCGGCGGGGGCGGCCCGGGCTTGCGCGATGCGGCGAGCCGCGCAGGCGGCGCCGCGCGCTGCGCTCGCGCACGCAAGCGCGGCGGCCGTGGCCGCGATGGCCGACGTACCGGCGGACAGCGCCGCAATCGCGATGGCGATCGCGATCACGGCGACCGGCTCGCCGGCGAGCGGCATCGCGAGCCGCAACAGTCGTTGTACGACGCGCAGCGACAGGCTGCGGCGCGCGACGACGCACACCGCCGTCGCCACGCGTACGACGGACGCGATGCCGGCCTGCGTGCCCGGCGCACGCAGGCGGCCGGTGCGGCACAACGCCGGGCCGGTCGTCGCGAAGCGGATGTCGTTGCGGTGTTTCATCTGTCTAGCAGACCTCGATGCCGGCCGTCACGCGGCCTGCCAGTACGAATCGAGACGCGCAATCAGCGCATCGCGCTGCGCGGCGTCGACGAACGACGCCTCGAAGCCGTTGCGAATCACCGCGTGCACTTCGGCGTCCGTCAACTGCAGTCCGTCGACCGTCGCGAAGTAGTTGTCGTTGACGTAGCCGCCGAAATAGGCCGGATCGTCGGAGTTGATCGTCACCGCGACGCCGCGATCGAGCAGCGCCTTCAGCGTGTGCTTCGCCATGTCGTCGAACACGCACAGCTTCAGGTTCGACAGCGGGCATACGGTCAGCGCCGTGCGCGTGCGCGCGAGGCGTTCGACGAGCGCCGCATCCTCGATGCTGCGCACGCCGTGGTCGATCCGGTCGACCTTCAGCACGTCGAGCGCTTCGTAGATATACGCGGGCGGGCCTTCCTCGCCCGCATGCGCGACGAGCTTCAGCCCGAGCGCGCGCGCCTTCTCGAACACGCGCGCGAACTTCGTCGGCGGATGGCCGAGTTCGGACGAGTCGAGCCCGACGCCGATCAGCCGATGGCGATAGCGTTCGAACAGCGGCAGCGCGGCGTCGAACGTCGCGAGCGCATCTTCTTCCGGCAGGTGGCGCAGGAAACACAGGATCAGCTTGCTCGACAGCCCGCGCTGCTCGGCATCGGCGAGCGCGCGGTCGATGCCGGCCACCACCGTCTCGATCGGCACGCCGCGTTCGGTGTGCGTCTGCGGGTCGAAGAACAGCTCGGTGTGGACGACGTTGTCGGCGAGCGCGCGTTCGCAATATGCGGCCGTCATGTCGTAGAAATCCTGCTCGGTCAGCAGCACGCTCGCGCCGGCGTAATAGATGTCGAGGAACGACTGCAGGTCGGTGAACGCGTATGCGGCACGCAGCGCGTCGATCGATTCGTACGCGAGCTTCACGCCGTTGCGCTGCGCGAGCGCAAAAATCAGTTCGGGCTCGAGCGAGCCTTCGATATGGATGTGCAGCTCCGCTTTCGGAGCGCGGGCGATCTTGTCCTTGAATGTCGGGGTCATGGCGTTGTTCTTGGTCGGTCAGAAGGTGGGGGAAGCCTGCACGGGTGCGTTCGCCTCGACGGCCTGCAGCAACTGCGCGGCCACCGAGATCGCGATCACTTCGGGTGCCTTGTCGATGATGCCTTCGACGCCGATCGGGCAGCGCATCCGCGCGACCTGGGCCGGGTCGATGCCGATCGCCGCCAGCCGATGATCGAACTGCGCGCGCTTGGTATGCGAGCCGGTCATCCCGAAGTATGCATAGTCGCCGCGCCGCAGGATGCGCTCCGCAAGCATGAAATCGAGTGCGTGGTCGTGCGTCATCACGACGAAGTACGCGTGCGGCGGCGCCGTGTCGACGGCATCGGCCGGGCTGGCAAGCGCGTCGATCGCGAGATTGCCGATCCCGGCGAGTGCCTCGGCCGGCGGGAACACCGCATCGGGGCCGTCGATCCAGCGCACGTGGCACGGCAGCGTTGCCAGCACCTTCACGAGCGCGGTGCCGATGTGCCCGGCGCCGAACAGTACGACGGGGAACGCATACGGCGCGATCGTTTCGGTCATCAACGCTACACCGCCGGTTTCCCACAGCAGGCAATCGGCACGCGCGGCCGGCGATTCGGGCTCGCTCAGCAGCGGCGCGCCCGGCGAGGGGCCGAATGATACGCTACGCACGGTCGCGGCGCCCGCCGCGACGCGCTTCGCGAGCGACATGATCCAGCCGAGATCGCCGACGTCGAGCCGCTCGAACGCGAGCACGACCGCGCCGCCGCAGCACTGGCCGAGGCTCGGGCCGAGCGCGAGCCGTTCGAGCCGGCGCGCGTGGGGCACGTGCGCGCCGTCCTTCAGCAGGTGCCGCGCTATCTCGATCGCCTTCCATTCCAGATGACCGCCGCCGATCGTATGGCGGGCCGTGTCGCGCGTGACGAGCATCTTGGTGCCGGCCTCGCGCGGCGCGGAGCCGTCGGTATGCGCGACCGTCACGAGCACGGCCGCTTCGCCGTGTGCGAGCAGTTGCTGCAGATCGCCGAGCCAGGCTTCCATCAGCACGCTCCGTTCCGGACGATTCGGCACGACGCGCGGCGCGGGCTGGCGGGCGCGGCGGCAACGAGGACGGACGGGAGCGAGGCGGGCCGGCCGCACGACGGGTTCAGTGCGGTGGCCGTGCGCCGAAGGCGCGCGCGAACGACGCCGCGCAACGTGCGGACGCCATGAGGGTGACGGATGCGGATGGTTTGCGTTGTCATGATGAATCCAGTCGACATTGCGGATCGGGCGCGCGTTACGCAGGAGGTGAGACCGCCTGGCCTCGCGCACGTAGATCGCCATCCAGTCGTGAAGATAGCACCGCAAGGCGGCGGGAACATTGCCGGGCGGTGATCCGGGCTATCAGACGGCGATCATGTCGATCATAGGCCCGCCGCGCGGGATCGGGGCGCCGACGCGCGGGCGTCGGGCCGAAACGCATGCGTGGCGGGGCGTGCGCGCGGATGTCGCGCGACGCGCGTTCGCCCGGGAATCGGGACGGCGGCGGGGATAGGTGTTTACGCGCGGCCGGCAGGTGCGGCCGCATCGGGGTCGCGCCGGTGTCGTGGGCCTAGCCGGACGAAGCGGCCACGCGGCCTCGACCGGTCGGCCGGATCGCGCGGCGCGGCCGGTCAGCCCGCCAGCTTGCGGCGATGGCGCCAGAGGCTCGAGGCGACGGCAATCAGGATCACGGCGAAGCCGATCAGCGCCCAGCCGGGCAGTAGGATCCCGAAGATCGGCGGGTAGACCGTCTCGCACAGGCCGGCAACCTTGAACATGCCGGGGAACCACTGGGCGGGCGGCAGGCTGTCGACGATCGGCTGCAGCGTGTCGAAGCCGCAGCTGAAACCCGGATTCATCTGGATCGACAGGTGCCGCGCGGCGGTGCCGACGCCGCCGGCCGCGGCGATCGCGATCAGCAGCTCGAGCACCCAGATGCCGCGCCAGTTGCGCATCCCCGCGGCCAGGAACGCGAAGATCCCGATCGCCGCGAAGAAGTAGCGCTGGATGATGCACAGCGGGCACGGATCTTCGTTCTTCACGTACTGCAGATACAGCGCGCCGGCCAGCAGGGCGATGCACACCCAGCCGAGCAGCATCAGCAGGCGGCGTTCACGGCGGAGTGCGAGCGTGGAGTCGTTCATGTCGGCGGGATTCCTGTCGTTGGTCGGTCCGATAAACAATCGCGCGATTTTAGCGCGAACGATCTGGCACGAAACTGACAGCGCGCGTGCGGCACCCGGCCGCCGCCGCTTCGTCCGGTCCATAGCCCGCCGTCATGCCGCGCGGGCGGTCACCGGATCGTGTTCAGCACGGCCTCGGCCGCCTGGCCGATCGCGAGCAGCGCGTCGTCGCGATGCGGCGCGGCCGCGAGCATCAGGCCGACCGGCGCCGCGTCGCGCGGATGGCACGGCAGCGACAGCGCGCATGCGTCGAGGAAGTTGAAGGCGCTCGGATTGCGCAGGATCAGCGCATTGGTGCGCGTGAACGCGGCGTCGTCCGCTTCGAGTTCGGCGATGCGCGGCGGCACGACCGGCACCGTCGGCGCGACGAGCGCGTCGAAGCGCGACCAGACGGTGTGTGCCGCTTCTTCCAGCATCGCGTGGCGGGCGGCGAGCAGGTCGAGATAGTCGGCCGCGCTCGCCGGCTCGCCCTTCAGGATGCGCGACAGCACGCGCGGGTCGTATTGGTCGCGGTGCTGCGCGAGCAGGGGGCGATGCCACGCGTACGCCTCGATCGGCGAGAAGCCGAAGCGGTTGATGTCCGGCAGCCGGTCGAGCGCGGAAAAGCGCACTTCAGAGACGATCGCGCCCGCGGCTTCGAGGTGCTTCAGCGATGCGTCGAGCGCGGCGGCGACGTCGGCGTCGACGCCGTCGGTCACATAATTGGTCAGCACGCCGAGCCGCACGCCTTCGAGCGGCCGCGCGGCCGGCACGTGCGGTTCGAGGCCCGCGAGCATCCGGTCGACGAGTGCGCAGCAGGCAACCGTCAGGCCGATCGGGCCGAACGAGTCGAGCGTGGTCGACAGCGGCACGCCGCCTTGCGTCGGGATCCGGCTCGCGGTCGGCTTGAAGCCGGTCAGCCCGCACAGGGCGGCCGGGATGCGGATCGAGCCGCCGGTGTCGGTGCCGAGCGCGACGGCGGCCATCCCGTCGGCGACGGACGCGGCCGCGCCCGACGACGAGCCGCCGGAAATCCGTGCATCGCCCGGCACGTCGCGGTGGTACGGCGAGCGAGGATTGCCGAAGTGCGGATTCAGCCCGAGCCCCGAGAACGCGAACTCGCTCATGTTGGTGCGGCCGACCAGCACCGCGCCCGCGCGCTTGAGCCGCGCGACGGCGACCGCGTCGGCCCTGGCGGGCGGCGCCCCGTCGAGCACGCGCGAACCGGCGCGCGTCACCTGGCCCGCGACGTCGAACAGATCCTTCACCGATACGGGGATGCCCGCGAGCGGCGACAGCACGGTGCCCGCGGCACGCAGGCGGTCGTGCGCGTCGGCGGCCGCGCGCGCGTTGTCGGCGTCGACTTCGGTGAAGACGGCGGCACCCTGGCCGGCCGGATCGGCGATCCGGTCGAGCGCGACGTCGACGAGCGCGCGGCTCGTGGTCCGGCCGGCGGCGAGATCGGCGGCGAGCTGGGCGAGCGGAGGGAAGGGCGTGAAGGTGGTCATGGGCGGCTCAGGGGGCGAAGGTGTTGGACAAGGGTGGCGCGAAACGAATCGATGTGGCGCTCGACGGCCGTGCGTGCGCCGGCGGCGTCGCGCGCGGACAGCCGCTCGAACAGTTCGCGGTGTTCGTGCTGGACGTCAGACAGGTGATGCGGCTCGGACAGCGTGACGAACCAGAAGCGCAGCGAGCGTTCGTGCAGCGCGCGCAGGATTTCCGCGAGCACCGTGTTGCGTGCCGCCGCGGCGATCGTCTGATGAAGCGCGCGGTCGAGCTCCATCATGCCCTCGACGTCGTGCGAGTCGACGCAGGCCTGGCCGTCGTCGAGCAGCGCGGACATGCGGGCGAGATCGTCGGGTGTTGCATGGCGGGCGGCGAGTTCGACGCAATGCGCTTCGTTGATGCGGCGCACGTCGGTCACCGCGACGATGTCGTCGAGCGACAGCGGTTGCACCATCAACCCCTTGCGCGGCATCACGGCCAGCAGCCCTTCGAGCACCAGCCGGTGGACGGCCTGATGGACGGGCGTGCGGCCGATGCCGGTGCGGGCCACGAGGTCGGCTTCGTTGAGCGCGGCGCCCGGCTTCAGGCGCATCGTGATGATGTCGCGCTGGATCAGCGCGTACGCGCGGTCGGCGAGGCTGACCGCCGATGCGGCGGGCCGGTCGTGGAGGGCGTCGGTCAGGGCGTTCATGCAGGCGGGGGCGCGGTGGTCGGACGGGGCGCGGTCATGGCGCGGGCGATCGGGCAACGTGGACGATCCGTGAATATTATTGTGATATATCACTGATGTCCAGTTTGCCCGGACGACCGTCGATACCGCCGGATGGAGGCCGGCGGCACGCCCGGCGGGGGATGCGACGACTTGCAACAATTTCGACAGGATGTTGCAGGTTTACCGCGCGATCGTGCACTGAAGCATAATGAATCCTCGTCAATCCAATACGCGCGAGCGACGTACCAGACCATCGTCATGAGCGAAAACACGCCTCCCCCGGCCGGTCTGCCCGGCACTTCTTCCGCTTCCACCGATTCCCCTCGTTCCGGTCCGGCGCCCACGCCGGAGGCGCCTGCCACGCAGGCTGCCGCTGCGCAGGTCGTCGCGGCGAATGGCGCAGCACCGGTCACGGCGGCGGCCGAGCCGGGCGCCGCAGGCACGGCGGGTGCCGCCGCCGAAGGCAGTGCAGCGCCGCCGAAACCCGGTGCAGCGCCGCCCGGTTTCGGCGCGCAGCCCGATTTCGACACGCCGCGCCCGCCGCCCGCGAATGCGCAGAACGTGCCGCCGGCTTACCTGAAGCAAAGCGACACGCCGTGGTCGGTATTCGGCCGGATCGTCGCGGCGCGCGCACGCCGGCTATTCGATCGCGCCGGCCAGCGGATCACTCAGCGCACGCTGCGCATCGGCGTGTCGGCGCGGATCTTCCATCCGGAGCCCGGAGCGAAGGGGCTGCGCGGCAAGACGCTGCAGTATCTCGAGGAATCGATCGCGCACTGGGTGATGTCGCGCGACGTGCTCGTGTTCATGATCCCGACCGTCGGTCACCAGGGCATGCTGCACCCGAGCAACATCCGCCTGCGCGACTACGCGAAGCATCTCGACGGCCTGCTGCTGCAAGGCGGCGCCGACGTGTCGCCGCAAACGTACGCGGCGTCGGACGCGCGCCCCGAATGGCCGGGCGACCGCGTGCGCGACATGTACGAGCTCGAGCTGTTTCACGAGTTCGTCGAGTCCGGCAAGCCGGTGCTCGGCGTGTGCCGCGGTTGCCAGCTGATCAACGTCGCGTTCGGCGGGTCGCTGTACCAGGACATCGCGACCGACGTACCGACCGCGAACGCGCACGTGAGCGAGCATTACGACCAGCATCGCCACGCGATCCGCTTCCCGGACTCGTCGACGCTGGCGAGCATGTTTCCCGGGCGCAGCGAAGCGATCGTGAACTCGATCCACCATCAGGCGATCCGCGATCTCGGCCGCGATCTGAACATCGAGGCCGTGTCGGCCGGCGACGGGATCATCGAAGGCATTCGCTACCGGCGCGCGCCGTTCGTCGTCGGCGTGCAATGGCACCCGGAGTTTCATCGTGCGGGCGGCGCCGAACTGCTCGACTGCACGCCGCTGCTCGATGCATTCCTGCGCGCGGCACGCGAAACGCGCCTGTAGGCGGCGTTTGCAGTGCCGGGCAGGAAGGCCGGCCGCATCCCGTTAAATTCGAGATGCGGCCGTTTCGTTTTGAACGATAATCGCGACTCCCGATTCGTTCGCCGGAGTCTGACGTTGGCCTTCCGAGATTTTTCCCCTGCACGATGCGCAACGTGGATCGTTGCGCTGGCCGCCTGCGTGCACGCGGGCGCAGCGTGGTCCGTCGACGCGACCGCGCCGGTCGCGGGCTCGCGCCCCGCGGTGACGAGCCTGCGCGGCGATGCCGCGCAGGCGGCTTCCCCTTCCGACGCGTCCGCCGCCTCCGCGACGGATGCGACCGCGCAAGGCAACGTCGCCGAGCTCACGCAGATGCTGCACGACGGGCGAATCGTCGAGATGCGCACCACGTACAACGGCAGCTACGGCGCGAGCCTGATGTTCGATCCGCGCGAGATGACGTATTACGTCGCGCTGTTCCAGGACAAGCATCTGTGGCGCGTGGTCAAGTCGCAGGAGAAGAGCCGAGCGGAAATGGTGTACGCGAACTTCGTCCAGCAGACGACGCAACTCGCGGACGTCGAAATCCGCCGCACCGAACTGCAGGCGCAGAAGACGTTCCTCGAACGCGTGATCGCGCTGCAGGCGAATCGTGCGCAGCAACTGCAGGCCGATCTGAGCGTCGCGCGCAGCCAGCAGGCCGAGGTCGCGCAGCGGCAGAAGTCGGCGCACGAACAGGCGCAGGCGCTGCAGGTCGAGAAGCGGGCGGCGCAACTGCAGTTGCGCGAACTGCAGGAGCAGGTACGGCAACTCGAGCGGCAGGCCGAAACGGGGTTGCCCGCGCACAAGTGATGAGCGGCCGGCCCGACGGACCGGTCGACGAACGAAAACCCGGCGCAGCGTGCTTCGCCGGGTTTTTTATTGCCCGCGCGTCAGCGGGTGAGCGTGGTGGGTGTGTCGGTCAGGCGGCGGTGGGACAGGTGCGTCGTCCAGTCGAAGTCTGCGGCGGGTGCGTCGGCCGCCCATGCCGGGCGATCGGCGCGCAGCGCGTTCGCCATCGCGATCAGCGTGAGTGGATCGTCGAGCGAAGCGTGCTGGTCGTGCCGGGTGTCCGGGACCGGCAGTGAACCGGCGCGACCGGGCGTTGGCATGCGCGATGCGACGTGCGTGATCGACGGGCGGCCGGCGAGTCGCGGCGCGGAAGGCGGGTGGACTTGCGCGGCTGTCGCGTGCGTGCCGTTCGGTCGATTCGGCGACGGTGCCGCCGCGGTGGCGGCGCGTCGTACGTCCGGCGCGCCGTCGGCGTCGGCGAGTCGCGGCGACGGCGCGAGCGCAGCGTCGCGTGCGGGCTGCGACGATGTGATAGGTGTACTGGCAACGGCCCGCGCCGCGTGGTGCCGTGCCGGCGTGATGGCCGTGGCGGGCTCGGCCCCGGCGCTCCGCACTCGACCCGTGAATTCCGTCGCGTGCTCCGGCACGGCGCCGGCGATTTGCATGACCGGCGAACGCGCGACATCCGGAAACGGTTCGTGGGCGACGATCAGCCCGCCGATGATCGCGAGTGCGCCGATGCTCCAGCAGGCGGCATGCCGTGCCCGCCGGTCATGTGCTCGATCAACGGCACGTGCGATGTGCCGATGCCGACCGGTGGCGCCGGCCGCAACGGCCGGTACGCCCGCTGACGACGGCTGTACGGCGGCCAGCGGTTGCCAGCGGCAGGCACGATGCGGCGCGTCGACGTCGATGCACGAAGTCGTCAACGTTGCCACGCAGCGGATGCCGGAGCGGCTGCCGGACGCGGCGCCGAACCGCCATTCGCGGCCGAACGGCGGCACGCCGTCGAGCGGCGCGACGCGAGGGCGGGCGATTGAGCCTTCGACGGAAACGAGGGGCGATGGAATCATGAGGGCGGTGTGCGGTGCGACGCGGGCCGCGTGGCCGGCCGCGGCGCGGAGTGCGTCGCGAATCGTGACATTGTGGTCAGGCGATCGCCATCGGTCGATCGGATCAATCCGATTTTGATGCGCCTTTCGCCGAGATTCGTACGAGCCGGACGCGGCGTCCGCAACGCCGGTCGGGTACAAGGCAATTGTCGGCTTCGCGTGGCATCATTCGCCAACCATGCCGGCATGCGCATCGTCGGATCCCCACGGCGCGCAGGTCGCGCCTTCCGAGCCGAGAGAACTCCATGTCCACTGCCACACACGCCGTCGCGCAGGAATCGAAATTCCGTACCGTGTTCAGGGTCGTCAGCGGCAACTTCCTGGAAATGTACGACTTCATGGTCTACGGGTATTACGCGTCGGCCATCGCGAAAACGTATTTTCCGAGCGGCAACGCGTTCGCGTCGCTGATGCTGTCGCTGTCGGTGTTCGGCGCGGGCTTTCTGATGCGCCCGGTCGGCGCGATCGTGCTCGGCGCGTACATCGACCATCACGGCCGCCGCAAGGGGCTGATCCTGACCCTCGGGCTGATGGCGCTCGGCACGCTCACGGTGGCCTCGATACCGGGTTACGCGACGATCGGCGTGCTCGCGCCGGTGCTCGTGCTGCTCGGCCGGCTGCTGCAGGGCTTTTCCGCGGGCGTCGAGCTCGGCGGCGTGTCCGTCTACCTGTCGGAGATCGCGACGAAGGGGCACAAGGGGTTCTATACGTCGTGGCAATCGGGCAGCCAGCAGGTGGCGGTCGTGTTCGCCGCGTTCGTCGGCGTGCTGCTGAACCGCGCGTTGCCGGCCGAGGACATGACCGCGTGGGGCTGGCGCATTCCGTTCCTGATCGGCTGCCTGATCGTTCCGTTCCTGTTCCTGATCCGTCGTTCGCTGAAGGAAACCGACGAATTCCTCGCGAAGCGTCACCGTCCGACGATGGGCGAGATCATGCGTTCGATGCTCGAAAACTGGGGCGTCGTGATCGCCGGCATGGGGATGGTGATCATGACGACGGTGTCGTTCTACATGATCACCGCATACACGCCGACGTTCGGCAAGGAAGTGCTGCACCTGTCGTCGCTCGACGCACTCGTCGTGACCGTCTGCGTCGGCCTGTCCAATCTCGTCTGGCTGCCGCTGTCCGGCGCGTTGTCGGATCGCATCGGCCGCCGCCCGGTGCTGATCGCGTTCACGGTGCTCACGCTGCTGTCGGCCTATCCGGCCGTGCTGTGGCTCGTGGCGGATCCGTCGTTCCTGCGGCTGCTCGCGGTCGAGCTGTGGCTGTCGTTCCTGTACGGCTCGTACAACGGCGCGATGGTCGTCGCGCTGACCGAAGTGATGCCGGCCGATGTGCGCACGGCCGGCTTCTCGCTCGCGTACAGCCTCGCGACGACGATCGGCGGGTTCACGCCGGCGATCTCGACGTTGCTGATCCACCAGACCGGCAACAAGGCGGCACCGGGGCTGTGGCTGAGCGTCGCCGCATTCTGCGGATTGATCGCGACGCTCGTGTTGTATCGCACGCGCGAAGCGCGCAACCAGTACAAGTCGGCCTGACGCCGCTGTATCGCATCACATCGACTGAAAAAAGGGAGCGCGCCGCGCTCCCTTTTTTTGTCTGCGCTCGGGTATTCAGGCGTCGCGCAGCGCGGCGGCGACCGCCGCCGCCACGTCGAGCCATTGTCCCGGTGCGGACTGGCGGGCGAGCCTCGCTCGCGGATACCACGGACAGTCGTCGCCGGTGAACCAGCGCCAGTCGGATGCGAACGGCAGCATGATCCACAGCGGCTTGCCGAGCGCGCCCGCGAGGTGCGCGACCGCCGTATCGATCGTGACGACGCCGTCGAGCCGTTCGATCAGCGCTGCCGTGTCGGCGAAGTCGTTCAGCCGCCCGTCGAGGCGATGCATGCGGGGATGCGCGTCGACGCGTGCCCGTTCGTCGTCGTCGAGTGCCGGCTGCAGCACGATCCAGTCGATGTCCGGCAGCGCGAGCAGCGGCGCGAGCGCGTCGAACGGCATCGAGCGGTTTTCCTGTGCCTGCCGGCGTCCCGTCCACGCAAGGCCGAACTTGCGCTTCGACTGGCCGCCCAGCGAGCCGCGAAAGCGCCGCTGCGTGCTGTCCGGCACGTCGAGGTAGCGTGTGCCCGCGACGATGTCGGCCGGCTGCAGGCCGAGCAGGAACGGCAGGCTCATCAGCGTGCATGCGACGTCCGCCGCCGGCGGCTTCGCGGCGCCCTGCGCGACGAGCGTCACGCGCCAGCGTGCCGCGGCCGGTGCGAGCAGCGCGACGAGTTCCGGCTGCACTTCGAGCACGACGCGCGCGCAGCGCGCGCGGGCGAGCGGCACGAAGCGGACGAACTGCAGCGTGTCGCCGAAGCCCTGTTCCGCGCGGATCAGCAGCGTGCGCGCGGCAATCGGCTCGCCTTGCCAGCGCGGCAGCGTGCCGAGCGGCGTCGCGCCCGGCGTGTCGTGGCGCGTTTCGTACGCGGGCAGGCCGCGGGCGAAGTCGCCCAGCGTCAGCAGCGTGACGGCGCGGTGCAGCTGCGCGAGTTTCAGGTCGGGGGCGACGCGCAGCGCCTGGTCGAACGCGCGCAGCGCCATCTCGTGCGCGCCGAGTGCGTGATGCGCGTTGCCGAGGTTCAACCACGCGAGACTGAACGACGGATCGAGACCGACCGCGCGTTCGTAGTAGGGCAGCGCTTCGCGCTGGCGTGCCTGCGCGCACAGCGCGTTCGCGAGCCCGAAGAGGGCGAGCGGAAACGGCGGGTGCAGCGCGAGCGCGGCTTCGAATGCGGCGGCGGCTTCGCCATGACGGCCGAGCGCCTCGAGCGTGTTGCCGAGATTGAAATGCGCGGCGACAAAGCGCGGCTGCGCGGCGATCGCAGCCTGGAAATGGGCGATCGCGTCGTCGGCCCGGCCCATCGCGTTCAGCGCCATCGCGAGATTGTTGTGCGCGCCGGCATGCCCGGGCCGCAGCTCGAGCGCGCGATGGAACGCGGCGAGCGCATCGTCGTGACGGCCGAGCGCATTCAGTGCGTTGCCGAGGTTGTTGTGGATCGATGCGTCGTCCGGTGTGAGCCGAAGTGCGCGGGCAAATGCGTCGACGGCATCTTCGTGGCGCTGCAGTGCCGCATAGGCGTTGCCGAGGTTGTAGTGCGCGAGCGGAAATTCGGGCGCGAGCGTCAGCGCGTTGCGAAAGCGGTCGATCGCTTCGTCGAGCCGGCCGAGCGCCTTCAGCGCGTTGCCGAGATTGAGCTGCAGCGCGGCGTCGTTCGGGCGCAACTCGACCGCACGCCCGACGAGATCGGCCGCCTCGGCATGCTGGCCCTGCTGATGCCGCAGCACGCCGAACAGATGCAGCGCGTCGGCGTTGGCGGGATGAGTGGCGAGTGCGGCGCGATAGCCGTGCTCGGCCTCGGCGAGGCGGCCCGCGCGGTGCGCGGCATACGCTCGGTCGAATGCGGATTCCATGACGCGAAAACTGACGGAAAGCGCGTATTTTCCCACACTGCGCGCGGGCACCCCAGATCGGCCGGTCGGCATATGGCCCCGTCACGCGGAGCGGCGTAGACTTGCACAATCGCGTGTCATCGAGGTTCTCATGGCTGACACACTGCTCGATATCCCGCCCGTGCTGATCGTCGGCGCAGGCCCCACCGGCCTTGCCGCGGCGATGAGTCTCGCGCGTGCCCGCGTGCCGGTGCGCATCATCGACCGGCTCGCCGTGCCCGCGCCGTACTCGCGCGCGATCGGTATCCAGGCACGCACGCTCGAACTGCTGGAGCAGCATCGCGCGGTCGAACCGTTTCTCGCGCTGGGTCATCGCGCCCATGCGGCCGCGCTGCACGCGGACGGCCGCGTGATCGCGCGGCTCGATTTCGATCCGCTGCAAACGCGCTATCCGTATCTGCTGTTTCTCGACCAGAGCATCACCGAGCGGCTGCTCGCCGAGCATCTGGCCGGGTTCGGCGTGACCGTCGAACGCGGCGTCACGCTCACCGCATGCGATGCGGGCGGACCGTCGCTCGACGTGACGATCCGCGATGCGGACGGTCGTGAACAGGCGTTCGCGCCCTCGTACCTGATCGCCGCCGACGGCGCGCACAGCACGGTGCGCCACCTGCTTGGCCTGGGCTTCGCCGGGCATGCGTTCGAGCAGACTTTCCTGCTCGCCGATTTCGCGGCGATACCCGACTGGCCGGACGAGGAGATCCATCTGTTCACGACGCCCGACGGCATCGCGGGGCTGTTTCCGATGGGCGGCGGCCGCTACCGGCTCGTTGCCGACCGGCCGCCCGGCAGCGACGCATCGCCCGACGGACTCACGCCCTCGACCCCGTCGCTCGACGAATGCGAGGCGATCGTGCGCGCGCGCGTCGGTGCGTCGATTGCGCCGAGCGATCTCGCGTGGTCGACGTATTTCCGCCTGCATAGCCGGATGGTCGAGCGACTGCGTCACGGGCGGGTATTCTTCGCGGGCGACGCCGCGCACGTTCACAGCCCGGCGGGCGCGCAGGGCATGAACACGGGCATCCAGGAAGCGTTCAATCTTGGCTGGAAGCTCGCGCGCGTGCTCGGCGCGGGCACGCCGGAGCGCCTGCTCGACACGTATCACGCCGAGCGCCACCCGATCGAGCGTGACGTATTGCGGCAGACCGGCCTCGTCACGCAGATCGTCGAAGCCGACCACGGCGCGATGAAGCTGCTGCGCGATCATGTCGTGCCGCTGCTGGCGTCGTTCGGGCCGGTGCGCGACGCGGTACGCCGCACCGTCAGCGAGCTCGGCGTGCAATACCGGAAAAGCCCGCTCACGCTCGAACGCGTGCTCGACGGCGGGCCGCGCGCAGGCGAGCGCGCGCCCGACGCGCTCGTGCACGTGGTCGACGGGCCGCTCGGGCGGGCGCCCGGAACCGCGCGGCTATACGACCTGCACGACCCCGCGAGCTTTACGCTGCTGCTGCTCGAGGAACCGGCAGGTGCCGACGCCGGCGAGACGGGCGACGTGCCGCCGATGCCCGCGGATGCGCAGGCGCTTGTGCAGGGGCTGGAGCGGATCATGCCGGGCGCCGTGCGAACATGGCGCGTCGCCGATGCCGAAAGCGACGGCACGGACGGGCTTGCGCAGGTATACGGCCGCTCGAGGCCGTCGTTCTACCTGCTGCGGCCCGATGGCTACATCGCGGTGCGCGGCCGTACCGCCACCGACGCGAACGCGCTGCTGCGCCACTGCGAAAGCTGGTTCGCGGGCATGTCGGTGCCCGCGTAGCGGGGTGCTCAGGCGGAGGCCGCGGCCGGCACGAGCGATGCGCGGTGCGCGGCGATCGCGTCGCGCACGATCGGCGCCGCGCGTTGTCCGGCCTCGCTCGACGGATCGTCTAGCGCGGCGAGCAATGCACGACGCATCCGCGGTTCCCAGAAGCGCCGGATATGCTCGGCGATCCCGCTCAGCGCTTCTTCGCGATCGGGCATCGATTCGAAGAACGCGCCGATCTGGTTGGCCATGTCGACCAGGTGTCCGTTGTCCATCGCTTCCTCACTTGCCCGTCGTCACGACGGCCGGCGTGGCGGCGCGGCGCTCGAGCAGGTCGAGCTGCTCCGAGTTGAAGCGCGCATACGCGCGCTGCCAGTCCGACGGCTGCGCGACCGGCATCACCTGCACGGCCGTCACCTTGTATTCCGGGCAGTTCGTCGCCCAGTCGGAGCTGTCCGTCGTGATCACGTTCGCGCCCGATTCGGGGAAGTGGAACGTCGTGTACACGACACCCGGCTGCATGCGGTCGGACACGAGCGCGCGCAACACGGTCTGGCCCGCCCGCGATTCGATGCCGACCCAGTCGCCGGTCCGGATTCCGCGGTCCTCCGCGTCGTGCGGATGGATCTCGAGACGGTCCTCTTCGTGCCACTGCACGTTCTCGGTCCGGCGCGTCTGCGCGCCGACGTTGTATTGCGACAGGATGCGGCCCGTGGTCAGGATCAGCGGATAGCGCTGCGTGACCTTTTCCGGCGTCGGAATGAACTGCGTGATCACGAACCGGCCCTTGCCGCGCACGAATGCGTCGATGTGCATCGTCGGCGTGCCGTCCGGCGCCTGTTCGTTGCACGGCCACTGGATGCTGCCGAGCGCATCGAGCTTCTCGTACGACACACCCGAGAAGGTCGGCGTGAGCCGCGCGATCTCGTCCATGATTTCCGACGGATGCGTGTAGTGCATGTCGTAGCCGAGCGCCCGCGACAGCAGCAGCGTCACTTCCCAGTCCGCGTAGCCCGCGAGCGGCGGCATCACCTTGCGCACGCGCGAGATGCGGCGCTCCGCGTTCGTGAACGTGCCGTCCTTCTCGAGGAACGTCGAGCCCGGCAGCAGCACGTGCGCGTATTTCGCGGTTTCGTTCAGGAAGATGTCCTGCACGACGATGCATTCCATCGACGACAGCGCGGCCGCGACGTGCTGCGTGTTCGGGTCCGACTGGACGATGTCCTCGCCCTGGCAATAGAGGCCCTTGAAGCTGCCGTCGAGCGCCGCGTCGAACATGTTCGGGATGCGCAGCCCCGGTTCCGGCTGCAGCGTGGCCGACCATGCCTGTTCGAACTGCGTGCGTACGACTTCGTCGCTGATGTGCCGGTAGCCGGGCAGTTCATGCGGGAACGAGCCCATGTCGCACGAACCCTGCACGTTGTTCTGGCCGCGCAGCGGATTGACGCCGACGCCTTCGCGGCCGATGTTGCCGGTCGCCATCGCGAGGTTCGCGATGCCCATCACCGTCGTCGAGCCTTGCGCGTGTTCGGTCACGCCGAGGCCGTAGTAGATCGCGGCGTTGCCGCCCGTCGCATAGAGGCGCGCGGCGTCGCGCACCAGCGCGGCCGGCACGCCCGTTACGTCGGCGGTCGCTTCGGGCGAGTTCTCGGCACGCGACACGAAGTCGCGCCATTGCTCGAACGCACGCATGTCGCAGCGTTCGGCGACGAATGCGTCGGCGACGAGCCCTTCGGTGACGATCACGTGCGCGAGTGCGTTGACGATCGCGACGTTGGTGCCCGGGCGCAGCTGCAGGTGGTGCGTGGCCTTCACGTGCGGGCCGTCGACCACGTCGATGCGGCGCGGGTCGATCACGATCAGCTTCGCGCCCTCGCGGATGCGCCGCTTCATGCGCGAGCCGAACACCGGGTGCCCGTCGGTCGGGTTCGCGCCCATCACGACGATCACGTCGGCCTGGCCGACCGACGCGAAGGTCTGCGTGCCGGCCGATTCGCCGAGCGTCGTCTTCAGGCCATAGCCGGTCGGCGAGTGGCACACGCGTGCGCAGGTGTCGACGTTGTTGTTGCCGAACGCGGCGCGCACGAGCTTCTGCACGAGGTAGGTTTCCTCGTTCGTGCAGCGCGACGACGTGATGCCGCCGATCGAATCGCGGCCGTACTTCTGCTGCAGCTTGCGGAACTGCGTCGCCGCGTAGGTGAGCGCCTCTTCCCAGCTGACTTCGCGCCACGGGTCGGTGATCTTCTCGCGGATCATCGGCTTCGTGATGCGGTCCTTGTGCGTCGCGTAGCCCCACGCGAAGCGGCCCTTCACGCACGCGTGGCCTTCGTTCGCGAGGCCGTTCTTGTGCGGCGTCATGCGCACGACCTGCGTGCCCTTCATCTCGGCCTTGAACGAGCAGCCGACGCCACAGTACGCGCAGGTCGTGACGACCGAATGCTCGGCCTGTCCGAGCTGGACGACGGATTTTTCCTGCAAGGTGGCCGTCGGGCACGCGGCGACGCACGCGCCGCACGATACGCATTCCGATGCCATGAACGATTCGCCTTCGCTGGCGGCGACGCGCGATTCGAAACCGCGCGCGGCGATCGTCAGCGCGAACGTGCCCTGCGTTTCCTCGCATGCGCGCACGCAGCGGTTGCAGACGATGCACTTCGACGGATCGTACGTGAAGTACGGATTCGATTCGTCCTTCTGGTCGCGCAGGTGATTCGCGCCGTCGAAGCCGTAACGCACTTCGCGCAAGCCCACCACGCCCGCCATGTCCTGCAGTTCGCAGTCGCCGTTGGCGGGGCAGGTGAGGCAGTCGAGCGGATGGTCGGAGATGTACAGCTCCATCACGTTGCGGCGCAGCGACTGCAGCCGGTCTGACTGCGTACGCACCTTCATCCCGGCTTCGGCGGGCGTCGTGCACGATGCCGGATAGCCGCGCCGGCCTTCGATTTCGACCAGGCACAGACGGCACGAGCCGAACGGTTCGAGCGAATCGGTCGCGCAGAGCTTGGGCACGTTGACGCCGGCTTCGATCGCGGCGCGCATCACCGACGTGCCGGCCGGCACCGTGACCGGCTGGCCGTCGATTTCGAGCGTGACGTCGGTATCGGCATGCCGTTGCGGCGTGCCGTAGTCGGTTTCGTCGAACGGATCGCGCGCGCGCGCTTCAGCGGCGCTCTTGCACGCGCATTGGCCCGAGCCGCAGCCGCCTTGGCGGACGTTGTTCGTGTCGAGGGACATGCAGGGCTCCTTCTGGGTCAGGCCGCAGCCTTGACCGGACCCGACGCGGCTTGCTTGCCGGCGGCGAGCCCGAAATCTTCGGGGAAATGGTCGAGCGCGGACAGCACCGGATACGGCGTCATCCCGCCCATCGCGCACAGCGAGCCGGCGAGCATCGTGTCGCACAGGTCGCGCAGCAGCGTGACCTGACGCTCCGACGTATCGCCTTCGCGAATCCGCGCGATCGTCTCGACGCCGCGCGTCGAGCCGATTCGGCACGGCGTGCACTTGCCGCACGATTCGATCGCGCAGAACTTCATCGCGTATTCGGCGAGCTCCGCGAGATTCGACGTGTCGTCGTGCAGCACGATGCCGCCGTGGCCGACCACCGCGCCGATCGCCGCGTACGCCTCGTAGTCGAGCGGCACGTCCCACTGGTGTTCGGGCAGGTAGGTGCCGAGCGGGCCCCCGACCTGGGCGGCGCGCGCGGGCCGGCCGCTGGCCGTGCCGCCGCCGTAGTCGAACAGCAGCTCGCGCAGCGTGACGCCGAACGCGAGCTCGACGAGGCCGCCGTGGCGGATGTTGCCCGCGAGCTGGAACGGCAGCGTGCCGCGCGAGCGGCCCATCCCGTAGTCGCGATAGAACGCGGCGCCGCGCGCGAAGATCACCGGCGCGGTCGCGAGCGTGATCACGTTGTTGATCACGGTCGGCTGGCCGAACAGGCCGGCGAGCGCCGGCAGCGGCGGCTTCGCGCGCACGACGCCGCGCTTGCCTTCGAGCGATTCGAGCAGCGCCGTTTCCTCACCGCACACGTACGAACCGGCGCCCTTCGCGACGTGCAGGTCGAACGCATGCGCGGAGCCGAGCACGCGTTCGCCGAGCCAGCCGGCTTCGCGAGCGCGCTCGATCGCCGTTTCGAGTGCCGCGATCGCATGCGGGTATTCGCTGCGCACGTAGATGTAGCCGAGCGTCGCGCCCGTCGCGATGCCCGCGATGATCATCCCTTCGATCAGGCAGTACGGATCGCATTCCATGAGCAGGCGATCGGAGAACGTGCCCGAATCGCCTTCGTCCGCGTTGCAGACGATGTACTTCTGCGCGGCGCGCGCCTGCCGGACCGTGCGCCACTTGATGCCGGCCGGGAAGGCCGCGCCGCCGCGGCCGCGCAGCCCCGATTCGATCAGCAGCTCGCACGCGGCGTCGCCGTCGAGTGCGAGCGCGTTCTTCAGGCCGGCGAGGCCGTCATGCTTCAGGTAGTCGTCGAGCGACAGCGGATCGGTCAGGCCGATGCGCGCGAACGTGAGGCGCTGCTGGCGCGCGAGATAGGGCAGCGCGTCGACGAGGCCGACGCCGCTCGGGTGCGTGCCGCCGTCGAGCCAGTTTGCATCGAACAGGGCGGGCACGTCGGCCGCCGACAGGTTCGCGTAGCCGACGCGCCCGGCGGCCGTGCCGACCTCGACGAGCGGCTCGAGCCACAGCAGCCCGCGCGAACCGTTGCGGATCAGTTCGATCGCGACGCCGCGCCGCTCGGCTTCCGCGACGATCGCGGCGGCGAGGGCGTCGGCGCCGAGCGCCAGTGCGGACGAATCGCGCGGAACGTAGATGCGGGTCGTCATGCGGCCTCCGGGGTGTGGGCGGCCGCGTCGGCGAGCAGGGCGTCGAACTTCTCCGGCGTGACCTTTGCGTGCAGTACGCCGTTGACCGTCATCGACGGCGATTGTGCGCACAGCCCGAGGCAGTAGACCGACTCGAGCGCGACGTCGCCCGGCGCGTGCGCGTCGGCGCCATCGCCGTGCGCGGCGTCGAACCGGCAACCCGTGCGCGCTTCCGCGTGTGCGGCCAGCGCTTCGCAGCCCATGCTGCGGCACGCCTCGGCGCGGCACATCTGGATCGTCACGCGCGCGGGCGGCGCGGTGCGGAAGTGGTGATAGTAGGTGAGCACGCCGTGCACTTCGGCACGCGACAGATTCAGCACCTTCGCGAGCGGCGCGACGCAGCCTGCCGGTACGTAGCCGGCCTCGTCCTGGATCGCATGCAGGATCGCGACGAGCGAGCGGCCGGCGCGCGCATGACGCTCGACGAGCGCGTCGGGCGCGGGGGAATTCGGGGACATCGTTGTGCTCCTCCAAAGTCTCATATGTGCCATTGATTCATATAGTGCACACCGGGACTTCGTCCTGATTGATTTTGAGCAACGATAAGCGGAAGATTTCGCAGTCGCAATAGGAAATCGGAGTACATAATTGATTCGAATCGAATGCGACGCGTATCTGACCGTACGCGACACGGAGGGCCGCACGGCGAGCCTGTCGGATGTCGCCCCGTTGCTGGAGCTCGTGGCCGATACGGGCAGCATTGCACAGGCCGCGCAGGCGAAAGGGCTGTCGTATCGGCACGCGTGGGGCATGCTGCGGGCGCTGGAGGCATGCGTCGGCGGCGAGTTGATCGAGACCGCGCGCGGCAAGGGATCGACATTGTCGGAGCTGGGGCAGGCGGTCGTCGACGCGCAGCGGCTCGCGCGCAGCCGTCTCGACGGGAACCTGCGCGCGCTGGCGGCCGAGGTGGCGAGCAACCTGAACCGGCGGCTCGCACAGCGCGACGGCGCCGTGCGCATCCATGCGTCGCACGGCTATGCGGTTGCGGCGCTCGTTTCCGCACTCGTCGATGCGCAGGCCGCCGTCGACATCAAGTATCGCGAGAGCGTCGAGGCCGTGCAGGCGCTCGCGCGCGGCGAATGCGAGCTGGCCGGCTTCCATCTGCCGCGCGGCGCGTTCCGCGAACGGTGCGCGCAGATCTACCGGCCGTGGCTCGACGACACGCGTCACGTGCTGATTCATCTGACGCGTCGCCAGCAGGGGCTGTTCGTGCCGCGCGGCAACCCGAAGCAGGTCGGCGGGCTGGCCGATCTCGCCCGCCACGACATCCGCTTCGTCAATCGGCAGCCGGGGTCGGGCACGCGCATGCTGCTCGATCTCGCGTTGCGCGCGATCGGCATCGATCCCGAGCGTATCGACGGCTACGCGTCGGCCGAGCTCACGCACTCGGCGATCGCCGCGTTCGTCGCGAGCGGGATGGCCGATCTCGGCTTCGGCGTCGAGCCGGCCGCCCGTCATTTCGGGCTCGATTTCATCCCGGTCGTCGACGAGGACTACTACTTCGCGTGCGAACGCGCGCAGCTCGACTCGCGGCCGCTCGCCGGCGTGCTCGCCTTGCTGCGCGATGCACGTTTCGTCGAGCGCGTCGCGCATCTCGACGGCTACGATCCGGCGGCGTGCGGGACGCTGGCCGGTGTCGCGGAGGGCTTCGCCGGTACGGTCGCGGCCGGTACGCCGGACGGCAACGCACGGTAACGGGAATGCACGCGAGCCGCGCTGCAGCAGCGAGGGATTTGCGCTACGCTTGCCGCTTGATCAACGTTCCAACAAGCACGCCGTTCAGGCGTCATCCCGCCATGAAACTTTCCGTTCCCTTCGCCGCGGCAGCGTTGACCGCAGGGCTTCTCGTCGCTGTTTCGCCGTTTGCGCTTGCGCAGAATTCCCCGGGCGTGCCTGGCGGCATCCTGAGCGAACAGTTCCGCCTGAACGAGCATCCGCAGATGCCGTTCGCGGCGTCTGCGCCGTCGCAGAAATACCAGAGCGGCAAGAAGTCGGCATTGCGCCGCAAGGGCGATATGGGGGATCCGAACGGCTGCAACCTGAAGTGCCCGCTGGACACTCAATAAACCAAGGCAGACGCGCCGGGTCGTCGTCGACGCGTCTGTGCGGCCGTGCCGCCGTGCCGCGCCGATGCCGCGCGATTCTTTTCGAGCCCCGCAGGGCATGCTGCCTTGCGGGGCTCGTGCTTTATGGCCGGTCGTAGTCCAGTGCGATCGTGCGATGCCGGATCGGGTGCCTGTCGGGATTCTAGGGTTAACCCGTAATCCAGGAAGGATGTCTTCCTGAAACCTGCCTTATTCTTAAGCATCCGCCTACATAAACTTCGGTTTGTCAGCGATGAACGGGTGTTCACCGCGAAATCAGACAAATCTGGAGGTAGGTCATCATGAAGTCGCTCGTTCAAGCCGTTGTCGTTGCTGCCGCTCTCGTTGCTCCGGTCGTTTCGTTTGCGCAGTCCGGCTCGGCACTCACCCGCGCACAGGTTCGCGCCGAACTGGTTCAGCTCCAGCAGGCCGGTTACAACACCGCCCGCGGCGAAGATCCGCACTATCCGGAAGCGATCCAGGCCGCAACCGCGCGTGTTGCAGAACAGCAGCGCAGCGCGTTGGCCCAGGCGCAAGGCGCCGACGCCAGCGGCTACGGCGCGCAGGTGCAGGGCGCATCGGCAGCGGGCTCGCGTGCGATCGGCGTGCGTCCGGCCAGCGCGGAAGAAATGAAGTCGCTGTATCGCGGCAGCTAAGCTGCGCATTGCCTGGCGGGGCCACGCGGCCGGTGCGACGATGCATCGCGTCCGGTCGCGGTGCCGGGCAGGGCGTCGTCCGCTGCGCTCGAGCGCAGCGCGGACGGCGCCGAACCTCCGTCACCTCCTGTCGCCGGCGTATCGGTGGCATTCCGCCTGGCCCGCTCGGGGCCGGGCGCTTTTTCGGAGGGCGCGGGAGGTGGGCGCACTGGCAACAAAAAACCCCGCAGACTCGCGTCGTGCGGGGTTCGTGCGTCAAGCGCGGAATTTGGTGGAGGCGGCGGGAATCGAACCCGCGTCCAGAAGCGCTCCACGACTAGTTCTACATGTTTAGTTCAGTCATTTGATTTAACCGCAGCGACGCGGACGAACACGCTGCACTACGGCGATTCGCTAGGTTTTCGACCCTGGCGTCGCGACGCCGACAGGGCTTAACTGACGTAAATGACCTCTGGCGGTATTGCTACCGGTCTTGCGACACTAGCCCGTCAGTGAACTAGGCAGAGGACGGCGGCCGTTAGGCTGCCAGTGCGAACGTATCGTCGTTTGCAGTTACGATTTTCCCATTGATTAACGAGGTGACGGGTCCTCGACATGCCCTAGCCGCTTCACAACCCCTGTCGAAACCAGGTCGCCCCCGCGGATAAGATCAAACATTATAGCCCAACATCGCGCAACAGTTCGCGCAGTTCCTGCGTCGAGCCGACGAGATGCTGCGCCTGCCAGTCGGCCGGCGCGGCGCCGTCGCCGCAGTAGCCATAGGCAGCCGCGACGGTTGCCATCCCTGCCGCGCTGCCGGCCTGGATGTCGCGAAGATCGTCGCCGACATAGACGATGCGCTCGGGCGCGAGCGTCATCTGTCCGGCCGCGTGCAGCAGCGGGGCCGGATGCGGTTTCGAGTGCGGCGTTGTGTCGCCCCCGACGATGCAGGCCGCGCGCGGCGCAAGGCCGAGCAGGTCGGCGAGCGGCGCGGTGAGGCGCATCGCCTTGTTCGTGACGATGCCCCAGCGCACGCCGCGCGCATCGAGTTCGTCGAGCACGTCGCCGATGCCGGGGAACAGCACGGTGTGCACGCAGATGTCCGTCGCGTAATTGGTCAGGAACTCGTCGCGCATCGCTTCGTAGCCGGCCGATTGCGGGCCGATGCCGAATGCGCCGCCGAGCAGGCCGCGCGCGCCGGCCGATGCCAGCGGCCGCAGCACGTCGAGCGACGTTTCGGGCAGGCCGCGCACGCGCTGCATCTTGTTGACGGCGGCGGCGAGATCGGGCGCCGTGTCGGCGAGCGTGCCGTCGAGGTCGAACAGCACGGCATCGCAGTGCAGCAGGCGCGGCTCGTCGAGTGCGGGCCGCCCGGTCGAAAGGGAAGTCGTCATGCCGGTCGGAAGGTCACGCGCCGCGGCGGCACGCGACGAGATAGTTGATGTCGGTATCGTTCGACAGCGCGAAGCGCTTGCCGATCGGGTGATAGGTAATGCCCTTGATCTCCACGATATGCAGATCGGTCCCGCGCACGAAGCTCGCCAGTTCCGACGGGCGGATGAAGCGCGCGTAGTCGTGGGTGCCCTTCGGCAGCATCTGCGCGATGTACTCCGCACCGATCACTGCGAACAGGTAGGACTTCAGGTTGCGGTTCAGCGTGGAGAAGAACACCCAGCCGCCCGGCTTCACGAGCGTCGCGCACGCGGCGACGACGCCGGCCGGCGACGGGACGTGCTCGAGCATTTCCATGCACGTGACGACGTCATAGGTGCCCGGCTCGCGTTCGGCAATCGCTTCGGCGGCGATCGCCTCGTAATCGACCGTGATGCCGCTTTCGAGGCTGTGCAGGTCGGCCACGCCGAGCGCTTCGGTCGACAGGTCGATGCCTTTCACCTGCGCGCCGAGTCCGGCCATCGATTCGGACAGGATGCCGCCGCCGCAGCCGATATCGAGCGCGCGCTTGCCGGCGAGGTGCGCATGCGAATCGATCCAGCCGAGCCGGACCGGGTTCAGGTCGTGCAGGGGCTTGAATTCGGCGTTCGGATCCCACCACCGATGGGCGAGGTCGCTGAATTTCTGGAGTTCGTGCGGATCGGCGTTGGTCATGTCGGCAAACGGGCTACGGAAGGAGGGCGGTGCTGCGGTTCGTCAGACCCGAGTATATAAGAAGCGGACGAGCGGCGAAGCGGCGAGCGCCCGGACGGGCATCAAAGAAAAAGCCCCGCCGGAGCGGGGCTTTGAAGCAGTCGAAAACCGCGGCTTACTGTGCCGGAACGGTCGTCTTCTGGACTTCTTGCGTACCGACCACTTCGACTTCCACGCGGCGGTCCGGTGCGAGGCAGGCGATCAGTTGCTTGCGGTTCTTCTGGTTGCAGCCCGTCGTGACCGGGTTGCGCTTGCCCTTGCCTTCCGTGTAGATCTTGTTGGCCGGGACACCCTTGCTGACCAGGTACGACTTGACGGCTTGCGCGCGGCGCAGCGACAGGCGGTCGTTGTACTTGTCCGAACCGATGCGGTCCGTGTAGCCCGTAGCGACGACCACTTCCGTGTTCATGCCCTGGATCTTCGAAGCCAGTTCGTCCAGCTTTTGCTTGCCCAGCGGCTTGAGCGTTGCCTTGTCGAAGTCGAACAGTGCGTCGGCTTGATACGTGATCTTCTGGCTCGTGATTGCCGGAGCGACCGGTGCGACCGGAGCCGGAGCCGGTGCCTGGGCGACCAGTGCGCCATCGCACTTCGCGTTGGCGGTGGCCGGCGTCCAGAACGCGTCACGCCAGCAGAGCTCGTTCGTGCCGTTCATCCACACCCATTCGCCCGTGCCGTTCACCCAGTTGTCGTTGACGGCTTGACGCGACGCCGGCACCGACTGTGCCGAAGCGGATGCAGCCATAACTGCGGTAGCTGCAATGAACGCGAGCTTTGAAAGTTTATTCATATTTCTCCTCTCGAAATTGAGATTACCGCAGGTTTACTGCGAGCCTGTTGACGGTGACAAGTCATACATTGCTCGAAGTATAACATTGGTGCGGCACAAAAAACGCGGCACCGCTCTGTGTAGACTTCGAGCAGCGTCTAACTTTCAGTGCGTTGGCATTTTGCCATATCGTTCCCTTCCTACGAAAAAAAATCCTCCCCACCCTAAGATCGCTTCAACTTTGTGGTGCATGCGCAACACCGGCCTGCCGTAACTTTTAGAGATTGTCAAGAGTGGGTCCGCGAAATTGCGCGAAAGGCCGCAAATGTTTACCCGCGTGCGCGACTCGGATCCGCGCGGCCCCCGAGCCGCCTGAAGGGGCGCGATCGCGGCCGGTTCGCGGTGCCGCTGCCGTGGTCGCGATTTTTGCTGTTTACATATAGAGGGGGTGGCGAATCGGCGGCTGATGGGCGCATGTTAGAATCTCGCGTTGCGTTGCGCATGCAGCGCCCACGCGAAAGGCGTTCGCCGTCTTCGCTCCGAAACGATACGGATACATGGATCAATTCGCCAAAGAGACCCTGCCCACCTCCCTAGAGGAGGAAATGCGCCGTTCGTATCTCGATTACGCGATGAGCGTGATCGTCGGACGTGCCCTTCCGGATGTCCGCGATGGCCTGAAACCCGTGCACCGGCGCGTATTGTTCGCGATGCACGAACTGAACAACGACTGGAACCGCGCGTACAAGAAATCGGCGCGTATCGTCGGTGACGTGATCGGTAAGTATCACCCTCACGGCGATACCGCGGTGTATGACACGATCGTGCGGATGGCGCAGGACTTCTCGCTGCGCTACATGCTGATCGACGGGCAGGGCAACTTCGGCTCGATCGACGGCGACAACGCCGCGGCGATGCGTTACACCGAAATTCGCATGGCGAAGATCGGTCACGAGCTGCTCGCCGACATCGACAAGGAAACGGTCGACTTCGAGCCGAACTACGACGGCAACGAGATGCAGCCGTCGGTCCTGCCGTCGCGCATCCCGAACCTGCTGATCAACGGCTCGTCGGGCATTGCGGTCGGCATGGCGACCAACATCCCGCCGCACAACCTGAACGAAGTCGTCGACGCGTGCCAGCACCTGCTGGGCAACCCGGAAGCGACGATCGACGAGCTGATCGAGATCATCCCGGCGCCGGACTTCCCGACGGCCGGCATCATCTACGGCGTCGCCGGCGTGCGCGACGGCTACCGCACCGGGCGCGGCCGCGTCGTGATGCGCGCGGCCACGCACTTCGAGGAGATCGACCGCGGCCAGCGGATGGCGATCATCGTCGACGAGCTGCCGTACCAGGTGAACAAGCGCTCGCTGCTCGAGCGCATTGCCGAGCTCGTCAACGAGAAGAAGCTCGAGGGCATCTCCGACATCCGCGACGAGTCCGACAAGAGCGGCATGCGCGTCGTGATCGAGCTGAAGCGCGGCGAAGTGCCCGAAGTGGTGCTGAACAACCTGTACAAGGCGACGCAGCTGCAGGACACGTTCGGCATGAACATGGTCGCGCTGGTCGACGGCCAGCCGAAACTGCTGAACCTGAAGGAAATCCTGCAGTGCTTCCTGTCGCATCGACGCGAAGTGCTGACGCGCCGCACGATCTACGAACTGCGCAAGGCCCGCGAACGCGGCCACGTGCTCGAAGGTCTCGCGGTCGCGCTCGCGAACATCGACGAGTTCATCGCGATCATCAAGGCCGCGCCGACGCCGCCGATCGCGAAGCAGGAACTGATGGCGAAGCCGTGGGATTCGTCGCTCGTGCGCGAGATGCTGACGCGCGCCGAGACCGAGAACGCATCCGCGGGCGGCCGCTCCGCGTACCGTCCGGAAGGCCTGAACCCGGCGTTCGGGATGCAGACCGACGGGCTGTACCGTCTGTCCGACACGCAGGCGCAGGAAATCCTGCAGATGCGTCTGCAGCGCCTGACCGGTCTCGAGCAGGACAAGATCATCGGCGAGTACCGCGAAGTGATGGCGCAGATCGCCGACCTGCTGGACATCCTCGCGCGCCCGGAGCGGATCACGACGATGATCGGCGAAGAGCTGACGTCGGTGAAGGCCGAATTCGGCGACGCGCGCCGCTCGAAGATCGAGCTGAACGCGACCGAGCTGAATACCGAAGACCTGATCACGCCGCAGGACATGGTCGTCACGATGTCGCACGCGGGCTACGTGAAGTCGCAGCCGCTGTCCGAGTATCGCGCGCAGAAGCGCGGCGGTCGCGGCAAGCAGGCGACGCAGATGAAGGAAGACGACTGGATCGAGACGCTGTTCATCGCGAACACGCACGATTACATCCTGTGCTTCTCGAACCGCGGCCGCGTGTACTGGGTCAAGGTCTATGAAGTGCCGCAAGGCTCGCGCAACTCGCGCGGCCGTCCGATCGTCAACATGTTCCCGCTGCAGGAAGGCGAGAAGATCAACGTCGTGCTGCCGGTCAAGGAGTTCTCGGCCGACAAGTTCGTGTTCATGGCGACGTCGCTCGGCACCGTGAAGAAGACGCCGCTCGAGGCATTCAGCCGCCCGATGAAGAAGGGCATCATCGCGGTCGGCCTCGACGAGGGCGATTACCTGATCGGCGCGTCGATCACCGACGGCGCGCACGACGTGATGCTGTTCTCTGACGCAGGCAAGGCCGTGCGCTTCGACGAGAACGACGTGCGCCCGATGGGCCGGGAAGCGCGCGGCGTGCGCGGCATGCAGCTCGAGGACGGGCAGCAGGTCATCGCGCTGCTGGTTGCCGGCAGCGAGGAGCAGACCGTGCTCACCGCGACCGAAAACGGCTACGGCAAGCGCACGCCGATCACCGAGTACACGCGTCACGGCCGCGGCACGAAGGGGATGATCGCGATCCAGACGTCCGAGCGCAACGGCAAGGTCGTCGCCGCGACGCTCGTCGACGCCGAGGATCAGATCATGCTGATCACGACCGCCGGCGTGTTGATCCGGACGCGTGTGTCCGAGATTCGCGAAATGGGGCGCGCCACGCAAGGTGTTACACTCATCAGTCTCGATGAGGGTACCAAGCTCTCCGGCCTGCAGCAGATCGCGGAAGCCGAAGAGGGCGATGGCGAGGCCGACGAGGCGTCGGACGGCGAAGCCTGAAGAACGGATGAGACTCGAGCCGCCGCGGGCGAAAAGCGCCGCGGTCGGCGAGCAACCATTCATATTTCCAAAAGGGAGTGATGATGCAAAAGCAATTCAAGCAACTGGTTCTGCTGGCTGCACTGGTGCCGACGTTCGCGATGGCGCAAGCGCTGTCGAATTCCGCACCGGCTGCGACCGCGGCAGCTGCGCCGATCGACGCCGACAAGAAGGCAGCGATCAAGGATCTGCTCGACGCGATCGACGCGCCGAAGCTCGTGTCGGCTATCGGCAACAGCGCCGAGATGCAGGCAAAGCAGCTCGTGCCGGCGATCCTGTCGGACGCGCTGTCGGAAAACAAGTCGCTGAACGACAAGCAGAAGCAGGCTGCCGTGCCGACGCTGCAGAAGAACGCAGTGCCGAAGCTGGTTGACGGCGCGGGCAAGGTGTTCGGCTCGCAGCAGTTCCAGAACGATGCGATGTCGGCTCAGTACGACGCCTATGCGAAGTACTACAGCACGTCGGAGATCAAGGATCTGACGACGTTCTACAAGAGCCCGACGGGCCGCAAGTTCATCCAGGTTCAGGATCAGGTCGGCCGCGACGTGGTCAACGGCCTGATGCAGAAGTACATGCCGCAAGCGATCCAGGCGACGCGCGCGCAGGCTGACAAGGAAGTCGCGGCAGTCAAGCCGGGCAAGTAAGCTGTCCGGGCACGCCGCCCGGCCGTCCGGCCGGGTTTGGCGGGAGCCTGATGACAGTGCGATAATGGCCGTTTGCGCGCGAGCGCAAGCGGCCATTTCTTTTCAGGCGCGGTTCTTTCTGCCGGCGGCAAGCCGGTCGCAAGCCGGTCGCGTCCCTCCCGAGGTTTTCACGATGCGCGTCTTTAATTTCTCCGCCGGTCCTGCGGCGCTCCCCGAGGAAGTGCTGCGGCAGGCCGCCGACGAAATGCTCGACTGGCACGGCAGCGGCATGAGCGTGATGGAGATGAGCCATCGCGGCAAGGAATTCATGTCGATCCACGAGGCGGCGCTGACCGACCTGCGCGAACTGCTCGATGTGCCGGCCAGCCACCGGATCCTGTTCCTGCAGGGCGGCGGCATCGGCGCGAACGCGACCGTGCCGATGAACCTGCTCGGCTCGCGCAAGACCGCCGACTTCGTCGTGACGGGCTCGTGGTCGCAGAAGTCGTTCAACGAAGCGAAGAAATACGGCACGCCGCATCTGGCCGCCTCCGGCAAGACGGCCGACGGTTTCACGCGCGCGCCTGCCCGTGCCGAGTGGCAGCTGTCGGACGATCCGGCCTACGTGCATCTGTGCACGAACGAGACGATCGACGGCGTCGAGACGTTCGAGATTCCCGACCTCGGCGACGTGCCGCTCGTCGCCGATGTCTCGTCGCACATCCTGTCGCGCCCGATGGACGTCGCGAAGTACGGCGTGCTGTTCGGCGGCGCGCAGAAGAACATCGGGATAGCCGGCGTGACGGTCGTGATCGTGCGCGAGGATCTGCTCGATCGCGCGCTGTCGATCTGCCCGTCCGCATTCGAATGGAAAACCGTCGCCGAGAACAACTCGCTGTACAACACGCCGCCCACCTATGCGATCTACGTCGCGGGCCTCGTGTTCCAGTGGCTGAAGCGGCAGGGCGGCCTCGAGGCGATCGAGGCCCGCAATATCGAGAAGGCGAAGCTGCTCTACGACACGATCGATGCGAGCAGCTTCTATCTGAACAAGGTCGAGCCGGCGGCGCGTTCGCGGATGAACGTGCCCTTTTTCCTGGCCGACGAAACGCGCAATGAAGACTTCCTTGCCGGCGCAAAGGCGCGCGGGTTGCTGCAGCTGAAGGGCCACAAGTCCGTCGGCGGCATGCGGGCGTCGATCTACAACGCGGTGCCGCTCGAGGGCGTGCAAGCGCTCGTCGAGTACATGAAGGACTTCGAACGGCGCGGCGCCTGAGCGCAGCGCTGTTCAAACAGCACGGCAACTACGCATGGACGACGAACTGAATTCCCGCCTGAAACCGCTGCGCGACCGCATCGACGCGATCGACGCGCAGCTGATCGCGCTCCTCAACCAGCGCGCCGCGGTGGCGCTCGAGGTGGGCGAGGTCAAGAAGCACTTCAATGCGCCGGTGTTCCGGCCGGAACGCGAACTGCAGGTGATCGCGCGCCTGCAGGACATGAGCGCGGGGCCGCTCGCGAGCGAGCACATCAGCGCCATCTGGCGCGAGATCATGGCCGCGAGCCGCGCGCTCGAGCAGACGATCCACGTCGCGTTCCTCGGGCCGGTCGGCACGTACAGCGAACAGGCGATGTTCGAGTATTTCGGCCAGTCGATCGAAGGGCTGCCGTGTCCGTCGATCGACGAGGTGTTCCGCTCGGTCGAGGCGGGCGCGTCCGCATTCGGCATCGCGCCGGTCGAGAATTCGACCGAAGGCGCGGTGTCGCGCACGCTCGACCTGCTGCTGCAGACGCAGTTGCTGATCAGCGGCGAACTCGCGCTGCCGATCCATCACAACCTGCTCACGCAGAGCGGCACGCTCGACGGCGTGAAGCGCGTCTGCGCGCATGCGCAGGCACTCGCGCAATGCCAGCAGTGGCTCGCCGCGAACGCACCGCAGCTCGAGCGGCAAGCAGTGTCGAGCAACGCGGAGGCCGCGCGTCTCGCGGCGGCCGACCCGAGCGTCGCGGCGATCGCGGGCGACCGCGCGGCCGCGCACTACGGGCTGCAGATCGCGTTCTCGCTGATCCAGGACGATCCGCACAACCGCACGCGCTTCGTGATCATCGGCAAGCAGCCGGCCGGACCGAGCGGTCACGACCAGACCTCGCTGATCGTGTCGGTGAAGAACGAGCCGGGCGCGGTGTTCAAGCTGCTCGAACCGCTCGCGCGGCACGGGGTGTCGATGACCCGCTTCGAATCGCGCCCGGCGCGCGTCGGCACGTGGGAGTATTACTTCTACATCGACATCGAAGGGCACCGGGACGAGCCAGCCGTGGCCGCCGCGCTCGCGGAGCTCGGCCAGAAGGCCGCGTTCCTGAAGGTACTCGGTTCGTATCCGCGCGCGCGCTGACGCGCAGCGGCCCGTCGCCTGCACCGCGCAGGCGGCGCGGCGAAGCGGGCAGGGCAGGCCGGGCGGCGCTGCCCAAGGCGGGCTCGGGAGGTATCCGGTGCAGGTCGTGCCGGGTGCGGGCCCGTTGCCCGGAATCTGGACTTCCGCGCGCGGGCATCGTTCCGCGCGCGTCACTTGGCTCTTGTCGTGTCAGGCTTTGCATTCAACAAACTGGTCATCTTCGGCGTCGGCCTGATCGGCGGATCGCTGGCGCGCGCGCTGCGCGAGCGCGCACCGGGCGGCGCGGGCGAAGTCGTCGGCGTCGGCCGTTCCCGTGCGTCAGTCGAGCGCGCGCTCGCGCTCGGCGTGATCGATCGCGCGGCGGCGCTCGACGACGATGCGCAACTGCGCGACGCGCTTGCCGGCGCCGATCTCGTGCTGCTGGCCGCGCCCGTCGCGCAAACGGGCCCGTTGCTCGCGCGCATCGCGCCGTGGCTCGAGGCCGCGACGCTCGTCACCGACGCGGGCAGCACCAAGTCCGATGTCGTCGCGGCGGCGCGCGAGGTGCTCGGTGCGCGGATCGCGCAATTCGTGCCGGGCCACCCGATCGCCGGGCGCGAGTCGAGCGGTGTCGAGGCCGCGCTGCCGGATCTGTACGTCGGCCGCAACGTCGTGCTGTGCCCGCTGCCGGAGAACGCACCCGACGCGGTCGCGCGGATCGACGCGATGTGGCGGGCGACCGGCGCCGACGTGCGCACGATGAGCACGGCGCAGCACGATCGCGTGTTCGCGTCGATCAGCCATCTGCCGCACGTGCTGTCGTTCGCGCTCGTCGAGCAGATCCTCGGCGAGACGGATGCCGAACTGAAATTCTCGTATGCGGCGGGCGGCTTCCGCGACTTCACGCGGATCGCGGCGTCGAGCCCGGAAATGTGGCGCGACGTGTGTGTCGCGAATCGCGCGGCGCTGCTCGACGAGCTCGACGGCTACACGCGCGTGCTCGCCCGGCTGCGTGCGGCGATCGACGCCGGCGACGGCGCGGCGCTCGAAGCCGTGTTCACGCGCTCGCGCGCGGCCCGCAAGGCATGGCAGGAACGCGGCGCTCAGCCCGCTGCCGAACCGGTCAAGAAATAACAGGAAACAGGACGATTCCCATGGACTATCTCGATCTCGGCCCGTATTCCAGTGCGTCGGGCACCGTGCGCCTGCCCGGCTCGAAGAGCATCTCGAACCGTGTGCTGCTGCTTGCGGCGCTTGCCGAAGGCGATACGACGATCACCAACCTGCTGGATTCCGACGACACCCGCGTGATGCTCGATGCACTCGGCAAGCTCGGCGTGAAGCTCGCGCGCGAGGGCGACACCTGTGTCGTCACCGGCACGCGCGGCGCGTTCACCGCGAAGACCGCCGACCTGTTCCTCGGCAACGCGGGCACCGCGGTGCGACCGTTGACGGCGGCGCTCGCGGTCAATGGCGGCGACTATCGCGTGCATGGCGTGCCGCGCATGCACGAGCGGCCGATCGGCGATCTCGTCGACGGCCTGCGGCAGATCGGCGCGCAGATCGACTACGAGCAGAACGACGGTTTTCCGCCGCTTCGGATCAAGCCTGCGGCGATCGCGGTCGACGCGCCGATCCGCGTGCGCGGCGACGTGTCGAGCCAGTTTCTCACCGCGCTGCTGATGACGCTGCCGCTCGTGAAGGCGAAGGACGGCAGGATCGTCGTCGAAGTCGACGGCGAACTGATCTCGAAGCCGTACATCGACATCACGATCCGGCTGATGGAGCGCTTCGGCGTGACCATCGAGCGCGACGGCTGGCAGCGCTTCGTCGTGCCGGCCGGCGTCCGCTACCGTTCGCCGGGGCGCATCATGGTCGAGGGCGATGCGTCGTCGGCCTCGTATTTCCTCGCGGCCGGCGCGCTCGGCGGCGGCCCGCTGCGCGTCGAGGGCGTAGGGCGCGCGAGCATCCAGGGCGACGTCGGCTTTGCGAATGCGCTGATGCAGATGGGCGCGAACGTATCGATGGGCGACGACTGGATCGAGGTGCGCGGCATCGGCCACGACCATGGCAAGCTCGAGCCGATCGACATGGACTTCAACCTGATTCCCGACGCGGCGATGACCATCGCGGTCGCGGCGCTGTTCGCGAGCGGCACGAGCACGCTGCGCAACATCGCGAGCTGGCGCGTGAAGGAAACCGACCGCATCGCCGCGATGGCGACCGAGTTGCGCAAGGTCGGCGCAATCGTCGAGGAAGGCCCCGACTATCTGGTCGTCACGCCGCCGCAACAACTCACGCCGAACGCCGCGATCGACACGTACGACGATCACCGGATGGCGATGTGCTTCTCGCTCGTCAGTCTGGGCGGCGTGCCCGTGCGAATCAACGATCCGAAGTGCGTCGGCAAGACGTTCCCCGACTATTTCGACCGCTTCGCCGCGCTCGCCAAGGCCTGACCCACCGTACCGATGAAATCCACCCGACCCTTTCACCCGACCCCCGTCATCACGATCGACGGTCCGACCGCTTCCGGCAAGGGGACCGTCGCCGCGCTCGTCGCCGCGCATCTCGGCTTCCACCTGCTCGACAGCGGCGCGCTGTATCGTCTCGCCGCGCTCGCGAGCGTACGCTACGGCATCGCGGCGGAGGACATCGACGCGCTCGTGAAGCTGATCGACGATCTTCACATCACGTTTCGCGAAGGCTGCGCGCAGCTCGACGGCGTCGACGTGTCGAACGACATCCGCGCCGAAGCGGTCGGCAACCGCGCGTCGGCGATTGCCGTGCACGGGCCGGTGCGTACCGCGCTGGTCGCGCGCCAGCGCGCATTCCGCAAGACGCCGGGCCTCGTCGCCGACGGGCGCGACATGGGCACCGTGATCTTCCCGGACGCCGTGCTGAAGGTGTTTCTGACGGCCAGCGCCGAGGCGCGCGCGGCCAGACGGCATAAGCAATTGATGCAAAAAGGTTTTTCTGCTAATATAGATGACTTGCTCCGGGATCTTCGTGAACGTGACGCGCGCGACAGCAATCGCGCCGCCGCGCCGCTGAGGCCCGCGGCAGATGCCAAGCTGCTCGATACGTCGGCGCTTTCGGTCGATGAAGCGGTCGACCAGGTGCTGCAGTGGTACCGGGCGCTCGGCCAGCCCGCCTGAGAAGGCGGGCGGCAGTAGGTGCGTCGCGCGGGCAGCGCGGAGCGTGTTTCGAACCCTTAACCCCGTATGGACCTCGATCTGGCCCTTTCAGCCTGCCATTCCGGCCGGCGTGGCACAGCGAGCCATGCACAATCAGATTTTTATGTCCGACCTGCAAACCTCCACCCCGAATACCGAATCCTTTGCGGCTCTGTTCGAAGAGTCGCTGACCCGTCAAGACATGCGCGCCGGCGAAGTGATTTCCGCCGAAGTCGTGCGCGTCGACCACAACTTCGTGGTCGTCAATGCAGGCCTGAAGTCCGAGGCTTACATTCCGATCGAGGAATTCCTGAACGATCAGGGCGAGGTTGAGGTGCAGTCGGGCGATTTCGTGTCCGTCGCGATCGACGCACTCGAAAACGGCTACGGCGACACGATCCTGTCGCGCGACAAGGCGAAGCGCCTTGCATCGTGGCTGTCGCTGGAAAAGGCCCTCGACAACAACGAACTCGTCACCGGCACGATCACCGGCAAGGTGAAGGGCGGCATGACCGTGATGGTCAACGGCATCCGCGCGTTCCTGCCGGGTTCGCTGGTCGACACGCGTCCGGTCAAGGACACGACCCCGTACGAAGGCAAGACGCTCGAGTTCCGCGTGATCAAGCTCGATCGCAAGCGTAACAACGTCGTGCTGTCGCGTCGTGCAGTTATCGAAGCAACGCAAGGCGAAGAGCGCGCGAAGCTGCTCGAGACGCTGAAGGAAGGCGCGATCGTCAACGGCGTGGTCAAGAACATCACCGACTACGGCGCGTTCGTCGACCTCGGCGGCATCGACGGCCTGCTGCACATCACCGACATCGCATGGCGTCGCGTGCGTCACCCGAGCGAAGTCCTGTCGGTTGGCCAGGAAGTCACCGCGAAGATCCTCAAGTTCGACCAAGAGAAGAACCGCGTCTCGCTGGGCATCAAGCAACTGGGCGACGATCCGTGGGAAGGCATCTCGCGCCGTTACCCGTCGGGCACGCGCCTGTTCGGCAAGGTCACGAACATCACCGACTACGGCGCATTCGTCGAAGTGGAATCGGGCATCGAAGGCCTCGTCCACGTGTCGGAAATGGACTGGACCAACAAGAACGTTGCACCGTCGAAGGTTGTCCAGCTGGGCGACGAAGTCGAAGTCATGGTCCTCGAGATCGACGAAGACCGTCGTCGTATCAGCCTCGGCATGAAGCAGTGCAAGCCGAATCCGTGGGATGACTTCAGCCGCAACTTCAAGAAGGGCGACAAGATCACGGGCGCAATCAAGTCGATCACCGACTTCGGCGTGTTCATCGGTCTGCCGGGCGGCATCGACGGCCTGGTCCACCTGTCGGACCTGTCGTGGAGCGAAGCCGGCGAAGAAGCCGTTCGCAAGTACAAGAAGGGCGACGAAGTCGAAGCGATCGTGCTCGGTATCGACGTCGAGAAGGAGCGTATTTCGCTCGGCATCAAGCAGCTCGAAGGCGACCCGTTCAGCAACTACGTTGCAATGAACGACAAGGGTTCGATCGTCGACGGCGTGGTGAAGTCGGTCGATGCGAAGGGCGCTGTCATCACGCTGACGGGCGACATCGAAGGCTACCTGCGTGCATCGGAAATCTCGCAGGATCGCGTCGAAGACGCACGCAACGTGCTGAAGGAAGGCGACAAGGTCAACGCGATGGTGATCAACATCGATCGCAAGTCGCGTGGCATCAACCTGTCGATCAAGGCGAAGGATTCGGCTGAACAACAGGAAGCGATCCGCGGCCTGCAGTCGGACACCAGCGCTGCTGCGACCGGTACGACCAACCTCGGCGCGCTGCTGAAGGCGAAGCTCGACGGCCAGAACCAGTAAGCCTCACGAGGTCTGCTGAAGTATGACCAAATCCGAGTTGGTCGCGCAGCTGGCACTGCGATTTCCGCAACTTGTCCTCAAGGATGCGGATTTCGCGGTGAAAACGATGCTCGATGCGATGTCCGACGCCTTGGCGAAAGGGCATCGCATCGAAATTCGGGGTTTCGGCAGCTTCGGCCTCAACCGTCGCCCGGCGCGCGTCGGACGCAACCCGAAGTCGGGGGAGAAGGTGCAGGTGCCCGAGAAGTTCGTGCCTCACTTCAAGCCCGGCAAGGAATTGCGTGAACGCGTCGACGGCCGCGCCGGCGAGCCGCTGAAAGCTGATGATCCGGACGACGAACGTTGAACGTCGTTCGGCTTGCCCGGAATCCGTCCGGCGAAGGCTGAAGAAAAAAGCGCCCCTTGCGGGCGCTTTTTTCATTTCCGGCTGCCGTGCGGCAATGCGCATCCGCAGGATGTGCGGTGACGCGGAAACGCTTCCTTTACAATACGGGTCGATTCGGCGCCGCGAAGGGGAGTCGCGCGCCGCGGCAAACCTCAACAAAGAGAGGGCTACATGAAGTTTATCGTCTGGCTGATCCGGGTATTGGTGTTCGTGCTGCTGCTGGTGCTCGCACTGGCCAATACGCAAACCGCGACGCTGAATTTCGTTGCCGGCTACGCATGGCAAGCGCCGCTGATCCTGATCGGCCTCGCGTTCTTCGTCGTCGGGCTGCTGGCCGGCCTGCTGTCGGCACTGCCGGCGATGTTCCGCCTGCGCCTCGAGAACGGGCGCCTGAAGCGCGATCTGCGTGCGGCGCGCGAAACCCCGGCCATCGTCGACCAGCCGCCGATGCCGCCCGTCATTTAACACGGACGCCGCGCGACTCCCGCGCGGTTTTCGTCTCTGCTTCGATATTTCGCATGGATCTGGATTTCTGGTGGTTGCTCGCGATTCCGGTGGCGTTCGCGCTCGGCTGGGCGGCGTCACGCTATGACCTGAAGAACCTCCTGTCGGAGAGCGCCAACCTGCCGCGATCGTATTTCCGCGGCCTGAACTTTCTGTTGAACGAACAACCGGACAAGGCGATCGACGCGTTCATCGAGGTCGCGAAACTCGACCCCGAGACGGTCGAGCTGCACTTCGCGCTCGGTAACCTGTTCCGCCGTCGCGGCGAAACGGACCGTGCGATCCGCGTGCACCAGAATCTGCTGAGCCGCACGGACCTGCCGGTCAACGAGCGCGACCATGCGCTGTACGAACTCGGCCAGGATTTCCTGAAGGCCGGCCTGCTCGATCGTGCCGAGGAGGCCTTCCACCGGCTCGCCGACGGCGACTACGCGCTGGGCGCGCAGCGGGCGCTGCTGACGATCTACGAGATCGAGAAGGACTGGAACAAGTCGATCGACACCGCGAAGCGCATCGAATCGATGAGCGACAAGCCGCTCGGCACCGAAATAGCGCAGTTCCACTGCGAACTCGCGCAGGACGCGCTGCAACGCAAGAACGCCACTGCCGCGGCCGACCAGTTGAAGCTCGCGCTTGCCGCGAACCCGCAGAACGTCCGCGCGACGATCCTGTCCGGTGATGCCGCGCAGGCGGCGGGCGATCACGCGGCCGCGATCGAGCACTGGAAGCGCGTCGAGGCGCAAAATCCCGCTTATCTGCCGCTCGTCGCCGACAAGCTGATGAAGGCCTATGTCGCGCTCGACAAGCCGGTCGAGGGCGCCGAGCTGCTGATGGGCTACGTCGATCGCTATCCGTCGAACGACCTGCTCGATACTGCGTATCAGCACATCGCCGGGTTGCGCGGCCAGGACGCGGCGCATACGCTCGCGCGCACGCAGATGGAGAAGTCGCCGAACCTGTCGGGCATGCTGCACCTGCTCGATGCGCAGATCGCGGCCGCCGACGAGCCGCGCCGTAAGGAACTTGAAATGATGCGCGCGCTGATCAAGCAGCGCACCAAAAATCTGCCACGCTATACGTGCCAGAATTGCGGTTTCCGGGCACGGCTCTTCTACTGGCAGTGCCCCGGATGCAGCGGCTGGGAAACCTATGCGCCGCGCCGCGTCGAACCTGCGATGCCGGGTTGATCCCGGGGCGCGGCGCCGACGCACTGCGGTTCCCGCCGGGTCCGGCCCGGCGGGCAAGTTAGTCAATTACCGGGACGTACCGGAACATCTATGAAAATCACCATCATCGGCACCGGCTATGTCGGTCTTGTCACAGGCTCCTGCCTCGCCGAGATCGGCCACGACGTCTTCTGTCTGGATGTCGATCCGCGCAAGATCGAGATCCTGAACAACGGCGGGATGCCGATTCACGAACCGGGCCTGCTGGACATCATCGCGCGCAATCGCGCGGCAGGGCGTCTGCGCTTCTCGACGGACATCGAGGCGAGCGTCGCGCACGGCGAGATCCAGTTCATCGCCGTCGGCACGCCGCCCGACGAGGACGGTTCGGCCGACCTGCAATACGTGCTCGAGGCCGCGCGCAACATCGGTCGTTACATGACCGGTTTCAAGGTGATCGTCGACAAGTCGACGGTGCCGGTCGGCACCGCGCAGCGCGTGCGCGCGGTGGTCGACGAGGCGCTCGGCGCCCGCGGGCTTGCGGGCAGCGTCGCGCACCGTTTCTCGGTCGTATCGAATCCGGAATTCCTGAAGGAAGGCGCGGCAGTCGAGGACTTCATGCGCCCGGACCGGATCGTCATCGGCGTCGACGACGACGAGACGGGCACGGTGGCGCGCGAGAGGATGAAGAAGCTGTACGCGCCGTTCAACCGCAATCACGAGCGCACGATCTACATGGACGTGCGTTCGGCGGAATTCGCGAAATATGCGGCGAATGCGATGCTCGCGACCCGCATCTCGTTCATGAACGAGATGTCGAATCTCGCCGACAAGGTCGGTGCTGACATCGAAGCCGTGCGCCGCGGGATCGGTTCCGATCCGCGCATCGGCTATCACTTCCTGTACGCGGGCGTCGGCTACGGCGGCTCGTGCTTCCCGAAGGACGTGCAGGCGCTGATCCGCACCGCCGGCGAGAACGGCCAGCCGCTGCGCATCCTGGAGGCCGTCGAAGCGGCCAACTCCGCACAGAAGGACGTGCTGATCGGCAAGATCGAGCAGCGCTTCGGCGCGGACCTGACCGGTCGCGAATTCGCGGTCTGGGGCCTCGCGTTCAAGCCGAATACGGACGACATGCGCGAGGCGCCGAGCCGTCGGCTGATCGCCGCGCTGCTCGGGCGTGGCGCGATCGTGCGCGCGTACGATCCCGTCGCGATCGACGAGGCGCGCCGCGTGTTCGCGCTCGATCTCGGCGAGGCTTCCGACGCGCTTGCGCGTCTGCATTTCGTCGATACCCAGGACGCGGCCGTGAGCGCCGCGGATGCGCTCGTGATCGTCACCGAGTGGAAGGAATTCCGGAGCCCGGATTTCACGCGCCTGAAGGCCGAACTGAAGGCGCCGGTGATCTTCGACGGGCGCAACCTGTACGAACCGGACGCGATGGCCGAACTCGGCTTCGACTACCATGCGATCGGGCGTCCGCACGTCGATCCGCAGTCCCCCTCCCGTGGATGAGCGCACGATGACGACCCTTCGCGAAGTGGTGCCGGTCCCGCGCGCGCAGCTCGCGCGTTCGCGTGTGCTCGTGGTCGGCGACGTGATGCTCGACCGCTACTGGTTCGGCAACGTCGACCGTATTTCGCCGGAAGCGCCGGTGCCCGTCGTGCACGTGCAGCGCCAGGAAGAGCGGCTCGGCGGCGCGGCCAACGTCGCGCGCAACGCCGTGACGCTCGGCGCCCAGGCCGGGCTGCTGTGCGTGGTCGGCTGCGACGAACCCGGTGAGCGGATCGTCGAGCTGCTCGGCAGCAGTGGCGTCACGCCCCATCTCGAGCGCGACGCGGCGCTGCCGACGACCATCAAGCTGCGCGTGCTTGCGCGCCAGCAGCAGCTGCTGCGCGTCGATTTCGAAGCGATGCCGACGCACGAGGTGCTGCTCGCCGGGCTCGCGCGGTTCGACGCGCTGCTGCCGCAGCACGACATCGTGCTGATGTCGGATTACGCGAAAGGCGGGCTGACGCACGTGACGACGATGATCGAGAAGGCGCGCGCGGCCGGCAAGCCGGTGCTCGTCGATCCGAAGGGCGGCGACTGGGCGCGCTATCGCGGCGCCTCGCTGATCACGCCGAACCGCGCGGAGTTGCGCGAAGTCGTCGGTCAGTGGCATTCGGAAGACGACCTTCGCGCGCGCGTCGCGAAGCTGCGCGCGGAACTCGATCTCGATGCGTTGCTGCTCACGCGTTCGGAAGAGGGGATGACGCTCTTTTCCGCCGCGGGCGAACTGCACGCGCCGGCGCTCGCGCGCGAGGTGTACGACGTGTCGGGGGCGGGCGATACCGTGATCGCGACCGTCGCGACGATGCTCGGCGCAGGCGTGCCGCTCGTCGACGCCGTCGTGCTGGCGAACCGTGCCGCGGGTATCGTGGTCGGCAAGCTCGGCACGGCGACCGTCGGCTACGACGAACTGTTTCACTGAGCGCATCGGGCGGCGCACGCGCCGGCCGGACGGCTCCCATTTTTCAGGCAGGACGACCATGACCATCATCGTCACCGGCGCAGCCGGTTTTATCGGCGCGAACATCGTCAAGGCGCTCAACGAGCGTGGCGAGTCGCGCATCATCGCGGTCGACAATCTGACGCGCGCGGAAAAGTTCCGCAATCTCGTCGATTGCGAGATCGACGACTATCTCGACAAGACGGAATTCGTCGAACGCTTCGCACGCGGCGATTTCGGCAAGGTACGCGCGGTGTTCCACGAAGGCGCCTGTTCGGACACGATGGAAACCGACGGCCGCTACATGATGGACAACAACTTCCGCTACAGCCGCGCGGTGCTCGATGCGTGCCTCGCGCAGGGCGCGCAGTTCCTGTACGCGTCGTCTGCGGCGACCTACGGCGGCTCGACGCGCTTCGTCGAGGAGCGCGAGGTCGAGGCGCCGCTGAACGTCTACGGCTATTCGAAGTTCCTGTTCGACCAGGTGATCCGGCGCGTGCTGCCGAGCGCGAAGAGCCAGATCGCCGGGTTCCGCTACTTCAACGTGTACGGCCCGCGCGAGACGCACAAGGGCCGCATGGCGTCGGTCGCGTTCCACAACTTCAACCAGTTCCGCGCGGAAGGCAAGGTCAAGCTGTTCGGCGAGTACAACGGTTATGCGCCGGGCGAGCAGACGCGCGACTTCGTGTCGATCGAGGATGTCGCGAAGGTGAACCTGTTCTTCTTCGATCATCCGGAGAAGTCGGGCATCTTCAACCTCGGCACCGGCCGCGCACAACCGTTCAACGACATCGCGTCGACGGTCGTGAACACGCTGCGCGCGCTCGACGGCCTGCCGCCGCTGACGCTCGCGCAGCAGGTCGAGCAGGGGCTGATCGAATACGTACCGTTCCCGGATGCGCTGCGCGGCAAGTACCAGTGCTTCACGCAGGCCGACCAGACGAAGCTGCGTGCTGCCGGCTACGACGCGCCGTTCCTGACGGTGCAGGAAGGTGTCGACCGTTACGTGCGTTGGCTGTCCGGCCAGGTTTAAGTCCGCGCGTCGCATCGCTAGACTGGGTCTCACGGTCGGCAGCCGCCGACCGTTTTTCATCGGAGATCCAGCACATGATCAGGAAATGGTTTGCCGCCGCAGCGATGTTCGGCGCGATCGCGTCGGCCTGGGCGGCCGTCGACGTCAACACCGCGAACGAGGATGCACTCGTCGGTATCAAGGGCATCGGTCCCGCGCGGGCAAAGGCGATTCTCGACGAGCGCGGCGCACGCGGCCCGTTCAGGAATGCAGACGATCTTGCATCGCGCGTGAAAGGCATGGGCGGCCATACGGTCGAGCGCCTTCAGCAGGAGGGGTTGACGATCGGCGCAGCAGGCTCGGGTGCGCAGGCACCCGCCGCGGGCAAGCCCACGGCAGTGAAACCTGCCGCGGCGCCCGCCCGCACTGCGCAGAAGTAACGCTCGCGAGGCGAAGGGCTCCTTCAGTCGCCGTCGTTGCGACGGCTTCCCGCGGCATGCCGCGGGTTTTTTGCGTGCATGCTGCACGCGCACGATCGTGAATCGCGGGCACGCCTATTCCACCGTCGCAATGGGGGTTGCCGGCGCGAGCCCCGGCGCTGGTTTACAATCAATCGATTGATCAGCCTCGCACTCACGGTATCTCCATGGCTTACAAAACTATCGAAGACACGATCGGCAACACGCCGCTCGTGCAACTGGTCCGCCTGCCGGACGACGAGATTCGCGCACGCAACAACGTGTTGCTCGCCAAGCTGGAAGGCAACAATCCGGCCGGTTCCGTGAAGGATCGCCCTGCGCTGTCGATGATCAACAAGGCCGAGGCGCGCGGCCGCATCAAGCCGGGCGATACGCTGATCGAGGCGACGAGCGGCAATACGGGCATCGCGCTCGCGATGGCCGCGGCGATCCGCGGTTACAAGATGGTGCTGATCATGCCGGAGGACCTGTCGGTCGAGCGTCGCCAGAGCATGGCCGCTTACGGTGCCGAAATCATCCTGACGCCGGTAAAGGGCGGGATGGAACTGGCGCGCGACCTCGCGGAGCAGATGCAGCGCGAAGGCAAGGGCGTGATCCTCGATCAGTTCGGGAACCCCGACAACCCGCTCGCGCACTACGAAGGAACGGGCCCGGAGATCTGGCGCGACACCGAGGGGCGCGTCACGCACTTCGTGTCGGCGATGGGCACGACGGGCACGATCATGGGCACGTCGCGTTTTCTGAAGGAACAGAATCCGGCGATCGAGATCGTTGGCGCGCAGCCGGAAGAAGGGTCGCGCATCCCGGGCATTCGCAAGTGGCCGGAGGCCTATATGCCGACGATCTTCGATCGCAGTCGCGTCGATCGCGTCGAGAGCGTGAGCCAGGCCGCGTCCGAAACGATGGCGCGCCGGCTCGCGGCCGTCGAAGGCATCTTTGCCGGCATCTCGTCGGGTGGCGCATGCGAAGTCGCGATGCGCATCGCGCGCCAGGTGGAGAACGCGACGATCGTGTTCATCGTCTGCGATCGCGGCGACCGATACCTGTCGACCGGCGTGTTTCCTGCCTGAGCCGGAACGGCATCGGCAGGATCACGCGATAAAAAAGCGCCGCACGAGCGGCGCTTTTTCTTTGCGCGGGCCGAGCTTACTGCGCTGGTGCTTCCGTGTCCGCCGCGGGCAGCGGCAGCGCGCCGCTCGCTTCCATCTGCGCCTTCACGGCTTCGCCGAGCTGGTACACGGTGAGCGCGTAGAAGAAGCTGCGGTTGTAGCGCGTCAGCACGTAGAAGTTCTTGAGGCCGAGCATGTACTCGGTTGCGCGCCCCGGCGACGGCAGATCGACCACGGTCACCGGCGTGCCGGCTTCGGTGGTGATATTGACCGTCGGCTCGTTGAGCGTCATGCCGGCGCGCAGCAGCTGCGACAGTGCCCAGTGCGGTTCGGGCTGGCCGTCCGCGGCCGCCTGGGCGATGCCGAGGCTGCCCGTGTCGGGCGTGATCCGCCAGACCACCGGGCGGTCGGTTTCCCAGCCGTGCTGCTTCAGGTAGTTTGCGACGCTGCCGATCGCATCGGCAGGACTGCTGCGCAGATCGACGTGGCCGCCGCCGTCGTAGTCGACCGCATACTCGCGGATGCTGCTCGGCAGGAACTGCGGGATGCCGATCGCACCCGTGTACGAGCCGAGCACGGTGGTCGGGTCGAGCTGGTTGTCGCGGGTCCAGACGAGGAAGTCCTCGAGGTTCTTGCGGAACGTGGCCTGGCGGCTGTCGCGATTCGGCGTGTCCGGGTAGTCGAACGTGAGCGTCGTCAGCGCATCGAGCACGCGGAAGTTGCCCATGTAGCGGCCGTAGATCGTTTCGACGCCGATGATGCCGACGATCACCTCGGGCGGCACGCCAAATTCCTCGGACGCGCGCTGCAGCGTTGCCCGGTTCGCCTTCCAGAATTTCACGCCCGCGTTGATGCGGATCGGTTCGATGAAGCGCGAACGATAGACGCTCCAGTTCTTCACCGAAGGCGTCGGCGCCGGCTTCACGAGTTTCACGGCCGTGGCCGAGTAGCTGACGCGCGAGAACAGCGCGTGCAGGCTTGCGGAATCGAAGCCGTTGCGGCTCACCATCTCGTCGATGAACGCATCGACCTTCGCGTTGCTCGCGTAACGCTGCGGAACGATCTCCTCTTCGAAGGTCTGGCCCGGCGGCGTCGGCTGCTGCGGTTGCGCCTGCGCGACGAGCGTGCCGGGAGACTTCGCAGGCTGTGTTTGCGCGGCGGCGGGTGCGGCGGCCAGGGTAGCGGCGACGGCAGCGGCAACGAGCGGAACGCGAACGCGGAACAGTGCGGAGAGAAGGGCGGCAGGCTTGCTGGAATTCATGTCGAAGCGGGCGGACAGGGCGATGGGGTTCGGCGCAGTATACCCGACGCACCTTGCGTGCCGGGGCGTAGCAGCGCACCGTTGTGGTAAGTTAGCGGCGAATTCGCGGCAGACGATGGACATCATTGATGGAGACCAGCGGCGCAACCCGCGTCGCGGATGACAGCTTATGGCAACCGCCTTCTATACGCACCCCGACTGCATGCTGCACGAGATGGGGGAATGGCATCCGGAATGCCCGGCCCGACTGTCGGCGATCCAGGATCAGCTGATCGCGAGCCGCATCGACGACCTGATCGTGCACGAAACCGCGCCGTTCGCGAGCGAGGTGGCGCTGGGCCGCGTGCATACGCAGGCCCATATCGACTACATCCGCAGCATGATGCCCGTCGACGGCTACGTCGAGATCGATCCCGACACGCTGATGAACCGCGACACGTGGCGCGCCGCGCTGCGTGCGGCTGGCGCCGCGATCGCGGCGACCGACGCGGTGATCGAAGGCCGCTACGCGAATGCGTTCTGCAGCGTTCGGCCGCCCGGCCATCACGCGGAACCCGCGCGCGCGATGGGCTTCTGCTTCTTCAACAACGTCGCGATCGCCGCGCGGCACGCGCTCGACGTGCACGGCCTCGAGCGGGTCGCGATCATCGATTTCGACGTGCACCACGGCAACGGCACCGAAGCCGCGTTCGCGAACGACGAGCGCGTGCTGATGTGCAGCTTCTTCCAGCATCCGCTGTACCCGTTCTCGGGCGCCGATCACCAGGCGCCGAACATGGTCAACCTGCCGATGCCTGCGCGCAGCAACGGGATGGCGATCCGCGAAGCGGTCGACATGTTCTGGCTGCCGCGTCTCGACGCGTTCAAGCCGCAAATGCTGTTCGTGTCGGCCGGTTTCGACGCGCATCGCGAGGACGACATCGGCAACCTCGGTCTCGTCGAATCCGATTTCGAATGGCTGACCGCCCAGGTCGTCGACGTCGCGCGCCGGCATGCGCAGGGTCGCATCGTGAGCTGTCTCGAGGGCGGCTACAACCTGTCGGCACTCGGGCGCAGCGTGGTCGCGCACCTGCGCGTGCTGGCCGGCATCTGACCGGCAGCGGATCGGCGCGCGCTCAGCGCGCCGGCACGTGCGCGTGAATCCACGCGATCAGCGCATCGATCACGCGGTCGCGCTCGAGATCGTTCATCGTTTCGTGGAACCCGCCTTCGTATAGCGTCAGCGTGCGATCGGGCGAGCCGACACGGGCGCCGAACGCGCGGCTTCCATCGGGTTCGGTCAGCTTGTCCTCGGTGCCGTGATAGACGAGCACCGGCACGCGCAGCGCACCGCGACCGTGCTCGATGCGCGCCATCGCATCGAGGATTTCGGCGCCGGTGCGCGCCGGCACCGCGCCGTGGTGCACGAGCGGATCGGCGCGATTGGCGGCGACGACGGCCGGATCGCGCGACAGCAGCGCCGCATCGATCCTGATTGCAGGGAAGCTCGGCCACACGCGGCTGATGAAGCGGCTCATCGCGAGCATCCAGCGCGGCACGTCGCGTCCCGGCGCGAGCGCCGGGCTCGACAGCACGAGGCCTGCCAGCGCGTGGCCGCGAGCCGGCACGCGTTCGATCGCATACAGCGCCGCGACGGCGCCGCCCATGCTGTGCCCCATCAGGAAGAGCGGCGTGGCGCCGCGGGCGGCTTCGGCAACCAGCGCATCCGCATCGTTCAGGTAATCGTCGAAACACTCGACCCATGCGCGTTTGCCGGGCGACTGGCCGTGCCCGCGCAGATCGATCGCCAGCACGTCGATGCCCGCCGCGTTCAATCTGGCCGCGAGCGCCGCGTAACGGCCCGCATGCTCGGCGAGGCCGTGGACGAGCGCGATCGTCGCAAGCGGCGGCAGCGTGCCGTCGCCGGCCGGCCAGCGATACGACGCCAGTTCGAGCCCGTCCGCGGTACGCAGCCGGCCCATCCGCGGGGCGGGCGGCGATACCGGGCCCGATGCCGAGGTGGCGGCGGGTGCGGCGGCCTGCGTGGTGGTGGCGGTCATCTGGCGGGTCCCCTGTCTCGTTGGCATCGGTGTTCCGGATCATAGTCGCGGTAGCCGCGCGGCGGCCCAGCAGCGCCCCTCTAATTTCGTCTGGTTATGAAAAGATCGAAATCGATTATTAAGTGGAATGAGGCGTTTGCGGTAAAATCGCCGGCTATTCCAGATGCTTCGGCGGCCGACTGGCGGGCCTCGCCAGCCGGCCGCCGTTTTGTTTACATGATCGAATTACGCAATCTGTCGCAGCGTTTTCCCGGGCCGACCGGCTGGGTCGACGCATTGCACAACGTCAATCTGAGGATCCCGCAGGGAGAGGTGTTCGGCATCATCGGCCGAAGCGGCGCCGGCAAGAGCACGCTCGTGCGCACCATCAACCTGCTCACGCGGCCGACCGAAGGCAATGTCGTCGTCGGGGGACGCGATCTCACGCTGCTGTCGTCCGGCGCGCTGCGCGAAGCGCGCCGCGAAATCGGCATGATCTTCCAGCACTTCAATCTGCTGTCGTCGCGCACGGTGTTCGACAACGTCGCGCTGCCGCTCGAGCTGGCCGGCGCGAGCCGTGCCGAGATCGAGGCGGCGGTGCTGCCGCTGCTCGACCTCGTCGGGCTGTCCGCGCAGAAGGATCGCTATCCGGCGCAGATCAGCGGCGGCCAGAAGCAGCGCGTCGGCATCGCCCGCGCGCTCGCGAGCAAGCCGAAGGTACTGCTGTCGGACGAAGCGACGTCGGCGCTCGACCCCGAGACCACGCGCGCGATCCTCGACCTGCTGAAGCGCATCAACCGCGAGCTCGGCCTGACGATCGTGCTGATCACGCACCAGATGGAAGTCATCAAGCAGGTGTGCGATCGCGTGGCGGTGCTCGACGCGGGCCGCGTGGTCGAAGAGGGCCGCGTGATCGACGTGTTCCTGCAGCCGCATCACGAAGTGACGCGCGCGCTGATCGGCGACGTGATCGCGCAGGAACTGCCGCCGGCGCTGAAGGCGCGCGTGGCCGAGCGGCTGAAGACGGGCAGCGGGCATCTGCTGCGGCTCGCGTTCACCGGCTCGGGTGTCGATCAGCCGATCCTGTCGGAGACGATCCGCCGGTACGAACTCGATTTCAACATCCTGCATGGCCAGATCGACGAGATCCAGGGGCAGGCGTTCGGGTCGCTCGCGGTGCTCGCGGGCGGCGAACCGGGCAAGGTCGGGCAGGCGCTCGCGTTCCTGCGCGAGCAAGGTGTGGTGGTAGAGGAGCTTTCGTATGTTGAGTGAGATGTTCGATATGTTCGTGCAGTCGTTCTGGGAGACGCTGATCATGGTCGGCATCTCGGGGGCGGTCGGCGCGCTCGTCGGGCTGCCGCTCGGCGTGCTGCTCTACCTGACCGACCGCCAGGGCGTGCTGCAGAACCTCGGCGTGAATCGCGTGCTCGGCGGCATCGTGAACGCGGTGCGCTCGACGCCGTTCATCATCCTGCTGGTCGCGGTCATACCGTTCACGCGGCTCGTCACGGGGTCGTCGATCGGCACGGCCGCAGCGGTCGTGCCGCTGACGCTCGCGGCCGCACCGTTCGTCGCGCGGCTGGTCGAGACCGCGCTGCGCGAAGTCGACCGCGGGCTGATCGAGGCCGCCCAGTCGATGGGTGCGACGACCTCGCAGATCGTGTTCAAGGTGCTGCTGCCCGAATCGCTGCCGGGCATCGTCGCGGGCCTGACGATCACGTTCGTGTCGCTCGTCGGCTATTCGGCGATGGCCGGTGCGATCGGCGGCGGCGGGCTCGGCGATCTCGGGATCCGCTACGGCTACCAGCGCTATCTGCCGGAAGTGATGTGGACAGTCGTCGCGATCCTGATCGTGTTCGTGCAGATCGTGCAGTCGTTCGGCGACTGGCTCGTGCGCCGGCTGAGCCACAAGTAAAACGACATTCATTCGTTGGGGGATAGGATGCAACGACGCTTCATGCTGAAGTTCGCGGCCGCATTCGGCGCGGCCGCACTGTTCGCGAGCGCGCACGCGCAGACCGAAACCATCAAGGTGGGCGTGACGGGCGGCCCGCACGCGCAGATCATGGAGGTGGTGAAGAAGGTCGCGGCCAAGGGCGGCCTCGACATCCGCGTCGTCGAATTCTCGGATTACGTGCAACCGAACGCGGCGCTCGCGTCGGGCGATCTCGACGCGAACAGCTACCAGCACGATCCGTATCTGCAGGCGCAGGTGAAGGATCGCGGCTACAAGCTGATCAAGGTCGCGGAGACCGTCACGTTCCCGATGGGCATCTATTCGAAGCGGGTGAAGTCGCTGGCCGAGTTGAAGCCGGGCGCGCGCATCGCGGTGCCGAACGATCCGACCAACGGCGGCCGTGCGCTGCTGTTGCTGCAGAAACAGGGGCTCCTGAAGCTGCGCGCGGACGCCGGGCTGAAGGCGACGCCGCTCGACATCGTCGACAACCCGCGCAAGCTGAAGATCGTCGAGCTCGATGCGGCGCAGATTCCGCGCTCGCTCGGCGACGTCGACGCGGCCGCGATCAATACCAACTACGCGATGGAAGCGGGGTTGAAACCGAAACAGGATGCGATCGCGATCGAGGGCCCGACTGGCCCGTACGCGAACATTCTCGCGATTCGCGAGGCCGACCGGGGTAAGCCGTGGGTCGCGAAGCTGGTCGCGGCTTATCATTCCGCGGAAGTGAAGCAGTTCATCGAACAGAAGTTCGGCGGCGCGGTGATCGCCGCCTGGTAACACGTGATGCGGGGCGCGCCCGGTGACGATTAGAGTCGATGATCGAAAACCCGGGCTTTGCGTCCGGGTTTTTTCTCTTTTAAAATAGAACGACCGTTCGCTATTGCCGGCGCGCCGGAGAGGCGCGCTATCCTCGATAGCCGCGATGGATTGGTCCGCTTGGCCGCGCAGTCATGAGGCCTCGCTATAGAATGGCCTCTGGTCGTATTCGTAACTTTGGAGCGTGTGCATGAAAATCCTGGTGCCAGTGAAAAGAGTGGTCGATTACAACGTGAAGGTCCGCGTGAAGTCGGACAACACGGGCGTCGACATCGCGAACGTGAAGATGTCGATGAACCCGTTCGACGAAATCGCGGTGGAAGAAGCGGTGCGCCTGAAGGAAGCCGGTGTCGCGACCGAAGTGATCGCGGTGTCGGTCGGCGTGACGCAAGCGCAGGAAACGCTGCGCACGGCGCTGGCAATCGGTGCGGATCGCGCGATCCTCGTCGAGTCGAACGACAGCGTCGAGCCGCTGGCCGTCGCGAAGATCCTGAAGGCGCTGGTCGACAAGGAACAGCCGCAACTGGTGATCCTCGGCAAGCAGGCGATCGACGACGATTCGAACCAGACGG